>CAYTIY010000028.1:0-23773 GCA_964438045.1 uncultured Bacteroidales bacterium | reverse complement strand
GTGTAGGTGCCGTATTTGTTGATGGACTGGGGCATGAGGCCCAGGTGTCCCATGACGGGGATGCCTGCGTCGATGATCTTGCGGATGTCATTGATCACTTCCTTGCCGCCTTCAATCTTCAGGGCGTCGGCTCCGGTTTCCTTCATGATGCGGATGGCGGCGTTGAGCGATTCGGTGGGGTTGCCGGAGCAGGTGCCGAAGGGCATGTCGATCACCACCAGGGCGCGGCTTACGGCTTTGGTCACCGAAACGCCGTGGTAGATCATCTGGTTCAGGGTGATGGGCAGGGTGGTGATGTTCCCGGCCATTACGTTGGAGGCGGAGTCGCCTACCAGGATGATGTCCATGCCTGCCTGGTCGATGAGTTTGGCCATGGAGTAGTCGTAGGCTGTGAGCATGGCTATCTTTTCACCGCGTTGTTTCATTTCGATCAGGCGGTGGGTGGTGACTTTCCGGTTGTCTTCCTGGTGTACGGACATGGTGTTTTGTGTTGGTTGTAGGAACAAAGGTATAACTTTTACAGCTGGGACACGGCGTTAAAAAACAAAAAAATGTATCTTTGCGGAAACCCTTGATCGATGCCTGATTCCGCTACAACCACATCGAAACCCAGAACCTGGTTGGTTTATGGTGTCACGTTGGCTGCATTTATTGGATTGGGGGGATGGCTTGTCTTTTCCGGACAACAAATGGAGCAACCCGTTCAGGCGAAATCTGTAACGGCTCTTCCTGAAACGGTTTCTTTTATTCAGACTCTCTGGGATCACATTGGTCAACCAACGGCGTTGCTGTTGCTTCAATTGATTTCTATTCTTTTTGTCGCCCGTCTGTTTGGTTTTTTATTCAGTCGGATAGGACAACCTACGGTGATTGGTGAAATTCTGGCCGGCATTGTACTGGGACCGTCATTGTTGGGGCATTTTTTTCCTGATGTGTACCTTAATTTGTTTCCGCCCGATTCCCTCAATAATATTTATTACCTGAGTCAGGTTGGTTTGGTGCTGTTCATGTTTGTTATTGGCATGGAGCTGAATGTGAGTACGTTGAAGAGTAAGATCAACGAGACGTTTTTGATCAGCCAATGGGGTATCATGCTGTCTTTCCTGTTTGGCATATCATTGGCTTTCTTTTTATACGACACGTACGCGTTCAAGGAAACGCCATTCTTGTCGTTTGCGCTGTTTATCGGTATTTCCATGAGCATCACGGCGTTTCCGGTGTTGGCGCGCATCATTCAGGAAAAAGATTTGACCCGGACGCATCTGGGTACGCTGGCTTTGGGCAGTGCGGCCATTGATGATGTGTCCGGTTGGTGCATCCTGGCCGGTGTTATTGCAATCGCCAAAACGGGTTCGTTGGGTAATGCGTTGTATACCTTGTTGTTCACCTTTTTGTATCTGTTGTTCATGTTGTTTGTCTTGAGACCGTTCTTTAAACGGTTGGGTGAACACTACCAAACCTCCGAGGTGGTGAACAAGAGTATGGTGGCGTTTGTCTTTCTGGTGCTGTTGTTGTCTGCGTTTACAACGGAATCGCTGGGAATCCACGCGCTGTTCGGGGCATTCATGGCCGGCGTGGTGATGCCGCCAAAGACGAATTTCCGCCGAATTTTAGTGGACAAGGTGGAGGATATATCGGTGTCGTTGTTGCTGCCGTTGTTTTTTGTCTTCACAGGGCTGCGCACACAGATTGGGTTGTTGAATTCGCCCGAGCTTTGGTTGACCTGCGGTTTGATTGTTTTGGTGGCCATATCGGGCAAGATGGGTGGGGCCACGTTGGCAGCCCGGTTTATGGGAGAGAATGTTCGTGACAGTTTGTCGATTGGCGTATTGATGAATACCAGGGGGCTTGTGGAGTTGATCGTGCTGAATATTGGCTATGAAATTGGGGTATTGCCACCTACGTTGTTTGCGATGCTGGTGATCATGGCCTTGTTTACCACGTTTATGACGACACCGGCGTTGAACTTGATCGGACGGCTGATTCCTGTGCGGAACAAGACGCATGAATTGATTTCCCGGCAGCAGCAGGGTATATTTAAGGCGTTGGTGGCTGTGGGAAATCCGGCCAATGGGAAGATCTTGTTGAATGTGGCCAAGACAGTGCTTGACGGATCAAAGAACTCGCTGGCTGTGAATGTGTTGCATGTCACAGAGGGTACCGATGTCAACCTATTCTCGGGTGACCAGTACATTGAGGATAGTTTCAAGGGTGTGAGGGTTGAGGCTGAGGCGCTCGGCATTCCCATTCAAACGGAGTACAAGGTGACCGACAATGTGAGTCAGGAAATTGTGTATACCACCAACGAGGATCAATACGATTTCCTGCTCGTGGGTGGTGGAGTGATGACCGCGGTGCAGCAGCGGCGCTCGAAACGGTTAGTGTGGAGGCGGATTCCTTTTATTCGTAGGCTATTCAATAAGATTGACCAACAACATGTGTTTTATCCCAGTAGTCTGATCAAGGACAAGACGCGTTTTTTTATAGAAAACAGTCATTGCAGTGTGGGGGTGTTTGTCAATCGCAATTTTGTGTCCATTAAAAAGACGTTGATCATTCTTAAACGGGAAGAGGATATTTTTCTGCTTCGCTACGGCAGGCGGTTGTTGCGCAACAACCCGTCCGTCATCTTGCGCATCAAGGATCTGGATGAGATGAGTGCTGAAAATACGTTGTTTTCTAAGGGAATCATGAACCTGATGAAGGAATTTCCCAACCGGGTGCAGTGGTGCCGATCTTCCCTTGATGACAAGGAATACATGCGTTCGTTCAGCTTTATGTTGGTGAGCTATGCATCCTGGGATGAGATGGTGGAAGATGAGGATATCAGCTTGGATCATATTCCTTCAACACTCATCATCAACAAGAAGAGGAGCCGCTTCCACGAAGTAGGCAGGTTGGCTGGAAAGGATGAGTAGATTTCTTTCATTTCTCTGAAAATTTCACGACCTTTGCGTGGTTTTTTTTCGGATCAAACAATCATATATATAGAACATGAAAGCGACAAAAAGTGCATTGCAGGTAGCGCGTGCAGCCTATCAGCCCAAAATGCCCCTTTCCTTGCGTGGAAACGTCAGGTTGGTGGAAGGGGAGAAGACTCAGTCGGTGGCCAACCAAGCTGACATCGAACGGTTATTTCCCAATACTTATGGTTTGCCCCTGGTGACGTTTGTCCCTGGTGATGAACCTCAATCGACTACTCCGGTAAACGTGGGTGTTATCCTTTCGGGTGGCCAGGCTCCCGGTGGGCACAATGTGATTGCCGGTCTTTTCGACGGCATCAAGGCGTTGAGTCCTGCTTCCAAGTTGTACGGTTTCATCCTGGGCCCCGGAGGTCTGGTAGACCACAACTACATGGAACTGACCGCCGACATCATTGACGAGTACCGCAACACGGGTGGTTTCGACATCATCGGTTCGGGTCGTACCAAATTGGAATCGAAAGAACAGTTTGATAAGGGGTTGGTTATTCTCAAGGCGTTGGATATCAAAGCGCTGGTTATAATAGGTGGTGACGATTCCAACACCAACGCCTGTGTGTTGGCCGAATACTACGCAGCTATCGGTTCCGGTGTTCAGGTGATTGGTTGTCCTAAAACCATCGACGGTGACTTGAAAAACAGCATGATTGAAACCTCGTTTGGTTTCGACACGGCGTGCAAGGTGTATTCCGAGGTGATCGGCAACATCCAGCGTGACTGCAACTCTGCGCGCAAGTACTGGCACTTCATCAAACTGATGGGTCGTTCGGCGTCTCACATCGCCCTGGAATGTGCGTTGCAGGTTCAACCCAACTATTGCATCATTTCGGAAGAGGTGGAAGCCAAGAATATGTCGCTCGATGATTTGGTGACTGACATAGCCAAGGCTGTCGCTCAGCGTGCCGAACACGGCAACAACTTCGGTACGGTGTTGATTCCTGAAGGTGTCATTGAATTCATTCCCGCCATGAAGCGACTCATGTCTGAGTTGAACGACTTCCTGGCTGTTCACAAGGAAGACTTCGACTTGATCCGTCGTTCGGAACAGCGCAATTACATCGTCAAGATGCTGAGTCCCGAAAATTCCGCCATTTACGCTTCGTTGCCCGAAGGTGTGGCCCGTCAGCTCACGCTCGACCGTGACCCGCACGGAAACGTACAGGTATCGCTCATTGAAACAGAAAAATTGCTGGCCGAAATGGTGGCTGTCAAGTTGGCCGAATGGCAGAAAGAAGGCAAGTTTGTGGGCAAATTCGCCTCGCAGGTGCATTTCTTCGGCTATGAAGGTCGTTGCGCCGCTCCTTCGAACTACGATGCCGACTACTGCTATTCGCTGGGCTTTACGGCTTCCTGCCTGATTGGTTCCGGCAAGACCGGTTACATGTCGTTGGTGCGCAACACCACGGCTCCTGCTGCTGAATGGATTGCCGGTGGGGTGCCCATCACGATGATGATGAATATGGAAAAGCGTCACGGTGAAATGAAGCCTGTGATCCAAAAGGCGTTGGTTGATCTGGAAGGTGCTCCTTTCAAGACGTTTGCAGCCAAGCGTGCTGCCTGGGCGGTTCATACCAGCTATGTCTATCCCGGCCCCATCCAGTATTTTGGTCCGACTGAAGTGTGTGACCAGCCTACCAAGACGTTGCTCCTCGAACAGGGTAAGTAAGTTTTGCTGAAAAACTCCACCGGGAGGGAAATGAATCGGATAACCCCGCTTCGTTTTCCTCCCGTTTTTTTTCAGGCTCTATCGGGGATCAACTGTATCCAAGTCGCCGGTAAAAAACACCCTCCCGACTCCACTGCAACGCTCATAGGGCCGCAGTGACTCCTGCTTGAAGGAAAGCGGACCGAAGGAAGGGTATACGGTACCGTGGTTATTTCTTCACGAACCGACAGGCGCACCAGTTGTTGCGCGATTTGTTGTCGATGAAGGTAAGACCCAGACTTTCGGCATTTGAGCGAATAGCCACCAGGTCTTCGGTGTAGAATCCGCTCATAAACAATTCACTCCCTGCTTTCATCGTATTGACGTAGGCATCCATGTCATTCAACAAGATGTTGCGGTTGATGTTGGCGAAAATAAGGTCGAAAGGCCCTTTTCCCTTAAGAGTCAAGGCGTCACCCTGCACAATTTCCACATTCAAGGTTGCGTTCAAACGAACGTTCTCCAGTGCATTGTCGCATGCCCATTCGTCGATGTCGATACCCAGCAGAGGACCAGCGCCTTTCATGGATGCCAGAATGGCCAGAACGGCCGTGCCGCAGCCCATGTCAAGAAACGAACGACCCTCGGGATTGATTTCCAGCAAATAGTTGAGCATAAGGCTGGTGGTCTCGTGGTGACCCGTTCCGAAAGCCATTTTTGGGTCGATCACAATGTCCCAGGTAGCCTTGGGATAATCCGTGTGAAAAGAGCTGTGAATGACACAGTCGGTGCCGATTACGATGGGTTGGAAGTAGTTTTTTTCCCATTCGTGGTTCCAGTCCTGACCCGGAATCAGCTCCGTGGCATACTCGATGGAGGAGCCGTAAAGCGCTTCGGGAACAAATTCCTTGAGGGCTTCTTCATTGAACCGATTGGCCGCAATGTAGGCGGTCATGCCCGTAGGTGCCTCGTCGAAGCTTTCAAAGCCCGATTCGGCTAGAATGCTGGCCAGCACATCGCTAACGGTGCTATTTTGGGGAGTGATGGTAAAAGTGACGGCAAAGTAGTCCATGTTCAGGTGGTAGTGTTAAATATGTGCAACGGTTGTAAACAATTAGCCGAAAAAAGTATCTTTGTAATGTCGGGTTGCTATGCAAAGGTACGATTATTTGCTTCAACTCTCAACCAATTTACCAAATGCACGTAAGCGGTATGAAAACAAAATGGGTAGTTGTATTGGCCATTGCCAGTTCGATGGTGGTACCGGCGGCAGCTTCGTCGCTGCTCGAGGACGATATATATTATGACCCCCGCAAGGCACCGAAACAACCTGTGGTGGTGAAAGAGAAAGCAGTGATCCCGGAAAGGCAGGTTCCGACGGCAGGTGGCAACGTGCGCGTCAATGATCCCACCGGAACCGTCAGGATTTACACCTCCAGGGAAGTAGACGAGTACAACAGGCGCTACGTTCCCGGAAACGAGGAGGGGATGGATACCCTGGCTGTTGATTCAGTCTATGAAGAAGATCCCTTTGAATACTCGGAACGTATCCGTCGTTTTTACAACCCATCGTTCACCACTCATATCACCGATGGTGAGTATGTGAACGTCTTTGTGGAGGACGGGGCCAATGTAACGGTCAATTATTTTGATGATCGTTACAGTTGGATGAGTCCGTATTACTACGATAATTATTACAGACCGTATTACGGCAGTATTTGGTACAATCAAACCATGGGTTACTATTCTCCTTGGTACAGGAATCCGTGGTATTACAGCCATTATTCCGGATTTTACGGTTACGACCTGTGGAATAATCCTTGGCATTATACCGATTACGGTTATTACGGCTATCCGTATTACTGGGACTCTTGGTACTATGGTGGGTATCCCTATTACGGGGGGCATTCTGATTCGTATTCGGGTCTGACGCGTAGACAACGCGACTTTGTATACGGAGACAACCGTAGTGTGAACCGTCGTTCCGAAGGGTCGGCAACGGCCAGGACATCCCGTACGTCGGGTGGCAGTGTTGCGACACGTACGTCGGGTGGAAGTGTGTCGACACGAACGTCTGGCGTTTCTTCCACTCAAACGCAAAGAAACGGCAGTGGTATGGTGTACGGTGGCAATACGCGGAGTACCACCACCCGGTCAAGTACGCAAAGCTCGGGTGCATCGGGTGTATCGGTTCAGACCAATACGGTTCGTACCACCACCCGCTCATACAACCCAGGTACGGCTACCTCGACGGTTAGTACGCCCCAGGTTACCCGAAGTGGTACGGGCAGCAGCACCAGTCGGACCTACTCGACGCCTTCCACATCGACGTCTACCACCCGGACGGCAACCACCAGTTATGGTACGAGTACGTCTTCTTCCTCTTCCTCTCCGGTAGAGACCACGCGCTCGTCGGTAAGTTCGGGTTCTTCCAGCTCTTCTTCGTCTTCTTCCTCTTCGTCTTCTTCCGGATCCAGAAGCGGTTCGAACAACAGTGGGGGAGGCCGCGGCAGGTGATTTCCACAACGCTAAGTATGAAAAATATGAAAAAATATTTCTTCACAGTAGTTATGTCCGCGCTTGGGTTGACGGTGTCAGCTCAGGGTGAGTACGATGCGTTAAGGTATTCACAGGGCGATTTGCTTGGAACGGCCAGGTATATGGGTATGGCTGGTGCATTTGGAGCATTGGGGGGTGATATGAGTGCCATTTCCCAGAATCCGGGAGGTATCGGCATCTATCGCAGTTCGGAGTTTTCTTTTACCCCCGTGGTGTCCTACACGACGAGTGCGTCCGATTTTAACGGTGTTGAACAGAGTGACAACAAGTTGTCCGCCGGTTTCAACAGCATAGGTTACGTGGGCGCCTTTCGACCGAACAACGACGAAAACATCAACAACATCAATTTTGGTGTATCCTTTACGAAGACCAAGGACTTTAGCAAAAACATGTTGGTTTCGGGTAAAAACAGGACCACATCCTTGCTTGATCCGATTTGTCGGAACTTTGAAAATGAGCTACCGGGTGATTTGTATGACCTGGGACTTTTGGCCTACGATTCTTACCTGATCGATTACGACAATGGGACGTATAAGGATGTGCTCAGAGCAGGAGAGTTGGTGGACAACACGATGTTTCTGAATGAGTCGGGTTACTCGGGCGTGTTTGATTTTACCCTGGGTGCCAACTGGGGCCATTTTATGTATATGGGAGTGGGATTGGGTGTCAATGTGATGGACTATAGCATGACTTCATCGTACTACGAACGTTCGCAAGGTGTCACGGAAGGTGACCAGGTATGGGATCCTATTGAGTATGAGTTGCGTAACGCATTGAATACCACTGGTTCAGGAGTTAATTTCAAGATTGGAGCCATTCTGAAACCGTTTCCTTTCCTGCGTTTTGGATTCGCGCTGCATTCACCGACATATTATTCGTTGACCGACGTGTACGGTTCTTCTATGTCTTCTTCGTTCCTGCCCGGCAACTCGATTGCTGAAATTGGGGAAGCGGAAGGGTCGTATGAATTACAGACACCCGGTAAAATCATGTACAGTGCTGCGTACTTGTTTGGTAGCCGCGCCATGTTGAGTTTTGATTGCGATGTGGTGGACTATAGGGAAATGGCGTTGAAAACCGACAACGGAATGCCGATGAGCGATAGAAACCTGGCAATTGACAATCATTTCAAAACGGCGTACAACCTGCGTTTGGGCGGTGAATACCGAGTGACTGACAATGTAAGTCTGCGTGCCGGATTCGCTCGTTATGGAACGGCTTACAATAACGGACATGCCGCTGCCAACACGCCTGTGAAGGCTGTGGGAACGACACCCTATTATGCATTTGACAAGGAGACGTTGTATATGACAGGTGGTTTGGGGTATCGATCGGGTGCCTTTTTCCTGGATGCCACGGCTACCGTTAGGAATGCAGGAGAAGAATTCTTTGCCTTCTACGATGAAACTTTTCCGAATGAAACACGTACGGACAAACGCTATGCGGACGTGAAAGTGAAGCGCCTGAACATGGTCGTTACGGCCGGTTTCCGGTTTTAGTCATTTGGGGTTTGCAGTTTCGACAGATACTCTTCCAACGCTTTCATCTCATCACGGAACTGGGCGGCTTGATTGAATTCGAGCCGCCTTGCTGCTTCATACATGGACTTGCGGGCTTTTTCTATGGCTTTCAGCAACTGCGGAATTGTCATGTGGGCCAAAATCGGGTCGGCTACGAGACTGACTCCTGTGGGCTCCAGATAGGCTTGCGGCTCGGTTTGTTTTATGTAGGAACCGAGGGCTGAGGAGCGTTCCCTGATGATAGCTGTGGGGGTGATACCGTGGGCTTCGTTGTAGGCCCGTTGTTTGGCACGTCGGCGCAGGGTTGCGTCAATGGTTAGTTGCATGCTGCGGGTTACCTTGTCGGCGTACATGATAACCTTTCCGTTCAGGTTGCGGGCGGCACGGCCTGCGGTTTGGGTGAGTGAGCGGTGGTTGCGCAGGAAGCCTTCCTTGTCTGCATCCAGGATGGCTACCAGGGATACTTCGGGCAAGTCCAGGCCTTCGCGCAGCAAATTGACACCAACCAGTACATCGTAGATGCCGTTGCGCAGGTCGTCCATGATGCGGACGCGTTCCAGGGTATCTACGTCGGAGTGAATGTAGGTGCAGCGGATGTTCAACTTTTCAAAATACGCGGTAAGCTCTTCGGCCATGCGTTTGGTTAGAGTGGTGACCAGTATCCGTTCGTTGCGGGCCGAGCGGACGCGGATTTCTTCCATCAGGTCGTCTACCTGGTGTTTGCTCGGACGCACTTCGATTTCGGGATCCAGCAATCCTGTGGGTCGGATCACTTGTTCCACAATGACGCCTTCGGTTTTCTCCAGTTCGTAGTCGCCCGGTGTGGCGCTTACGTAGACCACTTGTTTGCGGATACGTTCGAATTCCTCAAAGTCGAGGGGACGGTTGTCAATGGCGGCCGGCAGCCGGAACCCGTATTCCACCAGATTTTGTTTTCTGGCTCGGTCGCCTCCCCACATGGCTCTGACCTGGGGTAAGGTGACGTGGCTTTCGTCGATGACGAGCAGGAAATTATCCGGAAAAAAGTCGAGCAGGCAGAAGGGGCGTTCGCCGGGAATGCGGCCGTCGAAATAGCGGGAGTAGTTTTCAATGCCTGAGCAGTGGCCCAGTTCACGGATCATTTCCACGTCGTATGAAACTCGTTCTTGCAGTCGTTTGGCTTCAAATATCTTGCCTACTGAGTTGAAATAGGTGATCTGTTTGTCGAGGTCTTCCAGAATGTGTTCGATAGCCGTGTTGATGCGATCCTTGCTGGTTACAAACAGGTTGGCCGGATAAATGCGGAACTCGTGCAGCGTTTCAAGGGTGTGTCCGCTGATGGGGTCTTTGGCTTCTATGCTGTCAATTTCATTGCCCCAAAAGGTGACGCGCAGGATGTGGTCGGCATAGGCCAGGTAGATGTCAACGGTGTCGCCCTTGACCCTGAATTCTCCGTGCTTCATATCCACGTCGTTCCGGGAGTAGAGGCTGTCCACCAGCTTGCGCAGGAAGACGTTGCGGTCCAGTTTCATGCCTGCCTGTATTTCAATCACTGTTTTGTTGAAATCTTCGGGGTTGCCAATGCCGTAAATGCAGGAAACGGAGGAAACGACGATGACGTCCTTCCGACCGGACAACAGGGCGGAGGTGGCTGCCAACCGGAGCTTCTCTATCTCGTCGTTGATGGAAAGGTCTTTCTCAATATAGGTGTCTGTGGTGGGTAAGTAGGCTTCTGGCTGGTAGTAGTCGTAGTACGAGACGTAGTATTCCACCGCATTGTTGGGAAAAAAACCTTTGAACTCGCTGTACAGTTGCGCGGCAAGCGTTTTGTTGTGGCTCAGGATGAGGGTGGGACGCTGGATTTGTTGGATCACGTTGGCCACGGTGAAGGTCTTGCCCGATCCGGTGACACCCAGCAGGGTCTGAAAGGGGGTTCCTGCGTTGATGCCGTCTACCAGTTGGCGGATGGCTTCAGGCTGGTCTCCGGTAGGCTTGAACGGGGAGGTGAGTTGAAACATGAACAAATTTACAACTTTTGGGCGTGTTTAATTGCGAATTATTCGTTTTCTTTGCGTCGTTGAAAGATTTTATTTATGATCTGGAATGAAAGCAATGAATGCATGGGGCGCGATGAAATGCGCGAACTGCAAAGCCGACGGTTGAGAGAAACCGTAGAGCGGGTGTATCACAATTCGACGTTTTACCGGTCAAAGATGCAGGAACTGGGCGTGTCCCCAATGGATATTGAAAGCATTGATGACTTGGTCAAGCTGCCGTTTACCGTCAAGACCGACCTGAGGGACAACTACCCGTTTGGCATGTTTTCCGCACCGATGTCGGAAATTGTGCGATTGCACGCCTCGTCGGGGACTACAGGAAAACCCATTGTGGCCGGCTATACCCGCAAGGATTTGAACACGTGGGCTGAAGTGATGGCCAGGACGTTTGCCGCTGGTGGTTGTACCCGCAACGATATTTTCCAGATTGCTTACGGATACGGGCTGTTTACCGGTGGATTGGGTGCTCATTACGGAGCGGAAAATCTGGGAGCGTCTGTCATTCCTATTTCATCAGGCAATACGGAAAAACAAGTCCAATTGATGACAGACTTTGGCTCAACGGCGTTGTGTTGCACGCCTTCGTATGCATTATACCTGGCTGAGGCCATCCAGGAAATGGGTGCTCAGGATAAACTGAAACTGAAATGCGGCTTTTTCGGTGCTGAACCGTGGACCGAGGAAATGCGGCGGGAGATAGAAGACAAGTTGCGCATTAAAGCCTATGACATATTCGGGTTGACCGAGGTTATCGGTCCGGGTGTGGCCTACGATTGTTCGGAGCAACATGGCATGCACGTGAATGAGGATCATTTCCTGCCGGAAATTGTGGATCCTGTTACCTTGAAGCCGGTTGAAGCCGGTCAGATTGGGGAGTTGGTGTTCACTACCATTACAAAGGAAGGTATGCCGGTGATCCGTTACCGCACCAAGGATTTGACCAATCTCATGTATGAAGAGTGTCCGTGTGGCCGCAAGTCGGTTCGTATGAACAAGATTATGGGCAGGAGCGACGATATGATGATTATTCGGGGTGTCAATGTGTTTCCCTCGCAGATTGAGAGTGTCCTGCTTGAGTTTGGAGAAGCGGCTCCGCACTATCATTTGTATGTGGATAGGGAGAACAATGTCGACACGTTCGATGTTCATGTGGAAGTGAGACCTGAGATTTTTACCGATGACATGACCTCCATGCTCAATCTTGGAAAGCGCATCGAGGCTCGCATAGCCAGTGTGGTTGGTATTCATGCCCATGTAAAACTGGTAGAGCCTCGTTCTATTGAACGTTCGCAGGGCAAAGCCAAGCGTGTGACCGACAAACGTAAACTTTATTAATATTTCAAAAATATGATAATCAAACAGTTATCTATTTTTTTAGAGAATAAGACCGGTAGTTTGACCGGTGTGACCCGGTTGCTGGGTGAGGCCGGTATCAACTTATCCGCTTTCAGCCTGGCTGATTCGTCCGACTTCGGCATCCTTAGGGTGATTCTTTCGGATCCGCAGGCGGCAAAGACCTTGTTGACGGATAACGGTTATACTGTCACCCTTAATGATGTTGTTTGCCTTTTTGTGCCCAATACGCCGGGAACATTGTCGGAGGCCTTGATGTTGTTGTCGGAAAACGGTGTTTCAATTGATTACATGTATGCGTTTGCTATGAAAGATGATATGGCCAGGGTGGTGATCAAATCCAACAACATCGATCGTTGCATCGAGGTATTGCAGCGTTCCAATCTGCAAATGGCCAATGCCAGCGACATGTATGATTTTTAAGGGGTTTGGCTGTTAGTTTCATGCTGTTGACGTGTAAGCGTGTCTTTTTCAGTTAAAATTGGTTGTTTCTTTTCGCTGTTTGGAAGGGAAATGCTACCTTTGTGCGTCGTTTTGGGGTGTTTTATTTTCATTATTCTTAACGAATGAAGTTCAGCCGCTTGCTTTGTGCCGCTTTGTTGGGTGCCGTTCTGGTGTCTTGCTCCGATTATCAGAAGATGCTGAAAAGCACGGACTTTGAAATGAAATGGACCAAGGCCAACGAATATTACGAGAAAAAACAGTATGCCCGTGTCATTGAATTGTTGGATGAGCTTCAAGCTGTCCACAAGGGTACGGAGAGGGCTGAACGCACCTTGTTCATGCTGGCTGATGCTTATTTCAACACCAAGGATTATTACTCCGCCGAAAGTTATTTCGAAAGTTATTACAAAACATATCCCAAAGGTGCCTACGCTGAAGAGTCGCGTTTTCTGTTTGGGAAGTCGGCTTACCTGAACTCACCCGACCCACGCCTTTCTCAGGATGAAACCTATAAGGCAATCGGTGTGTTGAACGTTTTTCTGGAGTATTACCCGGAAAGCACTCATTTGGATGAGGTAAATACCATGTTGGATATGCTTAGGGATAAGTTGGTTTACAAGCAACTTTTGAACAGTCGTTTGTATTTCAATCTTGGCAACTACATGGGATACAATAATTTTCAGTCGTGTATTGTGACGGCCAGCAATGCGTTGATGGATTATCCCGTTTCAAAATACAGGGAGGAACTTGCTTTTTTGGTACTCAAATCGCGGTATGTGTTGGCTACCCAAAGCGTTGAAGAACTCCTGTTGGATCGGTACAGGGCTGCCATCGATGAATATTACAGTTTCATCAATGAGTTTCCAAAAGGCAAGTATAAAAAGGAGGCCGATGGCATATTGAAAGAATCAAGAAAAATAATAAAAGAATAAGACAATGGATTACAAGAAATCGACTATTCCCAATTCCACAGTTACGCGCGACATGAATGTGCTGACGGAAGACACGGGCAACGTGTATGAAACCGTCAAGATCATCTCCAAGCGTTCGAACCAGATTGCTGTGGAGATGAAGTCCGAATTGGATAAGAAATTGCAGGAGTTTGCCTCATATACGGACAATCTGGAAGAAGTGTTTGAAAACCGTGAACAGATTGAAATCTCCCGTTTTTATGAAAAACTTCCCAAGCCTACATTGATTGCAACGCAGGAATTCATTGAAGGAAAGGTGTATCACAAAAATCCTGCCCGCGAAAAAATCAAGAAATAAGTTGTCATGATCCAACGTATTCAAAGCCTTTATCTACTCATCGTCGTTGGACTGATGGTGGCTTTGGCTATTGTACCGGTCGGTGTCCTGACAGGTGATGACGTGAGGGTTCAGGTGGGGGCATTTGGAGTTGAAGTACTTCAGGGGTCTTTTCAATCGTCATTTCCCTTCTGGTTGGTGGGTACACTGGCTGTTTTTTCGGCCTTCGTGTCATTCCTGACCATTTTTTTGTTTAAGAAACGCTCGCTGCAAACGACCTTGTGTTCCTTCAACGGGGTGCTGATCGTACTGTTCGCTGTCATGTACGTGGTGTTGTACCTGGTTGGCTGGAAAGGTGTCGAACTGGATTTTTCCTTGAATTATTCGGTTTCATTTCCTGTTCTGGCTTTGGTATTCAATATCATGGCAACAAAGGCTATTACGAAGGATATCGAGCTGCTGGATTCGTTGAACCGTCTTCGCTGATGTGTTTATTCCATTTTTGAGCACTGCTCCTTCTGTCTGATTCATTCAGGGAATGGGCGGTGTTTTTCTTTTGGCAATCTTACTACTAATACTGAAACACAATGAAAAACAAGCTTTTACAATCGTTGATCTTGCTTTTGGCTGTTACATGTGGTGCTCTACATGCACAAGAAAAACCAACATACTGGAAATACGCTGACAAGCCTGTGCTTGGTTGGAATAGTTGGGATATTTACGGTACGACTGTGACCGAACAACAAATTAAGGATCAGGCCGACGCTATGGCCAAGAACCTGCTTTCGAGCGGATATAAATACCTGACAGTGGATATTCAGTGGTATGAACCCGAATCAAAGGGGCATTCCTACAAGCCGGGTGCCATACTGACCATGGACGAATATGGCCGTTTGACACCTGGATTGAAGAAATTCCCTTCAGCTGCTGACGGAAAAGGATTTAAACCCCTTGCGGATTATGTTCATTCAAAAGGTTTGAAGTTTGGAATCCACATCATGCGCGGTATTCCCCGTCAAGCTGTGGACAAGAACCTGCCTGTTTTGGGAACCAATGTCAAGGCACAAGATATTGCGTTGACTAATTCTCGCTGCGGATGGAATCCCGATATGTATGGTGTGGATGCCACAAAATCTGAAGGAAAGGCGTATTACCAATCTATTGTGAACTTGTATGCCAGCTGGGGGGTGGATTTTATCAAGGTGGATGATATTTCTCGTCCCTATGACAATGTTCAGACAGCTGAAATTGAGGCGCTTCGCACAGCCATCGATGCTTGTGGACGTCCCATTGTGTTGAGTCTTTCACCTGGGGCTACGCCGGTTGAAAAAGGGGAACACGTGATGAATTACGCCAATCAATGGCGCATTACCGACGATTTCTGGGATCGCTGGGGCTTGCTGTTTGCCATGTTCGAACGCATGGACGTCTGGACACCCTACCGTGGACCTGGGCATTTTCCGGATGCAGATATGCTACCTATTGGTGAAGTGGAGTTTGGCCGCAAGACCAATTTCACCAAAGATGAACAATACACGCTGATGAGCCTTTGGGCCATTGGCCGCTCGCCGCTGATTTTTGGAGGCGACATGATCAAGTTGGATGATTTTACCAAGGAAATGCTCACCAATCCTGAAATGCTGAAAGTCAACCAAGAGAGCAGCAACAACCGTCAGGTTTTCCGCGAGAAGAATTTGATTGCCTGGACGGCAGATGTGCCTGGTAGCAAGGATAAATATGTGGCTTTGTTCAATGCGCAAAGCAAGGGTGAGAACATTGATTTCAACAACGCCGACTATGCCAGTCCTGTTATTGCGGGCAAGGGCAGTTCTCAAAAAGTAGCAGTGTCTGTTAAAGAGGGAAAACGGTTGGTCCTGTTTGTGAAAGATGGGGGAGATGGTTCAGTCAACGATCAGGTAGCCTGGATTGATCCCGTTTTGCATGGATCCAATGGCGACAAGAAACTCACCGAGTTGAAATGGTCATCGGCCACAAGCGGTCAGGGTCAGGTGCGTTTGAGCAGGATCGGTGATGGTCGTCCTTTGCGGGTAGAGGGGCAGCCTGTCGATGGTATTGGTACTTCTTCCGAGTCGGTTATCATTTATGACTTGCCTGAGGGTTACGACACGTTTACTGCAACTGGAATTGTCACGCAAAATCAGGGCTCTGTCGTGTTTGGCGTGCTTATTGACAAGGGTAATGTCAACTTCCCGGATTTCTCAACGGTGAAGATTGATTTCAATGCCATCGGTATTACCGGTAGAGCCAAGGTGCGTGATTTGTGGAGCCACAAAGATCTTGGTACGTTTGACGCTACATTCAGCCGCGAACTGCCATTGCATGGTGCTGGCCTTTATCGCGTTACTCCGGTACGATGAGGTAGGTGGATTATTTGATGGCAGCTTGGCTGTAATTCAAACGGAATCCGTTTTTTACAGCCAGGAGGCTAAGCCCCATCTGTGAACGATCGTTTTTTTCACCACTGATCTTTCCCGACAGGATATCCTTGCTGAGCGCCAAAATATCAGCCACCCGTTGCTGTGTTTCCACTTTCTTGTCTTGTACGTGACCCGGGAAAAGATACTGGATGTTGAATTTTTCCATGACGCTTTTTGTCTTCTCGCAGCTGGCAATGAGTGTGGAAATCGTTCCTGTCAACAGCAGGTTTCCGGAGCCGAAGGAGTCGCCGCTGAAACCGTATCCGGCCATTTTGTCGATCAATGTGATGGAACCCGGTGTATGACCCGGCGTGAAGAGGACTTCCAGTTTCCGTCCTCCGAGGTCGATGATTTCTCCGTCTTTCAGGAATTTGACCTTCCCCTTGTAAGTCGGCATAACCTGCCGTATCTGGACCGTGTCGTTGGGGCAGATGTACAGCTCCGGAAAATAGGATATGGCAGAACCCGTATGGTCGCCATGGACATGGGTGGCCATCAACATGATGGGTTTGTTGGTCAGTTGGGCGACAATCTTATCCAAGTCTTTGATGCGGGTTCCTGCATCAATCAAAACAGCTTTGTCGTTTCCTTCAACCAGGTAGATGCTTTCGTTATACACCAGATGCCCGTAGCCCAACCAGGTGTGTTCGTCTATTTGCTTGAATTCTACATCTTCATTTTTAAAAACAACGTCTTTGTAGAAAACGTCTTGTGCAACAATGGAGTGCATGCCTGAATACAAAGAGAACAATAGTATGACTGCCACTATTCTTTTCATGATTGTAAGGGTTTTGTACGGATTATGGCGGCTATCGAACCCTGAACAGCAGGTAGGCGTTGAGGGTGACGAGTTGCAGGTTGGAGGCGCTGAAATCGTCACCGACGGCGTCGGAGAACAGGTTGGAGACGTAATAGGTGTAGCGTCCGTCAAAACCGATGACCAGACGTTTCAGGTGGTATTCCACACCGCCGCCTCCCACGATTCCATATTGGAAGGGTTTTTCCACGGCTTTTCCGTGTTGCGTCAAGTGAGTGGTGCCCGGAGTGGTGGTCTCCTTTTCTGAAAGAACGTAGTTGAATCGTGAACCAAGGTTCAGAAAGGCCCTGAACGACTTGTCGCCGGTATATGCGTGGAGCATGAAGGGAAGGTCGACCAAGTTGATGGTGCGTTTGTAGCTGAACTGTTGGCCCATTCCTTGTTCGTCTTCTTCCCAACCTGTTTGCAACAGATTCAGTTCGGTTTGGAGTCCGAAGTGGTTTTCACTGACATATCGCAGGGTAAGTCCCCCAATGTTGCTCATGGTGAACAGTTTGTCAACCAGTTTGGGAACCAGCGTGACATTGGACAGGGATGCACCGGCGTTTGGTCCCAGGTACCATTCGTTGCGGGTGTTGTATTGGGCATGTGCAGAAACTGCCGGAATAGCCAGGCAAACCAACAGGCTCTTGATCAAACGGGTAGGGTATAAACGCATGTTATCGGATTTCTTTGACTTCAACATCATTGTCCCTTGAGAAGTTTACCAGATAGAACAGTTGGTTGTAGGAGCCGCTGCCTGAGGTTGTGGGACGGAACAGGAAGGCATGTTGAAGCGGATCCGGACCTTCCTTGACGGCATGTCCCTCGTGGGCGCTCACCATTTTGGGAATAAAATGGGAGGCAATGTCATACCCCATGATGCCGTATTTGGGAAAGGTGTTCAATAGGGCTTTTCCGAACGTGGCGTTGTATGTGAGCTGAAAGTCGCGGACGGCTTCTTCTTGAAAGTTGGCGTAGAAACTCGAAAACACGTGTGTGTTGAGTGTGTGGAACAGTTGGATGGTCCGTTTGTTCATGGCCTGCCATTCGGGATAGCCGAACAACGTGATGTTTTTCTGAGGCTTCTTGGCGGCAGCCGCGGCCAGGGTGGTGACAAATCGGCTGGCTTCGTTCAGGCTCATGGGAAAGGGCACGATGACCGATTCATAGATGTCTGAGAGGCTGTTCACCAGGGAATCGAGGGTTTCGTCGGGGTAAACCTCACGGTAACGGGAGCCTGTTTTGGCAAACTGCGTTTTCAAGGCTTCGGTGAGTGACTCGTTTTTCGATGAGGAGCTGTGTGTGGGGTCTTTCAGCAAGATGTAATTCGTACCGGCAAACCGGATGGACATGTAGGAGGCCAGACGGCTGAGCATGTGTTCCTGGGTGGTAAGCGGTTGGTAGAGGAAGTTGTTGCCGATCATTTCAGGGATCCGGGAACTGAACGGCAGGATGGCAGTTTTTTGAGTCGATGCGGCCCAGTGCGACAGGGTGGAGATTTGGACGGCATTGATGCCTCCCACGCAGTAGTCGGTTTGATCGAGCGCTCCCTCCAGGATGAGTTGTTCGATGCTGCCGGCGTCGGATCCTACGTTCAATGCCTGAACCTCGAAGGAAAAGCCCATTGACTTTAGGGTGTCCACAGCCAACAGAAAGCCTTCGTAGAATTCAACGTATCGTTCGTTGAGGGCGGATGTTTCGGTTTGGTTGAAGGGGAGCAGCAGGGTGATCCGGGCAAGCTCCCGTTTGTGTTTGCTTGTTTCGGGAACGGCAGTTCGATGTACGGATTGGGGTGTGTCTTCTGCTTCGTTGGCCTGTGGGTCATTGTTGGTCGTCTTTGCGGGAATCAGCAATAGTTGACCGGCTTTCAGCCCGTCGACGAGGGAGGGATTCGCAGTTCTGAGTATTTCTTCGGTTACTTGGAAGCGCCGGCACAGGGAAAAGAGGGTCTCACTTTTCTTGACCTCGTATTGGTAGTAGTCTCTACCTTGAATGTGAACCACGGGCAAGTTGGCAACCTGGCCCACGATGGACAGCGTGAAGAGCCATCCGGCCAATCCCGCAACGAGGCGTTTTACAAAGGGCAAATCCATGGTTTGAACGGTATTGAGCCAACAAATGTACGTGAATTTTCAGGAAGAAAACGTATCTTTGGAGGATTTTTACGAAGACTGGATACGGATGAGACGATTCATTGGTGTGCTTTTCATGCTTGTGCTGACGGCAGGATCCGCCCGCGGGCAGTTCTCTGCTGCCGGAGGTTCAGGAAATGATCCGTTTGCTTACATACCTCCTTCCAATTCCGGGTTGGAAAAGGTATTTGTCTTCAATGGAAGTCAGCAGGCTTCCCTGTCGTTTACGGCTGACAATCCATCGGATTGGACGTGGTACCGCTATACGCAAGATCCGGATGCGGCTGTACCGGTGGATCCGGCCGATGTGGTGACAGGTGCCTCCCGGACGACTGTCAGGAATTTGCAGTTCGAAGCTGGTTATTTTGTGAAATCGACAACGGGCGAGGTGCGGTTTGCCTATGCTGTGCTATGGAAACCGTTGGCCTATATCTCCATCGATGTGGTGGATGAAGGTGACGCCTGCAGTGATTTGACTCTGCGTGCTACGGTCTCGCCGGGCAATGACATGACGTTTTATACAGCTGTCGGATTGAAGCGCACTGTCGAACGTGTCCATACGTTACATTGGTCGACGCTGGAATGGAATTCGCTGACGGGTGCGTATGCGGTTGTTTCGAAAGAAGCTCCGTTCAAGTCGTTGGGCGCAAACTGGGCCATTCCGGCTCCCCTTTTGGATACACCGATCAAGGTAGTCGGGGATGAAATCAACCACTGGTTCGGTGTTGATGATTCGGCTTCGGTGGCGTATGTGGCCAGGGCTGTGAAGGCGAACGCCACAGCTACGGTGGAACTTCGTCAGCATGCGAATGAATCGGGGGCATCCACGGGTGAACTGGCCGGATCGGCTCCCTTGACGGTCAATTTCAGCAGCAATCCTAGCCAGGCCGTCACGTTGGTGGAATGGAATATTTACAAACCAGGCAATACAGGAGCATATGCTCGCTTTACCGGCGAGGATCTGCATTATACATTTAAGGAAAGTGGCAATTATACGGTTAAGGTGTTCGTAAGCAATACTTATTGCAGGGACTCGGCCGTGTTTTCTTCGATGATTTATGAATCGATGCTTGATTGTCCGAATTTTTTCACACCCCGTTCATCTCCCGGTGAAAACGATGAGTTCAGGGTGGTATACAAATCCATCCTGACGTTCAAAGGCGTGATTGTGGATCGTTGGGGTGTTGTCGTGTTTGAATGGACCGATCCGGGCAAAGGGTGGGACGGTACCTACAAAGGAAAAGCTGTCAAGCCGGGGGTTTACTTTTACTCCATTGAGGCCAAAGGGTCTGATGGTCGGGTGTATCATAAAAAGGGTGATATCAATTTGTTGGAATAACTATGTGGAACAAATATGTGTGTGTTGTGTTCGCTTTTTTGATGTTGGGCGAACCTCTGGTGTACAAGGCTTCTGCGATTTGGCCGTTTACGAAACGAACCGTATCGAAGTCTCAAGTGGAATCGGTGATGTCTGAACCTGTCGTGCAACATACGACGGTTGTAATGGAGTCCGGTACCGAATCGCCCGATCTGCCCGATGAGATTGTGTTTTGTGGTCAGACGATAGATTTGAGGCGCTACGACATGCGCGAGCGTTTCGACCGGGAATTGATGAGTATGATGTACATGCATTCGTCCACGTTGCTGCTTATCAAACGTGCCAACCGCTATTTTCCGGTTATTGAGCCCATCTTGAAGAAAAACGGGGTGCCCGATGACATGAAATACCTGGCCTGTATTGAAAGTCACTTGGATGCCAAGGCTACTTCGTCGGCCGGGGCTGTGGGTATGTGGCAGTTCATTCCCGAAACAGGTCGTCAGTATGGCTTGCAGGTAGACAGTGAGGTGGATGAGCGTTACAATGTGGAGAAGTCGACGGAGGCTGCTTGCCGGTACCTAAATTATGCCTATTCCTTGTACGGGGATTGGGCGACAGCTGCTGCTTCATACAACACCGGCTATGCCAGGGTGACCAAGGAGCTGGCCCGACAACGGGTGAAAAAAGCCCTGGATTTGTGGTTGGTTGACGAAACCATGCGGTATGTATTCCGCATCCTTACGTGCAAGGTTTTTATGGAAGATCCCCAAAAATTTCGTTTTTACGTTAAGCGGGAGCATTTGTATCCTCCTATGGTGACCAAAGACACGCTGATAACTGGCAGGGTGGACAACTGGGTGGATGTGGCCGATTCGTTGGGCATCAAATTCTACGACTTGAAGGCGTTCAATACCTGGATTCGGAGTGACAGCCTGCCAAACAAGGACGGTAAGACGTACAAGGTGACTTATCCCGATCCGTCCAAAAGAGAATATGATCCGAAAACCATTCCTGTTCACCGGAAAAATTGGGTGATTCAGGAGAAATGATGCTTATGGAAGTGACTGAGAAGGTGTGTGTATTCGGTGCCCGTGTACACAACCTGAAAAATATCGACATAGAGATTCCTCGCGACAAATTAGTGGTCTTTACGGGCTTGAGCGGCAGTGGCAAGTCATCATTGGCGTTCGACACCTTGTTTGCCGAAGGGCAGCGCCGGTACATCGAGACGTTCTCTTCGTACGCACGCCATTTTCTGGGCAATCTGGAGCGACCCGATGTGGACAACATCACGGGTTTGAGTCCGGTAATTTCCATCGAGCAAAAGTCGGTCAACAACAATCCCCGATCGACGGTGGGTACCAGCACCGAGGTGTATGATTTCCTGCGACTGTTGTACGCCAGGGCGGGTGAGGCCTATTCCTATATCACAGGTGAGAAAATGGTGCGGTACACCGAGAAACAGATTCTGGAACTGCTGATGAAGGAATACGAAAGAAAGCCCATTGTTTTGCTGGCTCCTGTAGTACGTTCCAGAAAGGGCCATTACAAGGAATTGTTCGAGACATTGCGCAAAAAAGGTTTTCTCAATGTGCGCATCGATGGGGAGATTCGGGAGATAATTCCCGGACTTCGACTGGATCGTTACAAGATCCATGATGTGGAAGTGGTAATTGATAAACTGGTGGTGGCCGAGAAAGACCTCAAGCGGGTGAAGGAAAGCCTGAAGGTGGCGATGGACAGAGGAAGTGGCGTGGTTATGGTAATTGAAAAGGATAAGAACACACCGCGTTTCTTCAGCCGGCATTTGATGTGTCCGACTACGGGCTTGTCGTACAGTGAGCCGGCGCCAAACAATTTTTCCTTCAACTCACCTCAGGGCATGTGTCCCCGGTGTAAGGGATTGGGGAGCGTCAACGTGGTGGACATTGACAAGATCATTCCCAACAGAACTCTTTCGATTTACAACGGGGGGATTGTTCCTATCGGCAAATACAAGGATGTGTTGTTGTTCTGGCAACTGGAGGCTATCGCTGCAAAATACGACGTTACGCTCAAGACACCTATTGAGGAATTGCCGGAGGAAGCTCTCGACGATATTATGAATGGTACCGAAGAAAGCTTGAACATCAAGAACCATTCGCTGGGTCATTCGAACTACTTTGTTGAGTTTGACGGGGTGATAAAGTTTATTCATTCCCAACAGGATGAAGATGCGCCCTCGGATGCCCAGAAGTGGGCCGACCAGTTTATATCTACAGCTGAGTGTCCGGAATGTCACGGAAGCAGGCTGAATCGTGAGGCGCTGCATTATCGGTTGAGGGATAAGACTATTGCCGATCTGGCAAGTATGGATCTCAATGATTTGTACGCATGGCTGGAAGGGGTGGAGGAGCATCTATCCGTCAAGCAGCGTGCCATTGCTGTTGAGATTCTTAAGGAAATCCGTTCCCGGTTGAGGTTCTTGCTCGATGTAGGGTTGGAGTATTTGTCGTTGAACAGGGCGTCGGCCAGTCTTTCGGGTGGGGAGAGCCAACGCATCCGCCTGGCCACTCAGATTGGTTCGCAACTGGTGAATGTTCTCTATATTTTGGATGAACCTAGTATCGGGCTGCACCAACGGGACAATTGCCGGCTGATTCAATCGTTGTTGGCGTTGCGCGACAATGGCAATTCGGTGATCGTGGTGGAGCACGACAAGGATATGATGCTGGCTTCCGATTACGTGGTCGACCTGGGACCCAAGGCCGGTCGTCACGGGGGCGAGGTGGTCTTTGCTGGCACACCTCAGGAATTGCTCGAGTCGCATACGTTGACAGCCGATTACCTGAATGGCAGACGGCGCATCGAGATTCCCGCTTCTCGTCGTCCTGGAAATGGACGTGAATTGATACTTAAGGGTTGTACTGGTAACAATCTGAAAAACATAGATGTAGAGTTTCCTCTAGGAAAGATGATTGTGGTGACTGGTGTGTCGGGCAGTGGCAAGTCCACCCTGATCAATGAAACCTTACAGCCATTGCTTAGCCAGCATTTCTACCGTTCACTGCAGGTGCCGCTTGCGTTTCGTGAGGTTTCGGGAATGGAACACATCGACAAGGTAATCAATGTGGATCAGTCACCGCTTGGCAGGACGCCGCGATCGAATCCGGCTACCTATACCGGTGTGTTCGCTGACATCCGTCATTTGTACGTCAATCTGCCTGAGGCCAAGATACGAGGCTACAAACCCGGTCGTTTTTCGTTCAATGTAAGCGGAGGTCGGTGCGAGACGTGTAAGGGGAACGGTTACAAGACCAT
>CAYTIY010000027.1:0-25134 GCA_964438045.1 uncultured Bacteroidales bacterium | reverse complement strand
GCAACAACAGCATGATGGCCATGCTGGTGGTGTCTCTGAAAATATGGTGGAATTCCTTGCGGACAAAAGCCGAAAATGGTTTCATGCGTTCAGGGTATTGTGTGTTCCAATCGTTTGGCCCGGCGGGCGAGTTGCCGGAAGACTTCATCCATGTTGGCCGCTTTGAACTGATTTTTTAGTCTCAGCGGGGTGTCGAGTGCGTCGATGCGTCCGTCGACCATGATAGATACACGGTCGCAGTATTCAGCTTCGTCCATGTAATGGGTGGTAACAAAAACGGTGATGCCACGTTCTGTTGCTTCGTAAATCATTTCCCAGAATTGGCGCCGGGTTGCCGGGTCTACTCCTCCGGTGGGTTCATCTAGAAAGACGATGTCCGGCTCGTGGAAAATGGCTACCGAAAAGGCCAGTTTTTGCTTCCATCCCAAGGGAAGTGATTTGACGAAACTATCCTTCTCGCCCATCATGCCCAGTCGTTCAAGCAGGGCATCTGTCCTGGGTGCGATATCTTGTTTGGGCACCCCGTAAATACCTCCGTAGAGCCGTATATTTTCCCACACCTTAAGATTTTCATACAGGGCAAACTTCTGGCTCATATAGCCGATACGCCGTTTTACCTTTTCCTGTTGGTTGCCGATGTCGAATCCGGCAACCATACCACGACCGGAGGTGGGTTTGCTTAGGCCGCATAGCATACGCATGGCTGTTGTTTTGCCGGCTCCGTTGGCACCCAGAAAACCAAATATTTCACCCTTACCTACTTCGAAAGAAATGTGGTCAACGGCTGTGAAGGTGCCGAAGCATTTGGTGAGTTGGTCAGCAACGATAACGTGTTCCATCATTCAGTGTTGTTTTGGCGTGACAATTGCAGGAAGCAATCTTCAATGGTTGGTGAAATCGGATCAATGGCAATCGTTCCTGAATCGTTGGCTAACAGCGACTGAAGAAGGTCCTCTCGTTGAAGGAGGGCTGGGTTGATCGTTATATGCAGGCTGTCACCAAAGGCAAAGCAGCTTACGACCCCCTCGATGTTTCGTAGGGTCGATAATAGACGTGACGATCCATCGCCCTTTACCGCCCATAGGGTTTCCTTAAATTGATTCACAATACCTGAAGGCGTATCTATGGTCAAAAAGCGTCCGTCCTGTATCAAGGCGATGCGGTCACATAGGCTGGCTTCGTCCATGTAAGGGGTGGAAACAAGGATGGTGATGCCCTGGCGTTTCAGGTTACCCAGCATATCCCAGAATTCCTTGCGGGACACGGCGTCCACACCGGTGGTGGGCTCGTCCAGGAACAGCACCTTGGGTTTGTGAATCAGTGCGCAACTCAGGGCCAGTTTTTGTTTCATGCCTCCAGAAAGCTGGCCGGCTTTACGGTTTTTGAAGGGCTCGATCTGTTGGTATATATCCTTGATCAACTCGTAGTTGGCTTGCGGTGTGGTATGAAAAATCGTGGCGAAGAAATTCAGGTTTTCTTCCACCGTCAGGTCTTGGTATAACGAAAAGCGTCCCGGCATATAACCAATGTTTTCCCGTATGGCCTTGAATTCGGCTACCACGTCGTGACCTTCCACCCGTGCTGTTCCGCTGTCGGCTAACAAGAGGGTGGTAAGAATCCGAAACAGGGTAGTTTTACCGGCTCCATCTGGTCCGATGATGCCAAACAGCTCCCCCTGCTCCACCGAGAAGGAGATGTTGCTGGTGTTCGATCTGTCGAGTCGGCCCAATCCGGCAAACTGTCTGCTGCTTTCGGGTAGGTAGTTTTTGCGTAGTGCTATGACTTCAATGGGGTACATGAGCTTATTGCGTTATTCCTCCGTACATGCCGATTTTCAGGTATCCGTCGTTCTTTACTGCCACCTTGATGGCATATACGAGGTTGGCGCGTTCATCACGTGTCTGGATGGTTTTGGGGGTAAACTCCGCCGTTGACGAGATCCATCCAATGGTACCGGGATAGGTGGCTGTCTTTTTTCCACGATCAACGTGTACCGTGACCTGCTGTCCCAGTTTCAGTTGTGTAAGTTGGTCGGAGGTGATGTAGGCGCGCAGGATCAGATTGTCCACATCACCCACTTTGAACAGGGGTTTTCCGGCCGTGGTCAATTCACCGGCCTGAGCGTATTTTGCCAAGATGGTGCCGCGGATGGGGCTGGAGAGGTGGCATTTGGCCAGTTGGTCGTTTAGTTGCTCAATTTGTACGGCCAGGGCTTCTTCGTCACCGGATATTCCGCCCAGCGTTGTTTCAAGTGTGGAACGGCTGGCGGAGAGTTGCTTTTCCAACACGGCAATTTGGGCATCCACATCATCCAGTTGCTTGGTGGTAGACGCCTCGGCGTTGACTAGGTTTTGCACTCGCTTGCGTTCTTTGCGGGCCGTGGCCAGCTGTTGTTCGAGGGCGGCAACCTGTTTGCTGAGGTCGGGACGGCGGTTTTGCAGCCCTTTCAGGCTGGCTTCCAGTTGCTTTTTCTTGAGCAACAGCTGGGTGCTGTCAATGTGACCAACCACTTGAAAGGCGTTGAGTGTGGTTCCTTCTTCCAGATCGAGTTGGAGGATACGACCCGAGGTTTCAGATGAAACCACTACCTCGGTGGTCTCGAATACGCCGTTGGCGTCGTAATTGACCGTGGACTTGCTGCAAGCGACCAGTGTGAGGAGCACATAGATAAGGACAGTAACGGTCAGCGGGTGTCTGTTGGTATACATAGGAGTTGTCGTATTAATGGGTGTTGGAAAGATTCTGATTGGTGGTGTTCTGGAGCTGGTAGGTGGCAAGGTATAGTTGGATTTCGTGAAACGATTTTGTCTGTCGGGCCAAGTTTTCGGCATTGACTTCCCGCATAAGGTCGGAAGTGGTCAACGTGCCGTTTGCCCATTTGGCCTCGGCTGATTTTTTTATACCGGAACGCAATCGGATCAGTTCATCGTCGTTTTTCAGGGTTTCACGCAAGCGTTCAATTTCATTCAGTTGTTGCTTGTCTTGCAGGCTGTTGTTGAACAGGAATGTTTCTCGTTGAACGGTGACTTGTTTCTGGTTGAGGCTGATCTTTTGCAGGTTGTTCTTCAGGGTATAAATGTTTCCTAATTGCCAGGATAGTTTGACACCACCAATGGCAAAGGGTGAGAAGGTGTTGATGAACATATTCAAACCGGGACGGCCGTATCCGCCTTGGGCAAAGAGTCCAATTTTGGGTAAGTTGGCCGCTTTGAGGGCATCTTGTTGCGATTCCAGCAGGTTGACTTGGGCATCGAATAACTTCAATTCGGGGCGGTTGTTTATTTGTGATTCAGACAGTTGAGGCAGACTGGGCTTTTCCAAAATTAATTCTGACGAATAGGGCATGCCGATAAAGGCAGCCAGCAGTTGGAGGTAGCTTTTGTGCGTGCCGGTCACTTCCAGTTTGCGTTGCTCGACATTGAGTTCTTCCACGCGGATAACGTCGAGATCGGTTGGCATGGCAACACCGTTGTTCTTCAACGCTTCGGCCCTTCGTAGGTTGGTGGCCAATTCGTCTTTCAATAAAGTAAGTTGTTTCTGTTGTTCCTCCATCAGTAACACGCCGAAATACAGGTTGTTGATACGTTCCCTCAAGGCGTACAGTGTTACGTCCAGGTTGCGTTGTTCGGCTTCGGCTGCAGCGAGGGCATTTTTTTTCTGTGCCTTGACCGCACCTCCGTCCCAGATGAGCTGGCTGATTTCCACAGTGGCTTGGTATTGATCTTTACTCACCGAGGAAAAATTGACCGGCTGATTGGCCAGGCGAGAAAGAATGTCGCCCAGTTCAGAAGGGATCTGCGTTATATCAGATTGGTACGTGGCTTTAGCTGATACAGACAGTTGTGGCAAATAGGCTTTGTTGGCGTTTGAAAGTGTCACATCTGTGGTTTTTTCAATCAATCCGTACTGCATGGCCAAGGGGTAATGCGCACGTGCTTTCGATTGACAACTGTCAAGCGAAAGTCGTTGACCGGCTAGGGGTAGGGAAAGCATAAGCAATCCGCAAAGCATTAGATGTATACGATTCATGGCTGTATGTTGAATGGTTCGGTGAATAGATCAGGGACGGAGGCTTTTTAAGACAAAATCCACGTTTTCGACTTTTCTGTGGGCGAAGAACGCCTTTTTTTGGTCTTCATCCATCGGGTAAATGATGCTAAGGACGGGCATCATAAAAATAAGGGCTATGTTCAGTGAAACGACTGAGATGAACAGATCTTTCAAGGCAATGGGGCGTATATTCCCTTGTTTAATTTCTTCCTGTAACTCGTGTTCAAAGGTTACAGCCATTTCTGTGGGTTTCGACGTGAGCCGTTGTCGAAGGGCCTCGATCAACAAGGGGAATCGATGAAATTCATTGGTGATCAACAGGGGAAGACGTGGATCCTTGCTGATCAGGTCAAAGTGCGTTTCAATCAGATACCGCAGTTTGTCATGAAAAGTCATGTCGTTCACGCTGCCAAACGACATGAATCCTTGGTACAGTGTGAGAAACTTTTTTTCGAAAATAGTACAGAATAGGTTCTGCTTTGTCCTGAAGTAATAATGTACCAGTGTTTGGTTGCACCCTGCCCGTTTGGCAATTTCAGTAGTGGAAGCTCCGTCAAACCCTTTTTCCAGGAATAATTGCTCAGCAACTGACAACAGGGTGTCTTCCATGGATGGTTCGGAATTAATAAGTTTATTAGATGACATATTTAATAATGCTATTAGTTCTGCAAATGTAATGCAATGTTGAAAAGATTCAAATTTATTTATGATATTTGTTCGAAAAATTTGGTCGACTGAAAACAAATCCGACGGATGTTGAAGGTGGGCGGCCATATATAAACCAAACAACATGAAACGAATAGCTTGTGTGTTAATGGCCTTGATGGCGGTAGTTTCCGTCTCTCAGGCTCAGTTGAAATTCGGTATAAAGGCCGGAGCCAATGTCAACAATCTTTCTACCGATGTTTCGAGTATGATCAATGAAGTTAAAGGAGCCACCAACTACCAGTTTGGTGTCCTGATGCAAGCCAAAGCGCTTGGTTTTGCCGTTCAACCCGAAGTCTTGTATGTTGTGAAAAGCAGTCTGATCAGTAATTCAACCATTACTGGTCTTTTTAGTGGGGCTGAAGTTGAGTATAAGACGCAAAACATCGAGGTTCCTGTTAACTTGCAATATGGAATAGAGTTTGGAGTAGGCAGGGTTTACCTGCAGGCCGGGCCATATGTATCATTTGTAGCATCCACTCTGATGGATGGCGAGGAGGATTTCAACGAGAACCTGAAGAACTCAATGAGTACGTTCGACTATGGAGTTGGCGCCGGTGTGGGTGCTGAGTTGCTGGGATTTCAGCTTTCTGTAAAATACGATTGGGGATTGGGTAAGCTAGGCGATGCGAAAATTCCTACAGGAGTAGGTGGCATACTGGTGGACAATCCGTTTAATGACTTAAAAAACAGGAATCTGAATGTTTCGTTGGCTTACTTGTTTTAGTATAGCGACTCCCTAAAAAATTGAGCACAAACGCCGTCGGTGAAGTCACTGTGTCAGACAGTGAAAAAAATGTGTCTCAATACCATAAGCTGAGTAATTCCGATGGCCGGTCGATGAGTTTGGCCGCGCCATTGGATTCCAGTTCTTCGCGCGACCGGAAGCCCCAAGTGACACCCACGGGTAGCATGCCTGTTCGGACAGCCGTTTGCATATCAATCCCGGAATCACCCATATAAACAATGTTTTCTGGTTTGACACACAGGGAAGAAGCGCAAAGGAAGGCTCCCGTCGGATCGGGTTTTCTGGGAATAGAATCGCCTGTACCGACGATCCGGGCAAAAGTCCAATTGCTGAACAGTTTGCCGACAATGCGTTGCGTGATGGCATCGGCCTTATTCGAAAGAATGGCCAATCCGATGTTTTTTTCGGAAAGTCGGTCCAACAACTGGGCTATCCCAGGATAAAGGGCTGTTTTCTCGGCGTAGTGCACCTTGTAGTCGGTAATCAGGTCGAGGTGAACGCGCCTGATTATTTCTTCACTTCTGTCTGTTTCGGGCAGTGCCATTTCGGTCAGATTTCTCAATCCTTTTCCAACAAACATTTTGTAGGCTTGGTAGTCGTGCGTGGGATACCCGTGTGAACGCAGCACTCTGTTTGAGGCGTCCGCAATATCGTGAAGAGAGTCGATGAGGGTGCCATCCAGATCAAAAATGACAGCGTCGAACCGGTGCTTGGGCAAATGAATAGACATGTGTCTGTTTGAGTCAACTGGTAACAAAAATAGCAAAAATACCCTAATATACTGGTCTTTTTCATGCTTTTGCCGTATTTTTGTGCCACTTTTACTGTGTAGGTTTCTACTGACATTAACAACACCCTATGAATAAGATTGTACGCAAAACGGATTTCTCTGAACTGGTTGTCCGTTTTGACATTGAGGCCCCTCGTATCGCAAAGGCACGCAAGGCTGGGCACTTTGTCATGGTTCGTGTGGCAGAACATGGCGAACGCATACCATTGACCATAGCTGAGGCTGATCCTGAGAAGGGAACCATCACCTTGGTTGTCCAACGAGTGGGAGGTTCTTCCAGAAAATTGTGCGACCTCAAGGAGGGAGATTACATTCAAGACGTGGTTGGCCCATTGGGAAAAGCCACTCATATAGAAAAATTTGGAACAGTAATCTGCGCCGGAGGGGGTGTGGGAGTAGCACCCTTGTTGCCAATCGTTCAGGCCATGAAACAAGCCGGTAATCGTGTCATCACTGTTTTGGCTGCCAGGACAAAAGATTTGATTATTTTGGAAGAAGAAATGCGCGCTTCATCCGATGAGGTGATTCTTATGACCGACGATGGATCGTCCGGTAAAAAAGGATTGGTCACCAACGGCATTGAAGAAGTCATTCAACGCGAGAAGGTAGATCTATGTGTCACAATCGGTCCGGCCATCATGATGAAATTTGTTTCCGAGCTGACCAAAAAATACAATGTGCCTACCGTGGCATCATTGAATACTATCATGGTTGATGGAACGGGCATGTGCGGTGCCTGCCGTGTGTCCGTAGGTGGTAAGACCCAGTTTGTTTGTGTGGACGGACCTGAATTTGACGCCCATCAAGTTGACTTCAACGAGATGATCCAACGCTTGGGTGCTTACAAAGACATTGAAAAATAAGGATATGACTACGACAGAATCAACTTCCGACAATCGGAACCTGGAATGGCGCGAAGCGTTGCGCAAATCGATGAAAGCAAAGGAACGCACTGACATTCCCCGCGTGCACATGAACGAACTGGATCCGGAGTATCGCAGTCACAGCAAGGAAGAGGTAAACCAGGGTCTTACACCCGAACAAGCAATGACGGAAGCCAGAAGGTGCCTTGATTGTGCCGATCCCACATGTATGAAAGGTTGTCCGGTAGAAATCAACATTCCCGGATTCATCAAGAATATTGAACGCGGAGAGCATTTGGAAGCGGCCAAAGTATTGAAAAAGACATCGGCGTTGCCCGCTGTCTGCGGTCGTGTCTGTCCACAGGAGAAACAATGTGAAGCCCAGTGTTTTTACACCCTTAAGTTGAATAAACCGGCTGTGGGAATTGGAAACCTTGAGCGATTTGCAGCTGACTTTGAACGTGAAAGCGGTCAGCTTTCCGTGCCGGAACGTGCACCCTCCAACGGAAAAAAGATTGCCGTGATTGGTTCAGGTCCTGCCGGATTGTCTTTTGCAGGGGATATGGCCAAGTTGGGTTACTCCGTTACTGTATTTGAAGCCTTGCACGAAGTGGGTGGTGTCTTGAAGTACGGGATCCCCGGATTTCGTTTGCCCAACAATATTGTTGATGTGGAAATCGATATCCTGAAAAAAATGGGCGTTGAATTCATTACCGACTTCGTCATAGGTCGCACGGCCACTATTGAGGATTTGAAGGAAGAAGGGTTTATGGGCTTTTTTGCTGGCAGTGGAGCCGGTCTTCCTAATTTTATGAACATACCCGGAGAGAACCTGATCAACGTACTTTCATCCAATGAATACCTGACCCGTGTCAACCTCATGGATGCCGCCAGCCCTGAATCGGATACCCCGGTTCCTTTTGGCAAACGCGTAGCCGTGATCGGTGGTGGAAACACAGCCATGGACTCAGTGAGAACAGCACGTCGTTTGGGTGCCGAACGGGCCATGATTGTTTACCGTCGTTCCGAAGAGGAAATGCCTGCCCGATTGGAAGAGGTTAAGCATGCCAAAGAGGAAGGTATCGAATTTCTGACGTTGCACAATCCCATTGAATACGCTGGAGACGAACGCGGCCGCGTTCAACGCATGCTGTTGCAAAAAATGGAGCTCGGTGAACCCGATGCATCCGGTCGTCGAAAACCTGTTGAAATTCAGGGTGCTACCGAGTGGGTGGACGTTGACTTGGTCATTGTTAGTGTGGGTGTTTCTCCAAATCCGTTGATTCCCAGCTCGATTAGAGGTCTTGAGGTAAGCAGGAGAGGAACCATCGTGGTGAATGACGATATGCAAACGGCCATACCGTTTATTTTTGCCGGTGGTGACATTGTACGTGGTGGGGCCACCGTCATATTGGCCATGGGAGACGGACGCAAGGCTGCTGCCGCCATGCACGACTATCTGAGTAAATAACAATGATCATTTAACCTGTAACGGCCATGAGACGATTGACGTTGCTGTTTTTGTTGATGATGTTGCTTCCGGTTATGGGAAGGGCTCAATTTTCCCTGGATACGGAAGCTTACGAGCGACAAAGGCGAGAAATTGAGCGCGAACAGCGCGTGCAGGATAGTTTACGACGCGTTCAGCTCGAAGAGCTGCAAATCAGGGCCAATGATGTCCGCTTCCGCATAAAATGGGTGAACTGGTTGACGTACCGGCAAAGTGTCGGTTTCATAGAAAGCAGCCACAATTTCTCGTATTACGGGTATTTCCAGACCAGAAAAAAGTGGACCATACCCATCAGTTTGCGATTGTCCAGTTCCACACATTACAATGCAGGCGCTTTAGACCCCGACTACGACCCGGATTCCTGGCGCAAGTACGTCCTGGATCTGGGAATGTCAGGATTCAAGAATCTGAAAGATGACTTTTACCTGTCCATGGGCGTTCAGTTGCCCATTGGATGGGAGCGATACCGATACGACCACGAAACCTCGGACGATAGAAAGCACACACACCTGTTGGTGGGAGCCGGACTGGAAGAACGTGTGTTCTATATGTCTCCCAATAAGGTGGGTCTGATTCTTGGATTGGGTTTCTACCAACGCCTGATGACATCCAGGTTATATAACCTGGATGCCGGCATGACGTTTGAAGTGGGAATCAAGTTCTGATCCTAGCTGATGACACTGCCGTTGTTGACGGCGTTTGAAGGCTGAACAAACACCAACTTACCGTCGGCATCTTCGGCCATGAGAATCATGCCCTGCGACTCAATGCCTTTTAGTGTGCGCGGTTCCAGGTTGGCTAACAAACAAACCTGGCGGCCGACAACCTCTTCCGGTTTATAGTGTTCGGCTATCCCGGATACGACGGTGCGACGGTCTAATCCGGTATCGATGGTCAGCTTCATCAACTTGCTGGTTTTTGGAACCAATGCAGCTTCGAGAACGGTTCCCACCCGTATATCCATGGTGGTGAACGTCTCGTAGTTAATTGGATCTTTGGCAGGTTTCACGGTGGCTTGCATGCGTTCGTTCGCTTTCTTGGTTTCCAACAACTTGTTGACCTGCGTTTCAATAGCTTCGTCCTCTATTTTTTCAAATAAGAGGGCAGGTATTCCTGTTTGATGACCCACGGCCAACAGGTCGGTACGTCCAAGTTCCTGCCAGTCACAGGCAGCCATGCCCAGCATGTTGCGCAGTTTGGCCGCGCTGAACGGTAGGAACGGTTCGAAGGCTATGGCTAGGTTGGCGGTAATCTGCAAGCTTAGGTTCAGGATGGTGCCTACCCGTTCCATGTCTGTCTTTGCGATCTTCCACGGCTCGGTGTCGGCCAGGTATTTGTTGCCGATGCGGGCCAGGTTCATGGCCTCCTTTTGAGCATCCCTGAATCGGAAGTTGTCCAACAGGGTTTCAATCTGTCGTTTCACTTCCACAAATTCATCCATGCTGCTTTTGTCGTAGTCGGTGAGTTCTCCGCAGGCTGGTACTTTTCCCTCAAAATACTTGTGGGTCAACACCATGGCTCGATTCACAAAGTTGCCGAAAATGGCCACCAGTTCGTTGTTGTTGCGGGCCTGGAAATCTTTCCAGGTAAAGTCGTTGTCCTTGGTTTCGGGAGCGTTGGCGGTGAGCACATAGCGCAACACGTCTTGCTTGCCCGGAAAATCGAGGAGGTATTCGTGCAACCAAACCGCCCAGTTTCTTGAGGTGGAAATCTTGTCGCCTTCCAGGTTGAGGAATTCGTTGGCGGGCACATTGTCGGGCAGAATGTAAGAGCCCTCCGCTTTCAACATGGCCGGGAATACGATGCAGTGGAACACGATGTTGTCCTTGCCAATGAAATGTACCAGGCGGGTGTCTTTATCCTTCCACCAGGTTTCCCAGCTGTCGGGCAGCAATTCGGCCGTATTGGAGATGTAGCCGATGGGAGCGTCAAACCAGACATACAGCACTTTGCCTTCTGCTCCTTCCACAGGTACGGGAATGCCCCAATCCAGGTCGCGGCTCACGGCTCGGGGTTGCAGGCCCATGTCGATCCAGCTTTTGCACTGGCCGTATACATTTGGTTTCCATTCTTTGTGGCCATCGAGGATCCATTCCTTAAGGAAAGGTTCGTATTTGTCCAACGGCAGGTACCAGTGTTTGGTTTCTTTCAATATCGGGGCGCTGCCGCTGATAACAGAACGGGGGTTGATCAGGTCGGTAGCGTTGAGCGAAGTTCCACAAGCTTCACATTGGTCACCATAGGCACGTTCGTTCTTGCAATGCGGACAGGTGCCCACTATGTAGCGGTCGGCCAGGAACTGGTTGGCTTCGCGGTCAAAATACTGTTCGTTGGTTTTTTCGATGAATTCCCCCTTCTCGTAAAGCTTTCTGAAAAAATCGGAAGCAATCTTGCGGTGGGTGGCCGATGTGGTCCGCGAATAAATGTCAAATGAGATGCCAAAATCCTCAAACGATTGTTTGATGATGCCGTGGTAACGATCCACAATATCTTGAGGTGTTACGCCCTCATTCTTGGCCTTCAGGGTGATGGGTACACCGTGTTCGTCGGAGCCGCCTATGAAAAGGACGTCCTTGTGGAGTAGGCGTAAGTAACGTACGTAGATGTCTGCCGGTACGTATACGCCGGCCAGGTGTCCTATGTGAACCGGCCCGTTGGCATAAGGAAGGGCCGTTGTGACGGTGGTGCGTTTGAAGGTCTTGGTCATGTTTGCGGATTTGACCGCAAAAGTACAAAAAATGTAGCCAAAACGTGCAGAAACTGGGTGCTTTTACAGACTTCAATCCAATCGGACTCCCTTGACCTTCAGTTGATCGACGAAGGTAGCAATGTGCCTGTCGCGCTTTTCTGCAAAAATATCGCCCACATTGATCATGATGCCGGTTTCCTCCACATCGCCGAATTCATCGTTGATGGCAGTGCCAAAAACGCGCATGGTTGGTGAAAGGTTCATGTAGGCATTCACCAATGGAGGAATATTGCGGCTCAGTTCCCGGATGTTGGCATTGAGTATTTTATAGTTTTCCTTGAAGTTGCCACCAATAAACAGTTTGCTGAGTGAAGAAAGATCCATATTGGTACGTAACGGATGCCTGGGATAGACTAAACGGTCGGGATCCGGAAATTGCTTGTTCAGGAAGTACAGAATCATGTTGCGCCCTTGTTCACCAAAATTGGGGTACATAGTCACCTTGCCAAAGAAGTGCTTCATGTCGGGGTACATCACAATTAAGGCTCCCAAACCATCCCATAGGTTGTCGAGGGCAAACAGTGCCTTTGATCCTGCAATGGATGATTGATATCCCACGGTGACAAATGAGCGGCCCAATTCAATCGTGTATGGCAGGAATTCTTCGATAAACATATCGGAAAAGTTGAACAAATGGCCGGAAGAAAGGTGGGGTTCGCCCTGTTCGTTTAATTGGACATCTTTGCCGTAAATGTACCGATAACCACCCATGATTTCATTTTTCTCCGGGTTCCAAACGATGAGTTGCTTATAACAACCATCCATGGTGTCGTATATGTCGATATCCACACTCTTGCCTGTGCCACCTCCTGAAAAACGGTATGCTTCTTCACGTAGCCGACCTATTTCAAGCATGGTGTTGGGGGCATTATGGTGCGTGATGACGTACAGTTCGTTGTTGGCTTTGTTGGTTTTCCGGAGTAGTTTGTCCGGTGTCAACTCGCCCATTATGAGTGCAGTTGAGATGGGTTCAATGATGGGTTCCATGGGATTCTTTAATTTTTTTTCCAAGGTCTAGCGCCTGAATACGAACCCAATCCGCCCACTCTTGAGCCGTTCGGCTATTGTCAAAAGTGGAATAAGGAATGGGTTTTCCAAAGTAGATGTTAAACGTCTTGCCTCGTTGTTTGAACATTTCATCAACCAGGTACAACATTTCCACATTGATTTTTATCCCCAGTAACGTGCGAATATTGGCAAGGTTGTAAAAGAAGAGAGAGTTTCTTCCATCAAAATAAACGGGAACAACATCACGTTTTGATTCAACAGACTTGGTGATAAAGGATTTTTGCCACCGTAATTCGGTGATTTTTCCTTTGACGCGTCTTGAACAGATACCGGCCGGAAAAATGACCATTTGAACATCCGATTGGTACGCTTCGCTCAAACGCAAGGGTAATGATCGGTGTTGTGATTGGTTGCCGATTTTGTTTACCGGAATAAACAGTGGAGACAGGTTGTCCAGGTTGGATAACAAATCGTTTGACAAAAATTTGATGCTTTGATCCGGGAATTTTTGGTGAACAGCCAATCCGGTGCTCATTCCGTCTATTCCTCCCAGCGGGTGATTGCCGGCAAATGTGTACCGACCTGCAGGCAGTTCCTCCAGTCCGTGGATATTCATGGTTACACCCACAAAACGTATGGCTGCTTCGATGAACGGAATACCGCTCAGGTGACCAAAATCCTGGAGACACTTATTGAGTTCATCTTGATGCACGATACGTTCCAGATACCGGACGACAAATCCGGGAACCTTGGTCCTGGGTGCTCTTTTTTGAAGTATCTCCCTTACATTGACCGATTTGGCTACTGTTTGAGACATGTAAAATTTCCTCTTTTGGGTACAAAGACGTGCAAAAGTAGGTTTTTTTTAGAAACTGACAAATTTTAGGCGGTGACGGTCTTCCTTTAAAGGTTTTTCACACCAGTGTGGTTATGACTAAGGCTTAGTCTGAATCAGCTGAAAAAAACAAACAATTGAGTTGTCAACAAGGTGTTGATAATGTTTTTAAAAAACAGAAAATCAATGATGTAGACTGTTGAATATTGGTTCATATCATGTTGTTAATTTTTGTTGATAAAAATGTGGGGGGAAGTGTTGCAAAGTGGTGCAATATGTGTATTTTTGCCAGATAATCAGATTTTTGATGCGATTTCTCGGAAACATTGATGCTAAGGTGGATGCAAAAAGCCGGGTGTTTATTCCGGCTCATTTTCGACGCATTCTTCAGGCTGAGGGGCAACTGTTCCTCTACCTGCGCAAGGATATTTTTGAGAAATGCATTGTGATTTATCCGGAATCAGTTTGGGAGCAGGAACTGGCGCGGTTGCGTTCACGTCTGAACAAATGGATACCGGAGCAGCAGGATCTCTACCGGCAATTTATGCTGGAGGCGGTCATGGTTGAGCTGGATGCCAGCGGAAGAATATTGGTTCCCAAATCGTTGCTTTCTCTTTGTGGCATTGGGGCTGATGTTCGTTTCCTTGGAGTAGACGATACCATTGAGCTGTGGGATAAATCTGAACTGGAAACGCCGAGAATGGCTCCCGATGATTTCAAGCGGCAAATCGCTTCCGTCATGGGGAGCGTTGCAGAAAAAGACTAATTTACCCATTAGATACACCGTGTATGGCAGAGGAAATCTATCACATACCCGTCTTGTTACAGCCTAGCGTTGACGGTCTTGGTATCAAGCCCGACGGTGTCTATGTGGACGTCACATTTGGTGGCGGCGGACATTCTCGTGAAATCTTGAGTCGGATGACTTCCGGTCGCTTGTTTGGCTTTGATCAGGATCAGGATGCCTTGAGGAATTGCCCTCAGGATCAGCGGTTTGTATTCGTGCAAAGCAATTTCAGATACCTTAAAAATTTTCTCAGGTATCACGAGGTGGAATTTGTCGATGGCATTTTGGCCGATTTAGGCGTCTCATCCCATCATTTTGATGAAGCTGAACGTGGCTTTTCCTTTCGATTTGAGGATGTCGACCTAGACATGCGGATGAACAGGGAGTCGGGATCTACCGCGGCCACTCTGCTGAATACACTGCCAGAGGAACGGTTGGCGTCCATCTTTAGGGATTACGGAGAACTAAGGGATGCCAGACGATTGGCGAAGGCCATTGTCTCAGCCCGTAGCGTGACGCCCTTTGATACGATAGCCTCCCTGTTGAGTGTCATAAAACCCTTCTTTCAGCGTGATCGTGAGAAAAAGGAACTTGCCAAGTTGTTTCAGGCCTTGCGCATTGAGGTGAACCAGGAAATGTCGGCCTTGGAGGAGATGCTTGCGCAGGCACTTGAGGTGCTCAAGCCGGGAGGGCGTTTGGTTGTCATTACCTACCATTCCCTGGAGGACAGGTTGGTGAAAAACTTTATGAAGACCGGCAACTTTGAGGGAAAAAGCGAACAGGACTTCTATGGAAATTTCCTGACACCTTTCCGGTTGGTTAATAACAAGGTTATAGTGCCGGATGTGGAGGAACAACAACGCAATCCTCGCTCAAGGAGTGCCAAGTTGCGTATTGCAGAAAAAAAAGGCTGAGATGGAAACGACCGGGAAATCAACAGCGCAGACCATGGAAAAAAAAGGAGGCACCTCATACCGTGCCGTCTTGAAGGAGGTTTTTGATGGAACCATCCTCACCAAGGGTTTCTTTAAAAAGAACATCTGGATGATTGTCATCGTGGTGACGGGCATTCTGGTTTATATAGGCAATCACTATGGTGTTATCATGGATTTGAACAAGATTGATGACTTGAACCAGACGTTGGCCGATGTCAAGTATGAAGCCTTGACCCAATCTTCCTTGCTGATGCGGGAAAGCCGTCAGTCCAGAGTCAGGGAACTGGTTGAAGAAAAAGGCCTTGAGTTGGAGGATTCAAAGAATCCCCCTTTTGTCATAACCATTGAAGAAGAATAAAATGGCTGCAGGCAATACAGATATGAGTGACTCCATCCGTAAACAGATACGTCGAAGGTATACGGTGGTGCTTATCTTGTTTGCATTGCCCGTGATAGCTATCATGTGGCGTGTGGTTCAAGTTCAATTCGTAGAAGGAAAGGCCTGGCGGGAATTAGCAAAGAAGCAGCTGCGCGAGAACGTCGAGGTGCCACCCAACAGAGGTAATATTTACTCAAGAGACGGACAACTGATGGCCAGCACCGTGCCCTCCTACGCCTTATATATGGACTTTCAGGCGGTTAAAGCCGATACTTTCTTTCATTACTTGAATCCGTTGAGCAACCAATTGTCCAAGTTGTTGGGCGACAGGTCCCCATCAGGTTACAGAATGCATTTGCTCAAGGGCTACAAAAAACAATCCAGGGAATACTTGTTGACACGGCTCAGGGTCAGCCATACTGAATTGCGGACAATCCAGCAATTTCCCCTGTTCAAAAAAGGCAGGAACCAAAGTGGTTTGTACGAAAAAAAATACTTCAGACGGGAAAAGCCCTTCGGTTCACTGGCGTCACGTACCATTGGTGACATATACGGCGAATTTTCAAAAGGAGGAAAAAATGGTTTAGAGCTGCAATACGATACCTTATTGAGGGGTAAGCCCGGATTAAGTGTGCGTCAAAAGGTGGCCGGTAAATACATCAGTGTGATTACCAAGGAACCTGAAGATGGATTAGACTTGACTTCCACCATTGATATTTACAAGCAGGATATTGTTGAGGCAGCTTTGAGGAAGGAACTTCGGCGAATCAACGCCAGTTCAGGCACGGTGGTGCTGATGGAGGTGGCAACCGGAGAAGTGCTTGCCATCAGTAACTTGGCGGTGGCCGACTCGGGAGTATACAACGAAACGAAAAATTTTGCCGTTTCAGACCAGAGCGAACCCGGGTCAACCTTTAAAACATTTTCCATGATAGTGGCACTTGAGGATGGTTTGGTGCATCCAAATGACACCGTGGAGACGGGCTTTGGTCGTATGCCTATGTATGGCAGAACGATGACAGACCACAACTGGGACAAGGGCGGATACCACACCTTGACTGCTGCGAAGAGTATTTGGTTTTCTTCCAACATTGGCGTTTCGAGCCTCATAGACAAGCATTATAAAAACAATCCCTCAAAATTTGTGGATGGTTTATACAGAATGGGACTAAACACGTCCATGAACCTGGAAATTCCCGGAGCCGGACGCCCAAGAATTCCCCACCCGAAAGACAAACGCTATTGGGCGAAGACCGACCTCCCCTGGATGTCCATTGGTTATGTGACGCAGGTGCCCCCCATTTACACGCTTGCTTTCTACAATGCCATTGCTAACGGTGGCAAGCTTATGAAGCCATTCTTTGTCCGTGCAATTACCAAAAACGGGGAGGAGGTTCAATCCTTTTCGCCAACTGTAGTAAAAGCGTCCATTTGTTCTGAAACAACCTTGGTTGAGATCCGAAAGATGCTTGACAGTGTGGTGGTTCACGGGACAGGAAAAAGTATCAAAAGCCCTGTTGTGACCATTGCCGGTAAAACCGGAACGGCACAGCTTTCAAAGGGGGTCAGTGGGTACCAAAGTGGTGGCAAGTCTCACCAAGTTTCATTTTGCGGCTATTTTCCAGCCGATAACCCAAAGTACAGTGCGATTGTTGTCATCAGGGAACCAAAAGCAGAGCTTCCTTCCGGAGGGAAGCAAGCCGGAGGGGTGTTCAAAGAAATTGCGGAACGAATCTGTGCCAGAGAATGGCGCGTCAAACCCGGGGAGCAAATTGACAGCGTTCGGGATATTGAGTCACCGCCTTTTGTGATGGGCGGACGAAAGGAAACAACAAAAGGTGTCCTGTCGTTGTTGAACGTACAGGGTGTCAGGTCGCAAGGAGGAAAAGCCGACTGGGTAAAAGTCGAACTGAAAAACAAGCGTTTGTCTCTGATTCCGGTTGATGTTTCTGCACGGTTGGTTCCCGATGTGAGGAATATGGGAGCCAGGGATGCTGTCTACCTGCTTGGCACCAAGGGACTGTTTGTCAACATGTCGGGACATGGCAAGGTTGTCAGCCAGTCGATACCACCCGGTTCATTTTATAACCGAGGCCAGACAATCGGTCTTCACTTAAAGTAACCAGAAATTGAATTAAGATACCCGCCTATGAACGTTACGCTTCTGACCCAAGGTCTACCTGTAAAAATCAAACAGGGGCCGCTTGAAACCGACATTACCAGCGTATGCTTTGATTCCAGAAAGGCAGGCCCCGGTTGTCTGTTTGTCGCTCAAAAAGGCACCCAATCTGATGGCCATGCCTATATCGGTGATGTTGTCAGTAAGGGAGCTTCGGCTATTGTGTGCGAAACATTGCCCGCTGTCATCGATCCTCAAGTGACGTATTTGTTGGTAGAAGACAGCAATGAGGCGTTGGGTATGTTGGCCAGTAATTGGTATGGCAGACCCTCGACTCGACTTAATCTGGTGGGTGTTACCGGTACAAATGGAAAAACGACCATCGCCACCCTGTTGTATCAATTGTTCATGAAGCTGGGTCATAAGTCGGGGCTGCTGTCTACGGTGTGCAATTACATCGACCAGGAAATGATACACGCCACTCATACTACACCCGATGCATTGGCCATCAACGAATTGCTGGCAAGGATGGTTGAGGCCGGATGTGAGTATGCCTTCATGGAAGTGAGCTCACATGCCGTTGATCAACGGCGCATAGCCGGATTGCAGTACGTTGGCGGTATTTTCACCAACATCACCCGCGATCACCTGGATTACCACATCACGTTCGACAATTACTTGAAAGCCAAGAAACGTTTTTTTGATGACTTGCCAGTTAATGCGTTTGCACTCACAAATGCCGATGATAAGAATGGCCGTGTCATGGTTCAAAATTGTGGAGCCTCGGTTCATGATTATTCTGTTCAACGCATGGCCGATTTCATGGCTAAGGTGCTGGAGAGTCACTTCGAGGGTATGGAACTCAGCATCAACCAACGTGAGGTCATGGTTCAGTTCATTGGAAGGTTCAACGTGTCCAACTTATTGGCCATTTACGGTACTGCTTGTTTGTTGGGAAAAGATCCGGAAACGGTCTTACTTGTCCTGAGTACCCTTAAACCGGTGTCGGGGCGGTTAGAATTCATGCGTTCACCCACGGGTTTCGTTACCATCGTGGATTATGCACATACCCCCGATGCCTTGAAGAATGTGTTGGATACCATCAATGATCTGGTTCAGGGCAAGGGACACGTCATTACCGTCGTTGGCGCCGGGGGAAACCGTGACAAGGGCAAACGTCCACTGATGGCCAAGGAAGCGGTGGCCGGCAGCGACAAGGTGATATTGACCTCCGATAATCCCCGTTTTGAAGATCCTCAAACCATTTTGGACGAAATGAACACGGGTGTTGAGCGTACCGACCAAAAACGGGTCTTGACCATTGTGGATCGTAAAGAAGCGATTCGTACCGCTTGCATGCTGGCCGAACCGGGCGATGTGGTGCTGGTGGCAGGTAAGGGCCACGAGGATTACCAGGACATTAAGGGAATCAAACATCCTTTTGATGACAAACAAGTCATTGCGGACATTTACACAACGTTATAACAGGAGATTATGTTAGTACCACTCTTTGAATATCTCGACAAACTGGATTTCCCCGGAGCGGGAATGTTCCAGTACCTATCCTTTCGTTCAGCCATGGCGTTTATTCTGGCTTTGTTCATTGCCACCAGCATCGGCAAACGCATCATATTGACCCTGCAGTTAAAACAGGTGGGTGAGACCATACGTGATTTGGATCTGGAAGGACAGATGAGCAAAAAAGGAACCCCAACCATGGGTGGAATCATCATTCTGTTGGCTATTTTGGTTCCTGCCCTGCTGCTGACCAGGTTGAACAACGTATACATCATTTTACTCCTGGTTTCCACCTTGTGGTTGGCCGGAATCGGCTTTGCCGACGACTACATCAAGGTATTCAAAAAAGACAAGGAAGGATTGAAGGGAAAGTTCAAGATTGTGGGTCAGGTAATTATCGGTCTGATAGTCGGCTGGGTGATGTATCTGTCTCCTGCCGTCGTTATCCGAGAGAACGTGGAAATTTTCAAGAACGATCAGGTTCAGGCTGTACAGTATAAGGCGGATGAGGTAAAATCAACCAAAACAACAATCCCCTTTATCAAAAACAACAACCTGGATTATGCGGCCATGTTCAAGGGACTGGGTGAACACAAGCAGTTGGCCGGATGGATTTTCTTTATCGCCGTGGCTATATTCATTGTCTGCGCGGTGTCAAACGGGGCCAACCTGACTGACGGACAGGATGGATTGGCCACCGGGTCATCGGCCATCATCGGGGTGGTGTTGGTTCTCCTGGCCTATGTGTCCAGTAACATCCGATGGGCATCATACCTGAATATCATGTACATTCCCGGTTCGGAGGAGCTGGTTGTCTTTATGGCCGGATTCATTGGGGCAACCATCGGTTTTCTGTGGTTCAACGCTTTTCCGGCTCAGGTGTTCATGGGTGATACCGGAAGTCTGATGTTGGGAGGTGTCATTGCGGTGGTCTCTGTCATCATCCGTAAGGAACTGCTCATTCCCATCTTCTGTTGCCTGTTCTTTTTGGAGTCCCTGTCGGTTATTGCACAGCGGTTTTATTTCAAATACACCAAAAAAAGGACGGGTGTGGGCAAGCGTATCTTCAAAATGGCTCCTTTACACCATCATTTTCAAAAACCCGGAAATGCCGGAATAGAAGCGTTGATTCAAAAACCCATTCAAGTCATACCTGAGTCTAAGATCGTGGTGCGTTTTTGGATTGTGGGCCTGATTCTGGCCGTATTGGCCATTGCAACCTTAAAAATGCGTTGATCACCATGAAACGAATTGTAATTCTTGGCGCCGGAGAAAGTGGAACCGGTTCTGCCATTCTGGCGAAAAAGAAAGGCTTCGATGTTTTTGTTTCCGACAAGTCCGACATCAAGTCAACCTACAAACAGGCACTTGATGAACGCGGCATTCCTTGGGAAGAAGGACAGCACACCGACGACTTGATTCTGAATGCTGACGAAGTCATCAAGAGTCCTGGTATTCCCGATAAGGCTCCTGTTATCCAGGCTTTGATGGAGAAGCACATACCCATCATTTCTGAAATTGAATTTGCCGGACGTTATACGCAAGCCAAAACCATTTGCATAACCGGTAGCAATGGAAAGACAACGACGACCCTCCTTACGTACCATATCCTCCAAAGCGGAGGATTGAACGTGGGTTTGGCCGGCAACGTCGGGCACAGTTTTGCCTGGCAGGTGGCTGAGAAAGACTTTGATTACTATGTATTGGAACTCAGTAGTTTTCAGCTTGACAACACCTACACGTTCAGGGCCGATGTGGCCGTGTTACTCAATATCACCCCCGACCACCTCGATCGCTACCATTACAACATGCAGGAGTACGTGGATGCCAAATTTCGCATCATACAGAACCAAACGGAAAACGACTCTTTCATCTATTGGAACGACGATCCCTTCATCAGGGCTGAAATTGAAAAAAGAGACATCCGTTCACGGAAGTATCCGTTTTCTTTAAATAAAAGTCACGGTATCAAGGCTTTTATCGAGAATCATATTCTCATGATTGACACGCCCGAGCAGCAATTCCAGATTCAGCAGGATGAACTGTCACTCATGGGTACCCACAATTTGTTCAACTCGTTTGCAGCGGCAATTTCCGCTAATTTGGCCCACATACGCAAAGAGAACATCCGTGAAGCACTGGGGAATTTTAGAGGAGTGGAACACCGTCTGGAAAAAATTGCCACAGTACGGGGAGTGGAATACATCAACGACTCGAAGGCCACCAACGTCAATTCATGCTGGTATGCCCTTGAATCCATGAAAACACCTGTTGTGCTTATTTTAGGGGGAACAGACAAGGGTAACGACTATACAGAGATTGAAAACCTGGTTCTCGAAAAAGTGCACACGTTGATTTTTCTGGGTGTGGATAACAACAAGCTTCATGCATTCTTTGATGGAAAGGTGACTTCTATTTTTGATGCCGGATCCATGAAAGAAGCCATTGATATTGCCTATGAGCACGCCGGAAAAGGGGATACCGTGTTGCTTTCTCCTTGTTGCGCCAGTTTCGACCTTTTCCTGAATTACGAGGACAGGGGACGCCAGTTTAGAGAATGTGTATTAAAACTTTGATTGTTCATGAGTTTGTTCAACAGATTGTTCAAGGGTGATACCGTGGTCTGGATCGTTTTCCTGATTCTGTGTATCATTTCCACCATCGAAGTATACAGCGCATCCAGTACGTTGGCGTATTCGGTGAAGAACGCGTATGGACCGATACTCAGGCATGCCACTTTTTTGTTGTTGGGTGCGGGGATGATCGTGATCATGCACAATATTCACTACAAATATGCGTCACTGATGGGTTTGTTGTGTTTTGTAGTGGCCTTCCTGCTGTTGATTCTTACACCTGTCATTGGTGTGAGGGTGAACAATGCAGCCCGATGGATCAGCATCATGGGAATCCAGTTCCAGCCTTCTGAATTTGCCAAATTGGCCATGGTCATTTTTACCTCCTTTGTGTTGAGCAAAACGCAGCGATCGGAGGACAACCTGAACAAGGCATTCTGGATTATCATGGTAGTTACCGCCGTATTTGCCGGTCTTATCATGACCGAGAACTTGTCGACAGCCATCATGTTGTGTCTCGTGGTTTATGTCATGCTGTTTTTGGGACGGGTTCCGGCCAAAAAACTACTGTTGCTGGGAGGGGGCGTCTTATCTGTCATCATCTTGTTTTTTTTATTGTTGAAGGTGGTGGACAACGTTCCCGGCATGCCCAGGTGGGATACATGGCAGAATCGTATCTATGGTAACGAAGTCAGCGTGACCAGCCCTGATTTTGAAATTACCGACAAGAATTACCAGGAGGCCCACGCCAACATTGCCATTGCCAACGGAACGTTTGTCGGAACGTTGCCGGGAAACAGTTCGCAACGTGACTTCCTGCCACAGGCATACTCCGATTTTATCTACGCGATCATTATTGAGGAAATGGGTTGGTTCGGCTTGCTCATCATTCCTTTCATGTATTTTATACTGTTATACCGGGCACTCCGTATTGCCAGGTCGTGTGTAAGGGTTTATCCCATGCTGTTAGTCATGGGTTCAACGCTGATGGTTTGTTTTCAGGCATTCATCAACATGCTGGTAGCCGTAGGAGCCGGACCTGTGACCGGTCAACCTATGCCCTTGGTCAGCCGGGGAGGAACATCAACATTGATTACCTGTATTTATTTTGGTATCATACTGAGCGTCAGTCGATACGGAAATCCCGAGACGGAAAGGAAAGAAGAAGAGGCAGAACATGCAGAAGTGGAAGCATTGGAACATCAAGCTCTGCAAACGTCAGGAGAATATGGCGTATAACAATTAGTAGGTATGAAGAACGTTCGAATCATCATTTCAGGTGGGGGTACAGGAGGACACATCTTTCCGGCCATATCCATTGCAAATGCGATAAAGCGCAAGTGTCCGGATGCTGCCATTTTATTTGTGGGAGCAGAGAAACGTATGGAAATGGAGCGGGTGCCCGCTGCAGGTTATGACATTGTTGGGTTGCCCGTAAGAGGCTTTAATCGCAGCAATCCCCTGAGCAACATACGCACGTTGATCGACCTTGCCCGGAGTTTGATAAAGGCGAGGACGGTTGTCCACCGCTTCAAGCCGGATGTGGCCGTGGGAGTTGGTGGATATGCCAGCGGTCCCCTGTTAAGGGCCGCGGCTGCCATGGGCGTGCCTACATTGATTCAGGAGCAGAATTCGTATGCCGGAGTCACCAACAAGATTCTCTCTAGCAAGGCGGCCAAAATATGTGTGGCTTATTCCGGTATGGAACGTTTTTTTCCAAAAGACAAAATATTGCTTACCGGAAATCCCGTACGAAAGGATCTGCTTGAATCCCTCCACCTCAGGGACGAGGCGTTGACCCATTTCGGCCTGGATCCGTCCAAACGGACGTTGATTGTCATGGGCGGCAGTTTGGGCGCACGGACGTTAAACGAGAGCATGATGGGAGCCTTGGATTCCATTGAGTCGACAGAGGGCGTTCAGGTGTTGTGGCAAACCGGAAGGTACTACTACGCCTCCATCATGCAACAGTTGGGCGACAGGACTTTGAAAAATGTAAAGGTTATGGAATTCCTTCAACATATGAATCTGGCCTATGCGGCTGCCGACCTGATTGTTTCGAGGGCAGGGGCCAGTTCTATCTCGGAATGCTGTCTTCTGGGAAAGGCCATTATTTTGGTGCCCTCACCCAATGTGGCAGAAGATCACCAAACCAGCAACGCCATGGCCTTGGTCAGAGCGGATGCGGCGGTGTTGATTCCAGATTCGGAGGCGAGGACGCGGCTTATTCCTGAGGCACTGGAATTGATTCAACGGGCTGAACGTCTGCAGACGCTACGCAAAAACATAACTAAGTTGGCCCAACCCGATTCAGACGAACGGATTGCCGACGAAATTCTTCGATTGATCCCCCAACGTTCCTGATATGCACTTCAATTATTCACACATCTATTTTATTGGTATCGGTGGCATCGGAATGAGCAACCTGGCCAGGTATTTTAATACCAAGGGTAAGCTCGTTGCCGGTTACGACAAGACACAAACCACCTTGACCGATGAGTTGGTGGCAGAAGGAATCTCTGTACACTATAACGACGCCCCGGACCAGATACCCGTTGCCTTTCTTGACAAGGAAACAACGTTGGTTGTAAGGACACCTGCTGTTCCTAAGGAACTGGGAGAATTGCGCTATTTTGTGGAAAATGGATACACGGTATTGAAGCGGGCTGAGGTGTTGGGCGTGGTTTCGGCCGAAAGCAAAGGCTTATGTGTCGCAGGCACGCATGGAAAGACGACAACCAGCATGATGACAGCCCATTTGCTCAAGCAGTCGCACGTTGATTGCAATGCGTTTCTTGGTGGTATTTCAAACAACTACGAAACCAATTTATTGTTGAGCGACAAGAGTGACCTGACCATCATTGAGGCAGACGAATACGACCGTTCGTTCCATCACCTTACACCCTGGATGGCTATCATTACTTCTGTGGATCCCGATCACTTGGACATCTATGGAACTCACGAGGCCTATCTGGAAAGCTTTGCTCATTTTACCTCCTTGATTCGTCCCGGTGGCAGTCTATTGATCAAGAGTGGTTTGCCTCTTCATCCGCGTTTGCAGGATGGGGTTGAATGTTATACTTACAGTGATACGCAGGAAGCTGATTTCTATGCCTCGAACATCCGGTACGAGCCAGGACGTCTGTTTTTTGATTTTACACGGTTGGGGGTCTGCATAACAGGAATTGAATTGGGAGTGCCTGTTCGTGTGAATGTGGAAAACGCCGTTGCGGCAATGGCCATGGCCTACTTGAACGGTGCCACTGACGAGGAATTGCGTACCGGAATAGCTACATTCAAGGGTACTCGTCGTCGGTTTGACAGGGTGGTTTGCCGTGAAGATTTCGTTTACATTGACGATTACGCGCATCATCCGGAAGAATTGCGTGCCAGTATTCAGTCAATCAAAGACTTATTCCCCGGAAAAAAGGTTACTGGAATATTCCAACCACATTTGTACAGCCGTACCCGTGATTTTGCCGATGAATTCGCCGACGTGCTTTCATTGCTAGATGACCTGATTCTGCTTGATATTTACCCAGCCAGAGAAAAGCCGATTCCAGGG
>CAYTIY010000026.1:14583-25236 GCA_964438045.1 uncultured Bacteroidales bacterium | reverse complement strand
CTTGGTCAAAGGGTGGACGGTTGATGAAGGCCTGGCGCAACCTGAATCGGCTCGCATTGCCGCGGAGTGGTTTGGTGCCACCTTGCAGCGATCCGTCAACGAAATGGACGAATTGTTCAGCAAGTTCCGTATTTCCGAAGCCCTGATGACCGTTTACAAATTGTTCTGGGATGAATTCTCCTCCTGGTACCTTGAGCTGGTCAAGCCGGCCTACCAACAAGCCATAGACCCTCTGACGCTGAAACAAACGCTGGGCTACTTTGAACAGTTGTTGGCACTGTTGCATCCCTTCATGCCCTTCATTACCGAAGAATTGTGGCAATCCATCAAAGACCGGAAAGACGGTGAAAGTTTGATGATTTCCCGCCAACTGGATGTGGCTCCCTACAATGAACGCATTATTGAGCAATTTGAAACCACAAAAGGCATCATTTCAGCTATCCGTACCATTCGTCTGGAAAAGAACCTGCCCAACAAGGAAGCCCTGACTCTGCAGATACTAGGGAACCACGATGCATACAACGATGCTACCCTGCTCAAAATGGCTCATTTGAACCAGCTCGACGCATCCGGCAACAAGGCTCCAGGTGCCGTTTCGTTTATGGTGGGCACCACCGAATACGCTGTCCCATTGGCGGATTTTATTGATGCAGACGAGGAAATAACCAAGATGGAAACGGAAATCACCTATTTGGAAGGATTCTTGGTTTCTGTCATGAACAAGTTAAACAACGAACGGTTTGTCTCCAACGCCAAACCCGAAGTGGTGGATGCCGAGCGTAAGAAGAAAGCAGACGCAGAAAGCAAGATACGTTCACTGAAAGAAAGCATTGCTGCCTTAAAGGAAGCGTAACCAACCTACTATGGCTTATTCTGCCCGTTTGATCCGTTGCCTAATCGTGTTGCTTTCAATCTGTGTGGCCGCTTGCGAGGATGTTGAAGAGCGTCCCATCCAGTGGAACCGAATGGCTGATTTTCCCGGAACGCCGAGGGCGTCAGCCACCGCATTTGCCATTGGCCACAAAGCATACGTCTGTTTTGGCCGATCCGGTTGGAATACAGGGCTACTGAATGATGTGTGGGAGTACGATGCGCAAACAGACACGTGGACCAGAAAGGCTGATTTTCCGGGGAAGGCCCGAGTCAAGGCCGTAGCCGGAGTCATCAACGGCAAAGCTTATGTGGGGCTGGGAGCCAGGGGAGCCTACGAATCAAGTAATGTATTCAAGGATTGGTGGGAATACGATCCATCAACGGATCAATGGACCCAAAAAACCAGCTTTCCCGATTCGGCCAGCAACGACCTGTTTGCCACCGTGATAAACGGAAGAGTCTATACAACAATGGGCTTTGACGGTCTTGTTTTTTGCAACCGGACACATTGCTACGATCCGTCTTCCGACAGATGGACGCCTTTGGCATCGGCCCCCCGCAGTTACTCGGGCAAGGCCGGCTTCGCCATAAATGACTGTTTTTACGTCGGTTCCGGTTTCAGGGGTTATAATGTGCCGCAGTTTTTTCGGTACAACACCACCAACGACACATGGAAGCGGGTATCCGATCTGCCGAAAGGGCGTATCCTATCGTGCGGTTTGACCCTGGACGGAAAGGGATACGTGATGCTTGGACGTTATTGGAACGGCGAACAGAACAACGGACGCCTGTTGTCCGATGTGGTGGAATTCAATTCAGTAAACGATGAGTGGACGCCCCGTGGTAACTTCGCAGGAGGGGCGCGTCAGAACGCCGTGACGTTTGTTATCGACAGTGTGGGCTATGTTTTGCTCGGAGAGACCGATACAGAACGTAAACAGGATGTATGGCGCTTTAAACCGTAGGAAATCATGGAAAAGAAAGCGCGCATACAACTGATAGGCCTGTTGATGGCCATTGTGCTCGGAACAACCACCTTGAGTGCCCAAACCGATAGCTCAACCCTCGAATACGATCTAAACTTGAGGACTCACGTAGGTCTGGGTGATCAGGCTCCTTTTTTATCAACCGCCAACCAATGGGACAGGCATTCCTTCAAGCCCAATAGCCTGACACTCTGGGGAACGGTTCACAAACGCCTGAAACCACAGTCGGTATTTGACTACGGATTCGGAGCGGAGGTAGATGCCAATCTTTCCGCATCGGAAACACGCTTATTCCCGGGGGAAATCTACGCGGATGCCAAAGCGGGTCCATTCGTGTTAACGGTGGGCAGAAAACAGTCCGTTTACGGAAATCAGGACTCCCTGCTGTCGAGCGGCGGCATGCTGTGGTCAAGAAACGCCCGTCCCATGCCTCGCTTGTCGCTGGAATCGTTCGGGTATATTCCCGTACCGTTCACCCATCGGTTTATTGAAGTCAAGGGAGGAATCACCCACGGCTGGTTCATCGATAGTACGGTGACGGCAAATACCTTGCTGCACTACAAATACGCCGGCATACGGTTAGGAGGACGCTTACCGGTTCACCTCAACTACTCATTGCATCACGTAGCCCAATGGGCAGGCACATCGCCCCAATTTGGAACGTCACCGGCCAATATGGAAAATTTCCTGCGCGTGCTTATGGGAAAGGGGGGAGGAGACTCGTCTCCGGACACAGAACGGTACAATACACTGGGCAACCACATCATCTCAAAGAACATCGGGTTGGAATTCCGTATCAAGGACGTGAACCTGGAGGTGTACTGGCAAAATATTTACGAGGACAGGCCAATTCACTACATGTACAAGACCTACAACCAGGAGGATGGTTTGTGGGGCCTGTCGCTGCGCATGCCAAAGAACAGAGCGTTGGATCACCTCCTGTTCGAGTTGATGTCCACAACCGACATGAGCGGTCCCTGGCACGATTTGGACGGTCTCATTTACGGAGGAGCCGACAATTATTACACCAACAGCGTCTATGTGAACGGATGGTCGTTTTATGGCATGACACTAGGAAATCCTTGGATGACATCTCCCAAGTACAACTCAAACTACGATGAAGGAGGAGTTGGGTTTGCCAACAACAAGGTCAGGGTGTACCATATGGCAGGAACCGGACACGTTGGATTGTTGGATTACACGGCTGTTTTTGCCTATTCGGAAAACTACGGCACCATGCATCCGGTGAGCGTTTCCACAGTTTGCAAGAGGCAATACTCCTGGTTGCTCCAAACGGAAATGCCTTTTCCCCATCTCAAACAAACTGTTCTGACACTGGGCTTTTCCGGTGATCAGGGAAAACAATACGGCAACAATTACGCCCTTCTTTTAGGCTTGCGTTGGGAGGGAAGACTTACTTGGTAACGGTATAGACATGCATACGAAAGAATCAAAGATGGCCGCATTCGGCCGTTTGCTTGACATCATGGATGAGTTGAGGCTCAAGTGCCCCTGGGACAAGGAACAGACCAACGCATCGCTCCGCCCCTTGACCCTTGAGGAAACCTATGAGCTGAGCGAGGCGCTCTTGCAACAGGATGAATCCATCATCAGCAAGGAACTCGGCGACCTGTTGCTTCACATTCTATTCTACGCCAAGATTGGCGAAGAAAAACAAGCGTTTGACGTTCAGGATGTGTGCGAACTGTTGGCTGAAAAATTGATATACAGGCATCCGCACATATTCGGAGACATCACGGTAGCCGATGCCCGTCAAGTGGAACGGAATTGGGAAAGCCTGAAGCTGAAGGAAAAAGACGGCAACAAATCGGTATTGGCCGGTGTTCCCGAAAGTCTGCCATCCATGATCAAGGCCTTCCGCATGCAGGACAAGGCCAGAGGAGTCGGATTTGACTGGGACAGAAAAGAACAAGTCTGGGAAAAGGTAAAAGAGGAAATCAGTGAACTTCAATCTGAAGTCGATGCCATGGATACCCCATCCATGGAAGCCGAGTTTGGTGACGTGTTCTTCAGCCTGGTCAATGCTGCCCGATTGTATGGTGTCAACCCCGACAATGCCCTGGAGCAAACCAACAAAAAGTTCAGGCAACGATTCAATTACCTGGAAGAAAAAACGCTGGGGCAGGGTAAAGCATTGCGATCGATGACCTTGGAGGAAATGGACGAAATATGGAAAGAGGCCAAGCGAAAGGGATTGTAACCCCGGCCCGGCCTCTTTTTTCTAAACTCATCCTCTGCGTTGGAAAAGTCTCAACAATTCCTTACCCCAGTCTACCTCCGCCTGGTAGTATCTAAACAGTTTCTCCGGAGAAAGTATTTTCTTGAATTTCTCGTGATATAATTTTTCCAGGTTGGCTTCCTTGACCTTTATGTTGATCATTTCATCGGTAATCCTCTTGAAATCAGGCACCTTTTCGCCCTTGTTGTTCACTTTGGTATTCATGAACAGCTTGCGTGTCCTTTCACTCAGCTTTCCCTTTTCGCTTTGCAGGCTGTTGTAGATAGGCCAGAAGCGTTCAGCTTCGCTAGGAGTCAGGCCAATCCGTTCGGTAAAGAAGCCGGCTCGCTTTGCCTTCATCTCCTCAAACCTGCGTTGACGTTCATCCTGACCTTGAGCGCTCAAGGCAGTTACCAGCAGAAACAGTACCATCAGGACTGAAACGCGCTTTATGGAATGCATCGTTTTCATAGCTGACATCAATTTTCGTACAGTTCAGGATTGATGTAATATTCGGCAATGCCATCCGTGCCAATCTGGCTAATGAGATAGTCCTCAGCTGTGGGTACGGATTGTTGCTTGCTGGTCTTGGTTTCCTTCGTCAGCTTGCCGCTGTCCGATTTGTCGGATGTCTTGTTCAAAAGCATGGTGATGCTGAACAACAACAAAACAAACATGGCAGCCATATAAAGAATGGGACGATACCGCTCAATCAGCGTCAGGTGTTGTTTCCCGACGGGTTTTACTTCCATTTCCTGCAGCTGTGAACGGTCAATCAACTTGTTCATGCGCCCGCTCAAGGCCTCAAAATAGCCTTCGGGTACATTGAAAACCGATTTGTCTCCAGGTTCTTTCAACGTAATGTTTTCTTTCATCGATCTCTAAGTTTGTTGTCGGAGCCATAACCGGTATCAAGGCATCGGCTGACCTCTAACATATTTTTGACATTTTTAACAGGTCAAGGTTTAATCACCCTGAGTGTCCAATTCAAGAAATGCCTCGATTTTTTTTACGGCATGGTGGTAAGAAGCCTTTAGAGCCCCCACCGACGTACCTAACATCTCGGACATATCTTCGTATTTCAAATCATCATAATACTTCATATTGAAAACCAGCCGCTGTTTTTCCGGCAGGCTGAGTATCGCCTTCTGAAGTTTCAACGCCGCCTCGTCACCCGAGAAATACGGGTCACTTTGCAGGTTCTGCACCATCATGTCTTCCAAATCGGTCACGGACGTCAGGTTGCGTTGCCGCTCCCGGTTCAGGAAGGTGTACGTCTCATTGATGGCAATCCGGAACAACCACGTTGACAATCTGGAATCCCCCCTGAATTGGGTGATGTTGGTCCATGCCTTAATCAATGTGTTCTGCAACACATCGTTGGCATCATCATGATCGAGCACCATCTTGCGGATCTGCCAGTAAAGGCTTTCAGCAAAGGCTGCGACCAATTCATCGAACGCCCTTCTGTTTTGCTGCTCGTTGTGGAGCCTTTCAAGCAAATCTGATTCCTCTTGTTTGTCCATGGATTAGGGTGTTCATCAATTCGACTTCTGGATGAATCAATGGTTTATTTTGTATCGGTCAAAGAACGAACAAATAATAAATGACAACGGCCGGAATAGCCATAAGGCAGCTGTCGATACGATCAAGAAGACCGCCATGGCCCGGAATCATGTTGCTCGTGTCCTTGACGTGCAAGGAACGTTTGATCATGGATTCCACCAGGTCGCCCCACGTTCCGAAAGTGACAGTAACCAGCGCAAATCCCATCCATTGCAAGGTGCTCATGTGTCCGGGAAGCAGGTATGAGATTCCCACCGAAGCGGCAAGTGCAAGTATATAACCGCCAATCAGGCCCTCCCAGGATTTTTTTGGGGATATGCGTTCAAACAACCGGTGCTTGCCAAACGTGACGCCTACCAGGTAGGCCCCCGTGTCGTATATCCAAATCAGAAAAAAGAATGCCATAAACAGAAAAGGATAATACGTGCCTGAACCATCCAATGGGTAGACCAGACGCCCGGCAACCATCAAGGGTAGGGCAATGTAAATTTGACCGAAGAAAAGCAGCGCTGTTTCTTGAAATGGATTGGTCTTCTTGTTGTACAATTCACGGATCAGGATGAACAACATCACCAGGAACCAGAGCGAAACATAGCGGAGTGGTATGATGCCGGAAAAGCTCAGGAATCCCGATACGAACAAATACATGCCGCCAATGATGGCTATCTTTTTTTCAATGATGGTTTGAAACTGTTTATCAATCAAGGTGTAGAACTCCCAAAGAGCCAATCCTGTAAGTAGGGCAAAAAAAGCCATGCACGTAGCGGGCCCCAACATGATGGATGCAGTGATGGCACCCACGTAGACAAAGCCCGACAGCGTTCTGGTTAGAAAATTAGTCATCAGCGTTTTCTTTGTATAAAACTAAAGCGTATCACTGTCCATTTTGTCGGCAGGTGAAGTTGCCGGTTGCTCCGAAGGATCGTTTGCAGTTTTATTCTGTTCAACCTGAGGTTTTTCTACGCCAGAACCTTCCAAAGCCTGAACGTCGTTTTCGTTCGAACCGGATAGATTGTTATCCTGTAGGGCGGCGTTCATGGCGGCGAGTTCCTTGGCTTCTTCGAGTCGCTTTTGTTCATCCAGAATCTCCTGAGTCCTTGAGGTCCAAGGGCGCTTACCGAACAACCTTTCCAGATCTTCAGCAAAAATAACCTCGCGTTCAACCAACAGGCCGGCCAATTCGTTGTGCTTTGCCGCATGTTCTTTCAAAATGCCTTTGGCACGTTCGTATTGCTCGTTTACCAATTGTTTCACCTCTTCGTCGATCTTCTCGGCCGTGCGTTCGCTGTAAGGTTTTGTAAACGCAAATTCGTTGGTCCCCGATGAATCGAAGTAGCTGATGTTGTTCAGGCTTTCGCTCATGCCATAATAGACAATAATGGCCCAAGCTTGTTTTGTTACCCGTTCCAGGTCATTCAACGCACCGGTGGACACATGGCCAAGGAATAGTTCTTCAGCAGCACGACCGCCCAGTGTTGAACACATTTCGTCCATCATTTGTTCCTTGGTAGTCAACTGACGTTCCTCTGGCAGGTACCAGGCTGCTCCCAAGGCTTTGCCACGAGGAACAATGGTTACCTTCACCAGTGGACTGGCAAATTCCAGCAGCCAACTGATGGTGGCATGTCCTGCCTCGTGAAGGGCGATGGCCTTGCGCTCGGCTAATGTGGTGATTTTGTTTTTCTTTTCCAGACCGCCAATAATACGGTCAACAGCATCCAGAAAATCTTGCTTCTGAACGGCGGTTTTTCCATATCGGGCTGCAATCAATGCCGCTTCGTTACAAACGTTCGCAATGTCGGCACCGGAAAAACCGGGTGTCTGTCTGGCCAGGAACGCTGGATCAACCGATTCGTCTATCTTGATGGGACGCAAATGTACATTGAAAATTTCGTGGCGTTCGTTGATGTCTGGCAGATCGACATTGATCTGACGGTCAAATCGACCGGCGCGTAACAAGGCCTTGTCGAGAATGTCAGCACGGTTGGTAGCAGCCAGGATGATGACACCGCTGTTTGAACCGAATCCGTCCATTTCGGTGAGCAACTGATTGAGGGTGTTTTCCCTTTCGTCGTTAGCGCCCATGTTGGGGTTCTTGCCGCGGGCACGGCCCACAGCGTCAATTTCATCGATAAACACGATACAGGGGGCTTTTTCCTTGGCCTGACGGAACAGGTCACGCACGCGGGAAGCTCCCACGCCGACAAACATTTCCACAAAATCGGAACCTGAGAGGGAAAAGAAAGGAACATCGGCTTCACCGGCCACAGCTTTGGCGAGCAAGGTCTTACCGGTTCCCGGAGGGCCTACCAGCAACGCACCCTTGGGAATCTTGCCACCCAGTTCGGTGTATTTGGACGGATTTTTCAGGAAGGATACGATTTCCTCCACTTCCTGCTTGGCTTCGCTCAATCCGGCTACATCCTTGAATGTCACTCGGTTGTTTGAACCTTTGTCAAACAACTGCGCTTTTGACTTGCCGACACTGAACACACCGCCGCCACCAGAACCGGCTCCACCGCCCGACATGCGCCGCATGAAATAGATCCACACGCCGATGAGCAGCAGGAAGGGTAGGGAATTCAGCAGGAAGGAAACCAGGTAGTCTCTGTTTTCCTCGTATTCGACACCACCCTGGTAGTTGTATTTGTCACGCATTTCCTTGTGAAACACGTCGAAACGGTCGGCTGAAGGAATGGTCACCACCAATGTGTAGGGCTTGTTTTTGGCTTCCTTGCCGAAAACGGCCACCTTGGCTGAGTCGGTTACGGCCACTTCCACCACGTCCTTGCGCTTTTGTACAACCATGCTTTTGACATAGCCTTTGCTGATGTAGCCTTCCAGCTCCGTGATGGTGCCTTTTTTGACCGTTTCCTTGTTTCCAATCAACGAAAAACCGATGATGCCCAGCAAAATCAGGCCATAAATCCAGTAGATGTTGAACTGAGGGGGTTTGTTATTCTTAACGGGGGGTTTCTTTTCCATGAGGTGTTAATGTGAAGTGACAGGTTGCAAAGAACCTACTGCATGAAAGTATCAGAAATCATACCATATCGGGAATGGCTGTCAAATTGGCATCCGACCAAAGGTGCTCCAGGTTGTAATAAGCCCTGGTCTCGTGCTCAAAAACGTGTACCATGACATCCCCGTAGTCAAGAACAATCCACGTCGCGTTTTCCAAACCGTCCACGGCCAATGGCTTCTCATTTGTCGTTTTTCTGACGTAGTCGCAGACCGAGTCAGTGATGGCTGTAATGTGTGTGTTCGATGTGCCTTCGCAAATCACGAAATACGAACAGACTGCTTCAAGGCCTGTCAGGTCGGCAATGACAATATTTTTCCCTTTTTTTTCCTGAATACCTTCCTTGATGCGGGTGACCAAAGTGTCTGTTTCTCTCATGCTGATGTTACGTGGTACATTAAAATACAAATATAGTTGATTTTGTTTAAATAGCACCTAGCTTTTGTAGGTTAGCCATTTCCAAAGCTCCTTGTATGTCACCTTTTTTCCGTACATCAGGATGCCGGTCCGGTAGATTTTCGAGGCCATGAGCGTTGTCAGCAAGAACGTGATGACCAACAGTCCGAAAGACAGGATTAACTGCCAAAACGGCACACCGAAAGGAATGCGCACCATCATGACAATGGGGGATGTGAACGGAATGATCGAGCACCAGAAAGCAAGTGGTCCATCGGGATTGTTGGCGCTGGCCATTCCGGCATACAAGGCAAACAGGACGGGAATCGTAAGTGGCAGGGTAAACTGTTGGGCGTCCTCTTGGTTGTCGATGGCGCTGCCCACGGCCGCGAACAAGGAGGCATACAACAGGTATCCACCCAGGAAGAACAGGATGAACCAAACAGCCAGTTCGCCCAGGTTCAGGTTGCGGACAATTTCCACCATATCGGTCAACTGGGGAGAGGTGGCTACGCTTTCCGAAAGGGTTGCCACATCATTGGCGTTGATGGAATTTCCAGGCAGGTTCAACGAAGGATTGCCGGCCATTTCCTGACCGATGGCCTGGATTTTTTCCGCATCGACGGATCGGCCCAGGTAAGTGGTGGCAACCCCGACAACACCGGCGATGAGCAGGACCCACAGCAATACCTGTGTGAGTCCGACCAGGGCAATGCCGATAATTTTACCCATCATGAGTTCGAACGGTCTGACCGAAGAGACGATGATTTCGACAATCCGGTTGGTTTTTTCTTCAATGACACCATTCATGACCAGGGCGCCGTAGGCAAAGATAAAGATGTAGATGACCACGGTGCAGATCATGCCGATTATCATGGCCAGTTCAGAGGAACTTTTCTTTTCGCTGCCGTCGTCTTCCCACTTGATGGTATTGACAGACAGGTGCACGTCGGCTTTCTGGATGATGGATTCCAGGTCGGGTATGGCGAACGATTCGATCTTGTCTTTTCTGGCCAGCGCTTCCAACTGGTTGCCGATATTGTTTTTCAACTCCAGCTCCACTTGCTTTCTGGCATAAAGGGTCACCTTGCCTGAATCGCTGGATAAATTGCCGTTGATGACCAGCAGTGCATGGATGTCGTTGTTTACGATGGCGTTTTTCCGGTACGTGTCCAGATCGCCCCCATCATTTACAAAGTGGTATTGTTTGTTGCTTTCCAATCTGGGAAAATACCGGCCCGAATAATCGACCACGGCCACCTGCTTGGCAGTGTCATTCTTCACCATGGCAAGAAGGAACGGAACAAATCCCATGGCGATCAACAGGACAGGGACCAGGAACGTCAGTACCAGGAATGATTTTTTTTTGACGCGGCTCATGTACTCGCGTTCAATGATTTGTTGAATCTTGCTCATGCTTGTACGGTTTGAATGAAAATGTCGTTCATGGTAGGTACTTTTTCCTCAAACGAACGGATGTCGTACCGGGAAGACAGTTCACGAAGCAGCTGGCCTGTGGTCACCGTTTCTTTTTTCTGCAGTGTGATGTTCAGCTTGTTGTTTTTTTGTTC
>CAYTIY010000026.1:5140-14525 GCA_964438045.1 uncultured Bacteroidales bacterium | reverse complement strand
GTAGGTGGCGCCGGGAGAAGTGTCTGCCAGCTCGTCGGTGGCACATACTGTGTAAATGCCTTGTGAATGTTGTTGGCGGATTTGCTTGACGTTGCCGTTGAGAACCACCTTCGACTGGTTGATCAGGGTTATTTCGTCGCATATTTCCTCCACCGACGACATGTTGTGGGTCGAGAACAGGACAGTGGCACCGTTGTTCTTCAGGTTGAGTATTTCCTCCTTCAGCAGCTGTGCGTTCACCGGGTCGAAACCACTGAAGGGTTCGTCAAAGATGAGCAGCGTGGGTTCATGCAGGATGGTGATGATGAACTGAACTTTTTGCTGCATTCCCTTCGATAGTTCTTCCAGTTTTTTGTTTTTCCAGCCGTCGATGCCGAATTTTTCAAACCAGTAGTTGAGCCGGATGGCCGCGTCCTGTTTGGACAGGCCCTTCAGCCGTGCCAGGTACATGGCTTGTTCAGCCACCTTCATTTTTTTGTATAGTCCTCTTTCTTCCGGCAAATAGCCGATTCGGGCTATATCATCCGCTTTGAACGACCGCCCCATCCACCTTACCTGTCCGCTGTCGGGTGCAGTAATCCGATTGATGATCCGGATGAGGGTTGTCTTGCCGGCGCCGTTGGGTCCGAGCAAGCCGTGAATCCTGTTTTCGGGAACGAAAAGGTCAACGTTGTCAAGAGCCAGGTATGTACCGTAGCGTTTTACCAGTTTTTCAGCCTCCAATGCATACATATGATGGGAATTTGGTGTTTAGTGACGGACGATGATGCGGTCGCCCAGGTTTTTGGCCAGGTCTTTCCGGACCTCCTGCAGTTCCATGAGTTGAGCCGAAAGAGAGATGACCCTGGAGTCGTCTGCGGCTTCGGCAGCTTCTTTAAGCTGACTTTCAGTATCGGCAATGATGGTCAGCAGGATGCCGTTCTTGAGTTCAAGCAGTACACGGGGAATCAGTTCATCCAACCGTTCCGAGTCATCGGAAACCGGCTGGTGTCGGGAATGGATCTTGCTCAATTCGTAGGGGTCGCTGATCAGGGAGGCGGCCATAAGGCTTACCTGCGGCTCGGGGTGGTTCAGAAAATAGCGTTCAGGGCGGAAGCCTGGTTCTGACAACCGTGCTTCCGTTTCGGCCAGCATTTTCCCATACAAGGCATTTTCCAGCTCAATCCGGTCGGCCTTCAGCTCCTGGCAGACAAATCCGGCCACAGTCATGGCAGGAAGGCCGGTCTCGATGGTTTCTTTGACAAAGAGGTTCTTGTCGCCGTAACGTACAACATAACGAAGCAGGTTGGCCTCCAACTCGTCGAGGATTCTGGCTCGGTGGGAGCGGGGAGAAGTGTCGTCGCGCCCACTTTCCGGATCCAGTTGGCCGTACAGGTAGGAGGCCATGGAAGGTGGGTCGGGAACAAACCCGACAGGAGGCTCTGCCGGTGGTTGGTCGAACGGTTGGAATTGAGCAGGGGGCAGGGGCGAGGCAAGGGCTTTCCCCGCCAATCGACCGCCTTTTCCAAAATCGGTGCCGCGCCTGCCGGTCTCGTTCATGGCCTGTATGCGCTTCTTGTCAACCTCTTTTTGCAGAAGCTGTTCACGTATGCCAAGCTGGCGGCTGCATTCAGTAATGTATACGGTGCGGGTGATTTCATCCGAAATCAGCGCGATGCTATCAACTATGTCTTGTATAAGGTGTGCTCTGGCAACGGGATCATTTCCCGCATCCTTGAGCAAAATGTCGGTTTTGAATCGGATGAAATCGGTTTCGTTTTCCTTCAGGTAGTCGGAAAATGCCGAAGCACTGTGCTTTTTGGCAAAGGAATCGGGGTCTTCGCCGTTGGGTAACAGTAAAACCCTGATATTGAGCCCTTCCTCCAGCAGTAAGTTGATGCCCTTGAGCGAGGCCTTGATGCCAGCCGCGTCACCGTCGTAAAGAACAGTAACATTGTCTGTGAAGCGGTGGATCATGCGGATTTGTCCGTGGGTAAGCGCAGTCCCGCTTGAGGCGACCACGTTCTCAATACCGGATTGGTGCATGGAGATCACATCGGTATAACCTTCCACCAGGTAACAACGGTCGTGTTTGGCAATGGCCTGCTTGGCAAAGTAGATTCCGTACAGCTCGTTGCTTTTGTGGTAGATTTCCGATTCGGGCGAGTTGACGTATTTGGCTGTCTTCTCGTCTTTTTTGAGGATGCGACCTCCGAACGCCACCACCTTCCCCGACAACGTATGAACCGGAAACATGACCCTGGCCCTGTACCGGTCGCGCAGTTCTCCCGCTTCGCCTTCCAGGCTGAGGCCGGATTTCAGCAGGTAGGTCTTGTTGTATCCCTTGTCCAGGGCTTCCTTGGTGAAGGCATCTTTCCGATCCAGGCTGAAACCCAGTTGGAATTTTCGGACAATGTCGTCCCTGAATCCCCTTTCCCTGAAATATCCCATCCCCACCGATTTGCCGTCGATGTGTTCATGTAAGGTGCGGACGTAGTAGTCGCGGGCGAACTCATTCAAAATAAACAGGCTCTCCCTGTCGCTCTGGGCTTTCTGTTCAGCAGCCGTCAGCTCCCGTTCCACAATGTCGATGTTGTACCGTTTGGCCAACCATTTGAGCGATTCGTGGTAGCTGAGCTGCTCGTGTTCCATGATGAAGTGCACCACATTGCCCCCTTTTCCGCAACTGAAACATTTGCAGATTCCTTTCGAGGGAGAAACGCTGAAAGAGGGAGTCTTTTCATCGTGGAAAGGGCATAGGCCGGTATAGTTCACCCCCCGTTTACGCAAGGTGACAAACTCACCCACCACCTCCTCGATGCGGGCGGTGTCGATAATCCTGTCTATGGTTGCCTGGTCAATCATGCTAGTCGGGTGCGAAGGTAGTAAAGAATAATCGTATCTTTGCATCCCTTTACGACACGTTATGTATTGTTAACCAAACCTCATCAAAAGGTGTCCCATTCTGATAAACTATTCACCCCCAGTTTCTTGTTTGCAAGTGTTGGCAACTTCTTGCTTTTTTTGGGTTTTTACATGCTGATGCCTGTGTTGCCCCTCTTTCTCATCGATGCGTTCAACGCATCAGGGGGAACCATCGGCGTGGTGCTGGCTCTGTATACCCTGGCTGCCTTGGCGGTCAGGCCTTTCTCCGGCTTCGTGCTCGATAAATTCGATCGAAAACCGGTGTATATACTTTCTTTTGGGGCGTTCGTCCTGTTGTTCCTAGGGTATTCCGTGGCTGCTTCCCTGGTCCTGTTCGCCCTGTTGCGGGTGTTGCACGGCATGGCGTTCGGCGTGGTGACCACGGCAAACAACACCATTATTATTGATATTATGCCGGCTTCGAGACGCGGTGAGGGTTTGGGCTACTTTGGAATAGCTTCCAACCTGGCCATGGCTTTGGGTCCCATGTTGGGGTTAATGCTCCATAATGCATCGGATTCGTGGCAAACGGTCGTACTGACTGCGTTTGGATGTGGGGTGACTGGTTTTCTGTTTGCGTTGCAAATCAAAACGCCGGTAAAGCCGAAACACGTGACTGAACCCTTGTCGCTTGACCGTTTCTTTTTGACAAAAGGATTGAGGGCCGGTTTTTGCCTGATGCTGTTGGGGATGCCTTATGGCATGCTGACTTCGTACATGACATTGTACGCACGGGAATTGAACATATCCGGCAACCTGGGCCTTTTCTTTTCGCTTATGGCGGCCGGTCTGATCGTTTCGAGAACGTATGCCGGGTCATATGTGGACAGAGGGAAAACAACGACCGTGATCAAGTGGGGAACCGGGCTCACCCTGTTCGCCTTTTTATTGTTTGCATTTTTGGGGATTTGCCACACCGGCCAGATGCCTGGATGGACCTCTCCGCTCTTTTTCGGCTGTGCCTTCGGTCTTGGAATGGGGTATGGGACCCTCTTTCCCGCATACAACTCCCTGTTTGTCGATCTGGCTCCGCACAACCGCCGCGCCACGGCAAGTTCAACCTACCTGACCACCTGGGATGTGGGTATCGGCCTGGGGTTGGTTCTGGGCGGAGAAGCGGGGCAACGGAGCGGTTATTCATATGCCTTTTTGATGGGTAGTGTGATGGTGTTCGTCTCACTGGTCGCGTTCGCATGGCTGGCTGCTCCCCACTTTGATCGGAACAAACTCAGATAAGATATTTTGTGATGGTTTAACAGAATTTAACGCGATCCCTTTTTTTTCGGGGATCCGTATTTTTGCAGGCTTTTTTTTTGGAAGTCTGAAAAAAAGTCTATCTTTACGGCGTTTTGGGGTGTTTTGCGGCGGTATCGTCAGCCTGTGGACCCCAATCCGAAATACCTTGAATGAAACCTGTAGAAAAACCATTTGACACTGTGTCACTACTCCTTGAAACGATTTCCGTTCACCTTACTCCTAGGTTTGGATTATTGTACTCTACACAATATAATCAACGATTCCATTATTAACCAAAAGAAAAGTAACATGAAAAAGAAACTTTACTCTTTTCTGCTTGCTGCCTTTCTAGCTACGACCTCGATGTTTGCCGCGGACATCACGACTGGCTTGAAAATGCACTACACCTTTGAAAGTATAGATACTGTCGATGGTGTAACGGTCTTTACAGACCAGTCCCTAAACAACAACCATGGTGTCATACTTGATACCATCACATTGGGCGAAGGTTTTGGCACCGGCAAAGCTGTCAACCTTGTCGATACTCTGAAAGGTATTGTCAAAGCCCCGAACGGCATTTTGACCGATGTGACCGACTTCACCGTTTCGTTTTGGATCAATCAGAACGACTACTCCACTTGGGGACGCGTGTTCGACTTTGGTAACAACACCACTCAATACATGTTTTTGACGTGTATCGACAAAAAGTTCCGTTTTGCCATCAAGTACAACGACGCTATGGGTGAAGACCTGTTGAACGCTTCCTTCATCATGCCTACCAAACAATGGTTGCATGTGGCTGTTACCGGTGATTTCACCGTTGACCCGGGTGTTGACACCTCTTCCGTTGTCAATTTGTACATCGATGGTATGCTGGCCGGTACCAGCACCGAGTTTGATGTTGCTCCCTATATGTTGGGCAATACCACGTATAACGTGATTGGTGACTCACAATGGGCTGACCCCTCAATCAATGCAAGGCTTGATGATTTCCGTTTCTACAACAGGGCTCTTTCAACAGAGGACCTGCTTGCCATTCATGGATTCACAGCTGAACTAATCGACGCTTACAACGGCCTAGTTCTTGATCCCGAATCTCTGATCGAAATCATGCCTGAATCATTCTTGACGCTTCCGGCTGTTTCGGGTACGCTTCCTGTTGTTTGGACAACCAGTGACTCGACCGTTATCAAGGCCGATGGTACTCCTATCCATTCCGAACTGGAAATCAGGGACGCTGTCCTGACCGGTACGGTTTCATTGCCGAATGGCCTTTCCTTGAGTAAAGATTTCGCCGTTTCCGTCTATCCGACCCAACCGCCGATTGAAATGATTGCACAATGGAACTTCCTGAGTGACAAGATCACCACCAGGAATGATACCACATTCATTGGCGATGAAGGTGAAGTTGTTGGTGGATTCGAAGCTTATACGGTTGGTGGCGCCAGAGTGTTCCCCATCGGTACTGGTAGCACGGAAGGAACCGACCTCTTCAATGTGGTTGCTTTTGGTAACACGGGCAATCAATGGCTCGAACTGGGCAAACCCATCGGTGAATACATCTACAAACTGAGAGACTACACCGTAAGTGTGTTTGTCCGTAAGGATACAACCGTTGACCACAAGACTTGGTCAGATTACGGTCAGCTGCTTTACGCCTTCGGTAACAGCGAAGACCTTGGTGGAAAAGCATATGGTGGTATGTACTTCGAGCCCAAACGTGCCCGCCACGTATGTACTCCCAGTAACTACGGTAACGAACCCTTTGTCGGTGTAGGTGAAAACAAAACTCCTCTTGGCAATACCTGGCACAATGTCACCTATGCTCAGGTGAACGGTGTGGGTACCCTCTACTTCGACGCTGTACAGGTTGCAACCGGTACGATGCCGCAACCTAGGGTTGCACTCAGAACCGCCAAGGACGTTCAAACCTATACCGGTACTTTGTACAACCGTTTAGGCGGTAGGCTGTATTCCGGTGACACAAGGGCCAAGAATACCCTGATGTACGGCTTCAGTCTTTACTCGATCGGTTTCACTTCAGATGATTTGGAAGGTATCCTCGATATCACCAATAAAATCCAACAGCTCAACGACGCTCAGGCTGTGACCACATTCGACATCAACGCTTACCTGGCTGCGATTCCTTTGATGGCAACTGCCCGCACAACCTTGACAACCGGTTTCCAACCGGCCGCTGCAGACTTGCAGGCTGCTTTGGACGTTTGTAAGCAAGACTCTATCGATAAGACTCCGACTGCCGAACACGTAGCCACTCTTACCGAAGCCATCGCTACATACAATGAATTGTGTGCTGACTGGGTGGCCATTGGCAAGACCCTGAAAACCTTTGACGATGAGATCGCTTTGGGATTCCCCGGTTTGGAAGTATTCCAGGCTGCTATTGCAACGGCTCAGTCCGCTTACACCAGCTACACCGTCGATGCAGAAACCATTGCTACGTTGGATGCTGCTGTCCTTACCTACTACCAGTCACAGACTTACTCAGCGTCTCGTCCTGCTGACTACAACTGGGTATTGACGAATCCTGGCTTTGAAACCGGTGTCACCGGTGGAACGAAACTGGCCGGCTTTACGACTGGCAGTTGGAGTGCGCTCAACATGCCTAAGGGTTGGGGATCTCTCGTCGTTACCGATGCATGGACAGGTTGCAACTACTACTCAACTACACCAAGCGAAGGTGGCAAGTGCTATGAAGTATGGTCAGGTGGTAAAGTCAGTGAAGTAGACCTTTCTCAGATCACTTCACAACCGCTCCAGGCTGGTTACTACATCCTTTCGGGTGATGTTCGTACAACGGATTCTTCCAAGGCCGGTACACAGCATGTTTATGCCATCACGGCTGAAAACAAACGCTTCACCTCTGACTCTTTGGAAAAAACATGGCCCGGTGGTCACGGTTGGACAAATACAGGTTGGAAGAAAGTATTCTGTGTGTTCAATACCACAGGTGGTGTTGCAACCGTAGGTTTCCGTTCCAACAACATTGTTCAGTATGACAACATGAAACTGTCTTACTTCGGTACTGAAGCTCCCACGGTAGGTGACGTTACATCCTATGTGAAGAATCCTGGCTTTGAAGCCGGTGCAAGAGCAGAAGAACTGGAAGGTTTCGATGCCAACACATCTGTTAAGGCTGAACTGGGTAACTTCTTCGCACCTGCAGACTGGAGTGTTGTGGCTAACGTTGACACAACCGAAAATCAAAGTGATTTGAACATCATCACGACCAATCCTACTGAAGGTTCCAAGGCTTACCAAATGTTTGCTGACACCGTTAAGAACGTCAAGCTGTATCAGACTCTGTATGCACCTTCAACTGGTGTTTACATGTTGACCGCCGACGTACGCAGCGATTCTTCCTACAAGAGCGATGCCCGTCTGTTCGTCAAGGTGCTTAACCGCTACGAAGAAGGACAGAGACTGTACTTGCAGGATACCCTCAAGAACAGCAATGTTTGGAAAAACCTCAAACTTGAATTCAGAGCCAACGCTAGCGATGCTATCCAACTTGGTCTCTTGTCTTCCGGTAACGTACAGGTTGACAACTTCAAATTGGAATTGATCAACAATGCTCCTACCGCAATCAGTGGAGAAAAAGCTAACTCCAGCAAGTACCAAGTGTACAGCAGAGATGGCATCATCCACATCTCCGGTTTGACCAACGAACGCGTATCGGTTTACGATATCGCAGGTCGTCAGATCAGCGTGAAGAATGCTTCGCAGATCAAGGTTAGCAAGGGCTTGTACTTGGTCAAGATCAACAACGACGTGGTAAAACAACTCGTTAAGTAACATTGATCGAATCTTTATAAAAAGGCGTCCAATTTTGGGCGCCTTTTTTTTATCTTTGCGAAAATGTGAACCATGCTGAAAAAATACGCCTTTCCGTTATTAGGCTGTATTCTGTTATCGGGAACGCTGTCGGCTGCAGGTCCGGATGGCAGAAAACGCCTTACCACCAACCGCCTCTTGTTTGGGCTCACCTCGGTAAATCTACATGATGGATATTTGTCCAACGAACTGTATAGTGGAACGGGTATGCAACTAAACTATGCAACCACCCGTTATCCATCTCGTTTACAAACAAACCTGTACCTGCAACAAGAGCTGGAGATCATGTCAACCGCCATATCAAATGAAGCTGGTACGGCATCCATTTCTTATACCAATCTGCAGTACGCTTGGGGAACAATGTTTCCCCTCAAATCCATTTTAGGTGTAAAACCATCAATCGGACCAATGCTGGGTGCTTCGCTTGGTGCCAGGATCCATTCAAGAAACGTGAACAATCCGTATAATTTTGATTTACTTACAGAGGTGTTGTTTGCAGGAAGCCTGACTTACGACCTGCCCGTCCGATCACGCGATATGCGCTTGAAAGCCAACCTGCGCGTACCTGTGCTGGGATGCCAATTCGCACCCGTCAGGGGGTTGTCGTATTATGAGATGTTGACGTTTGGTCAATACGACGATGTGTTTCACTTGACCTCTTTTCACAACAAAAACGCTTGGCATATGCAGTATTCGGTGGATATTCCCCTGAATGCGGTCGTTGTCAGCTTTGGAGTAACCGGAAACTATGCGTTGTTCTCGGTTGACGACTGGATGTTGAAACAACAAAGCTGGGCCTTTCAAATAGGATGTACGTTTGATGTGCTGCTGTTTTCAGGTGCCCGTCGACCCAACCCTGATCAGTATTTGTACCTTGATCGATAAACTTGCAACAAAAACCGATATGACTCTGCGAACGCTTCCCGTTTTTATGGTGTTGTTGTTGACTGTGTTGTTCAACGCTTGCCTGGATGAACCCGATACCTGCCCAAATACCAAAGAAGGCAATTTTGAGGCCCTTTGGAACATTGTCGATACCCGGTATTGCTATTTGAAGTACAAGCAGATCAACTGGGATTCCGTGCATGTGGCGTACAAGGCAAAGTTGGATTCGGTAAACGGTGACATTGAATTGTTTGACCTGATGGCATCCATGCTCAGCACGCTCAAAGATGGGCACGTAAATTTGTATTCTTCGTTTGACAGAAGCAGGTACTGGTCCTGGTTTCAGGATTATCCTTCCAATTTTGATGAAGAGTTGCTTGTCATTTTCTTCTCCATATTGAATTATATAGGCGATTTTTACGGCTTTCCAAAAGAAATCAGCTGCCAGTTTCAACTGATAAAAGGACGAAAATTTGAAACCTATCTGAACGGATTTGGCATAACC
>CAYTIY010000026.1:0-5130 GCA_964438045.1 uncultured Bacteroidales bacterium | reverse complement strand
CGATACCTGGGTAGGGATTACCGTACGGCCGGGGGAATAGATTACAGCTTGTTGGAAGGAGGGAGGATAGGCTATCTATATTATGGTAGTTTTTCCACCGAGTTTACCAATGAAAATCTGGAGCATATTCTCGCTCAATGCGATTCGTGTGATGGGTTGATTGTGGACGTGCGGAACAACGGCGGGGGATCCATGTACCTGGCGGAGAAATTGGCCTCCTATTTCATGCAGGAAAATACCTTGACCGGGTATATGTGCCACAAAACCGGCAACGGGCATGATGATTTCTCAAAGCCTGTTGCCGTATATACACCAGCCAGAAAACAAGGTGATCGTTGGGAAAACCCCGTGGTCGTATTGACTAACCGTTCGTCGTACAGTGCCACCAATTCCTTTGTCAGCAGAATGAAACTGGCTCCGAGTGCCATTGTGATGGGCGACCGTACAGGTGGAGGAGGAGGTATGCCTTTGTCCAACGAGTTGCCCAATGGGTGGATGGTTCGTTTTTCAGCTTGTCCACTATTTGATGCCAACATGCAGCACATTGAATGGGGTATCGATCCGGATAGTTCGGTGAGCATGAATTCAACCGATCGGGCCAATGGCTTCGATACCTTGATCGAACGTGCCATTGACTGGATCGGTGAACAGTGAAATGAATTTAGAACGAAACGTTCAAACCGGTACGCACGTTTCGTCCCGGTTGTGACAAACCGCCAAAGTCCGTGTACGTTGCATCTAACACGTTGCATACGTCGGTGAATACCACCACACGTCCCCGTTTCCAGGTGATGCGCGTATCTATCAGCCAATACGGATCGTACTGTCTCGGTGAATTCGTAACCGGATCGTTGAATGTGCCTGAACGGTCGAAGTAACCGGCGTTTATCTGTAAGGATACAGCCCCCAACGTCCGAGTCTCGAATAGTCGACCTGAAGCCCTGATGTCAACCTTATGCTTGAGGTAATCCAACGCATACCTGGAGTCAAACCCATTGGCTGTTTTGTTCAGGTAAAGAAAACTGTAATCCACGATGATAGAAGAAAGGTGTCTCCTTTGAGGATGCCAACCCATCTCAGCCGTGTAACCGGTGGTTTGGATGGCGGTCAGGTTTCTGCTTTCCCATTTTGTGGAATCCGGTTTTCGAATCCAGTCGATCAGGTGGGATCCCCACCGGTGAAAACAGCTCAAAGAGAGGGTTGTCTCCCGTGTTTGCTTGTCAAGCCGTGCCTCAAGCGTCACTGCCTCTTCGGGCTTCAGGTCAGGATTGCTGCGTTGGGTCGCGCTCTGGTAATACAGGTCGGTAAAAGTCGGCAAGCGGAGAGATCGGTTTATGTTGAGCGTTACCGTCGTTTCTTTGCCCATAGCTAAGCGTCCGTCTAATCCTCCCTGCCAGTACACCCCGATGTCGGGTGTGTAATTGAACGTTGCTCCCACTGATGTGACAACCTGGCTGAACCGCATGCGGTGGTGAAAAACCCCGCTGAGCGTGCTTCGGTTCTTGGCTTTGATGAAAAGAGCCGATGGGTCGAAAGGGTCTTCCCTGGGTGTTGACAACGGATTGCCAAGAACGGTGCTGTAAATGTGCTCGTTGCGGATTTCGGCGCCCATCAGATCGTAGTGGTTTCCCTGTGTAAAGCCCACGGTGAATTTGCCACCGGTGACATCCGTCAGGTGATAGTTGTGTCCCGTATACCAAGGAGCCGCGTCAATCATGTCCCTGAACAATTCGAAGCGGTCGTGATGCCTACGTTGATACAACTGAGCCTGGAGGTAGCTTCGTTCCAACGACTTGTCCCATGTCAGCGCGGAGTACTGCGATGCGGTAGCATCGTACTGATTGGGATAGGCCAGGCTGTAAAAGCTGTTGGCTCCAACATCCTTTTGTTGATAACCCATCTGAAGCAGGAACGTTCCCATTGACGGATGCCGGTATCCGGCCTGAACGTTGCCGTTGAGTAGTTGGTAATCGGTATTGGGAATGTAGCCTTCGCTTGTTTTGTAGGAACAGGCTCCCTGAAGTGACAATCGGTCGGATGAATAAGACAGTTCAGTACGACCCTGTCTACGATGAAAACTGCCGATGTCCAGCTCCACCTTGCCGATGAAACCGTTTTTGTAGGAAGAAGGTGTTGTGATTAGATTGATGGCTCCCGAAAAGGCATTGGAGCCAAGGATGCCTGCGGCCGATCCGCGTAGCACGTCGATACGGCTAACCTGGCTCAGATCAAGGGGAATGTCCAGGTTGTAATGACCGGTTTGGGGGTCGGTGATGTTGACACCGTTTAAAAGGATTAATACCTGATCGAAAGAACCGCCGTTCAAGCTGATATCGGCTTGAGTGCCGTCAGGACCTCGTTGCCTGATGTCTACCCCCGGCAAGTATTCCAGGATATATTCGAGACTGGAGACCGGCGCAGCCGCAATGTCTTTTTGTTCGACGGATTGTACGGAGAAGGGCAAAGCGGACCAGGGAAGGGGCTGGCTGGCGGATATTTCCACCTCTTCCAGTGCGGTTTCTTCCCTCGGATAGCTGATGGATCCCACCTGTGCAAAAACGGATTGGTAACAAACCTGAACCAATGTGCAGGAAAACGTCACCACTCCGATTTTTACAACATGGTGCAAGCTGGCAAAAACTGCGTAGTTTTTTCGTGACCAGCGTTTGAAGCAAATTGCAGGACTCATTTTGCAGGCTCCCAGTAACACATTTTTGGAGAAACGATGGCACCGGATGCCTTCAGTTGCTTCATGACCTTGTCTACTTCTTTACGGTCCAGACCGGTCAATTCGACCAGTTTGCCCGCATTTACCGGAGCGCCTGCTTTTTTCATGGCTTCCAGTACCTGTTCGGTTGCATTCATTTTAATTGATGTGTTTAAGTGAAACAATATGTTGGAAGAAACCAACGTTCAAATCAATCGAAGGACACCGTAGGTCAGTTGCATCCACAACAGGTAGCGTAAGCCTTTTCCCACTGTCATTGCAGCGAGGGATATCCAGATATTGGCTCTGAGGTATCCCAATCCAACAGCCATCAAGTCTCCCACCACCGGAACAAAGGTAAAAAATGCCATCCAGGCACCTTTGCCCTCCAGGTAGCGTGTCATCCGTTCCAGTTTTTGGGGCTTGACGTGCAGATACCGTTCAATCCAGAGGGGATTCCCCAAGTGTCCAATGCCGTAGCACGTCATACCACCCAACACGTTTCCGGCCAAGGCGGCAACCAGACAGCCGACACTGTCTGCTCCCGTAGCCAGAAGTCCGCTCAGAACCAATTCGGAGCTGAAAGGCAAGATGCTGCCGGCCAGAAAGGTGGCGATAAACAGACCCAAATAACCCCATTCGATGAGCGTTTCCATTTTTTCGAGTTGAGTGCGTTGCAAAGATAATCGAATATTTTGCAGCATACATGTGTCAATAATGTCTGTTTTGTCGTATTTTAGATGTCATTTAGCAATCGATACCATGAATGCGAACCAACGTGAAAAATTACTGACGACGGCTATCATCACCAGTGTGGTCGCTGTTTTTTTTGCGCTGTTGATTGTTGTGATTCATACGGAGGGGAAGCGGCACATAAAGGTAGAAAGCACCACCCTGTTGGATGCAGTTGCTTCTTCCAAGGAAGTCTTGCTTTCCGACTGGTTTCAAGATGAAATGCACGATGTCAGCACTATAGCAAAGGATTCAAGGCTGGTTAATCTGATAGCACGGTATGTGGACGGACAGGACGATGAGTCTGCTGTTGTCACCACGTTCAATCAAATCAAATCAGAGCACCAATATGCAGAACTCGTATTCCTGAATGTGGCGGGTGAGTACCAAACTTCGACCAATCCGGCGTTGACTTTCAATGACTCTATTGATCGCGGTATTTTTTTAAAGGCCCTACAGACGGATAGCTGCTTTGCGTCGGATATTTATCGGTCTGCTATAGACCAACACATATACATCGATCTGGTCGCAGTGGTCAGACGAGCGGACGGATCTCCACTGGGAGGAGTCATTTTCAAAATTGATCCTTCCTCATCCATCGATAAGATGTTGGTCGACTGGCGCAGGATCAATCATAAGGGTTCAATTTTCCTGATCAGGCAACAACTTTCAGGGGGATGGCTGATGTACAACCCTGAAGATACGATCATGGTAGGCACCCCTTGTTGGATTCCCCTTCCCGAAAGACTGAGGGACAATCCGCTTAATCCTCGGCTCAAGTTAATCCGGGTGTTCGACCTGCCACATACGCCCTGGAAAGTAATGGCGGTGTTTGACGACAGCAAACGAAAATCTGATCTGCAATCTTCTCTTTTTCTTTCTGTTACGATTGGACTGATCTTGGTAGTGCTGTTCTTTTTTGGGCTGTTGGCCTATCTGTCCATCAGCGAGAATAAGAAATCCCGAAAACTGTTCGAAAAGGAAGAGGAACTGGAAGTCTTGGAACTGCAATTCCGGTTTTCGATGGATGTTTTGTCGGAAGCTGTCGTGATTACCGACGCTCAGGGTGTGATTCGTTACATGAACCTTTCCGCCGAGCAGCTCTGTGGCTGGAGGATAGACGAGTCAGAGGGGAAGTCCCTTGAAAAATACTTTCCGCTTTTCCAGAAAGAGTCAGGTATGCCCTTGCTCTCTGTCCGTAATTGGTTTTCCGGAGAACGTGGTTACAACCAGCATATAGATGCTTATTTGCTCGAAAAGTCTGGGCTGAAGATAAACGTGTCGTGTTCGATTGCTCCGCTAGATGGCAAGAAAAATAGTCCCCGAGGGGTTGTCATTGTGTTAACCAAGGACAATAAGGAACAAACCGGCTTGTGAGCGACCTGAAAAGAAATCACTATCTTTGGATGCTTTAAGTTGCTGACTCCATGAAATCAACCTGCCGTTGGATCGTTTTTTTGCTTCTTTCCGTTATCGTATCACTACCCGTGTGTTCAGAAACCATGCCATTGAGCGGAGACTGGATGTTTCGCATGGATAGGGATGATGTGGGCGTAAAGGAGCAATGGTTTATGCGTGCATTTGATGAAACCGTGTCGCTCCCCGGCTCCATGGCGCAAAATCTCAAAGGCGACATTCCCGGTTTGAACACGCAGTGGACAGGCAGTATTTACGACAGTTCCTTCTATTTT
>CAYTIY010000025.1:0-25381 GCA_964438045.1 uncultured Bacteroidales bacterium | reverse complement strand
GAACTCATCCGCATGGTCGGCCGCATGAAATACCGTTCTTCCTACGGACAGAACCTGCTCCAGCATGCCCGTGAAACAGCCAACCTTTGCGCCACCATGGCTTCCGAGCTGGGTTTGAACACCAAGAAAGCCCGACGCGCCGGTCTGTTGCACGACATCGGAAAGGTGCCCGACGACGAACCGGAATTGCCGCACGCACTACTTGGCATGAAGCTTGCTGAAAAATACAAGGAAAAGCCGGATATCTGTAACGCCATCGGTGCTCACCACGACGAATGTGAGATGCAATCCCTGCTGGCTCCCATCGTCCAGGTCTGTGACGCTATATCCGGCGCCCGCCCGGGTGCGCGTCGAGAAATCGTGGAAGCTTACATCAAACGCCTCAACGACCTCGAACAAATGGCACTATCCTACCCCGGTGTCCTCAAGACCTACGCCATCCAGGCCGGTCGCGAACTGCGCGTCATCGTAGGTGCCGATAAAATTGACGACAAGGAGACAGAACGTCTGTCCGCTGACATCGCCAAGAAGATCCAGGATGAGATGACCTACCCCGGACAAGTAAAAATCACGGTCATCCGTGAAACCCGCGCCGTCAGCTACGCCAAGTAAGTTCTTTTTTTTGTATCTTTGTACCCAAGTTCCCTAGCAATGGGAGAGTTTTTGAGAAGCAGGCTTATACGAAGCCGCAAGGAGCTTTGGATGGGAGCAGACTAAAGTATGTGACCTGACAAGGCGACGCAGTAATAAAGTAGAAGCCTACTTATCAAAAGCTTACCGGGGATGACTGGCATTGACAGCGGTCAGGGCAGGTATGTAAGCATGCAGTGCATTGATTCTAAGCACTCTAATCTCAGGGTCAAAACCTTAACTGGCGAAAACAACTACGCTCTCGCAGCTTGATCGAATCACAGTAGATCGGCTTAATCCTTGCCACAGTGGCAGGGACGTGACATCACCCCCAGCTCTCGTCCTGAAGCTAAAAGGAATCGGTGGTGCAGCAATATCGGGAATAGGAAGGAGCACGTCCGGGGTTCTTTCTGAAACTAAACGGAATAAGGCTTGGATAGGTGGCTTCGGTCCGGTTCGAGTTCGAAAACCTAGGCGAAGATAAGCATGTAGAAAGCATATTGGTTCACCGTTTGGACGAGGGTTCGACTCCCTCCATCTCCACTGAATTTAACTTAAACCCCTCACAGTCAGAAGGCTGTGAGGGGTTTTTTAATAAAAAACGTATCAACAGAGAGGAGGTTTGAGATCAAAAGGACAAAGTAAATCAGGTTTTATTAAAACTATTTCGTTAATTTAGGGACAACTATTAAACGTAATGCGCTTGGACGCAAATCAGACAAAACCTGACAGAACAGAATCAACCACCTTCATGATTGAATTATCCATCATCACTGTCAATTACAACGGTCTAGAACTGACTTGCGATATGCTAAACAGTGTCAAGAAAAACCTGACAGGGCTGAACTACGAGTGTCTTGTACTTGACAACGGATCAAGCATTAATGAATCTATTAAGTTAAAATCGTACTTTCCGGAATACGTCATCTTTCGAAGCGAAACCAATCTCGGGTTTGCTGGTGGCAACAACTACTGCATTCAACGTGCCAAAGGGCATTATCTTTTTTTTCTTAACAATGACACCCTCCTGTTAGACAACTCCGTAAAAGATTTGATTGACTTTTTGAACCAACATCCAGAAATAGGCGCCTCATCTCCAAAGATTCTTTTTCAACATCCGGCTGACACCATACAATTTGCCGGATATACTGCCATGTCGAGGATTACCTTGAGAAATAAGGGTATCGGTTACCTGGAACATGACAGAGGGCAATACAGTTCACCAACCAAAACTCATTACGTACATGGTGCTGCCATGATAGTGAGTAGAGCAGCCCTTGATCGTGTCGGGCCTCTCCCCGAAACGTATTTTCTTTATTATGAAGAAACGGACTGGAGTGAAAACTTTATTCGCAACGGGTTTGAATTATGGTACTTACCGTTTGCCACTGTCATTCACAGGGAGGGTCAAACAGTAGGAGCCAACAGCAAGCTTAAGCAATACTACATGACAAGGAACAGGCTGTTGTTTGCAAAGCGTAACAGAAGTCGAAGCGAGTTTGCTGTTTTCTTTCTTTATTTTATTCTTTTCGTTTGTACAAAAGACATGTTTCTGTTTCTCATCAAAGGTCAATCAAGTTATGTGAAAGCTACGGCAAAAGGCATGATTGATTTTATACGGCATCGATATGGAGCAAGATCTATTCATTGAAACGTTTAACATACTGGACTGGTTGGTTTTTACCTTTCTTGCCCTCTCTATTGTTTACTTGCTGGTTTACGCCATCGCTTCACATTTTTACAAAACACCCCTCTTTGAAACGCCTAAGGCCCAAACCCGCTTTCTGATCTTAATTCCAGCCTTCAAGGAAGATGATGTAATTATTGAATCTGTGAAGTCCCTTATTCAGCAGTCATACCCCAAAAACTCATTCGAGGTGGAGGTGATAGCAGACAGGATGCAAGCATCCACCAATAACCTGCTGGCAGAAATGGGGGTGAAGGTCCTTGTTTTTGAACCCAACGAAAGTTTGAAAGCCAAGGCTCTCAACTATGCCATGTCGCAGCACGAAGATGGATCATTCGATGCCGTAGTCATTCTGGATGCTGACAACACAGTCAGACCTTCATTCTTGCAACAGTTAAACGCCGCTTTTACTGCAGGCCTGAAAGCCATTCAGGCTCATAGAACGGCCAAAAAAGCACAAACTGACATCGCTATTATGGATGGTTTAAGTGAGGAAATCAACAACGCCATTTTTAGAAAAGGGCATGTTGCGATGGGTGTTTCTTCTGCCCTGATCGGTTCAGGAATGGTCTTTTCTTTTAACTGGTTTAAACATATAACGGGTCAATTGAATACAGCGGGTGAAGACAAAGAACTTGAAATACTGCTATTTCGTACTAACATACGAGTGCATTACCTAGAAGATGTCCTGGTCTTTGATGATAAAGTAACCGGATCATCTGCTTACTTCAACCAACGAAGAAGATGGTTGGCCGCACAATTCCATCTGCTTGGAAAAGCCTTCAAATGGCTTCCGGAAGCCGTTCTGACAAAGAATGTTGATTATATGGACAAAGTCTTTCAATGGATGATGCCACCTAGAGTGGTCGTGCTTGGATTTACGACATTCATGGCTTTATCACTCAGCTTCATAAATAGAACATACGCACTAAAATGGTGGCTTTTACTGTTGCTGTGTTCGATTGCATTAGGGTTGGCCATGCCAAGCTCCATGATAAAAAAAATTACACTAACCTCTCTGTTGAAACTGCCAACCTTATTCTTGTTGATGGTAGTCAACTTTTTCCGTACAAAAGGTGCGATCAAGCATTTCATACACACCAAAAAGCACTGACAGTTTTTTTGAACAAAAGAAGCAGTGTATCCAGACCACAAACAAATTTACTCATTGACGATGATTGACGAAAGACTGTTATCTTTGGCAAATAAACCGTGAATTCAGCCATGCGAAACAAAAACAACACCTTTCTTTGTCTACTTTCAGCAATCCTTGTAAGCCTTTTTTTTCCGAGCGAATCCGTACAGGCAAAAAACCGCTGGGTGGGAACCTGGGCCACAGCACCCCAACTTGTGGAACCCCATAACAATCCACCTAAACCCGGTTTGACCAACAATTCCCTGCGTCAGGTTGTACGAGTGTCTATTGGCGGCAAAATGCTGCGTGTGAAGTTTTCCAACGAACACAGCAAAAGCCCTGTCACGCTGAAATCGGCGCAGATTGCCGCTTCAAAGGGAGGATCTGCCATCGATGTAAAAACAAACAAAACCCTGACATTTGGGGGCAAAACGGAAATAACACTGGCAGCCGGAGCCGTTGCGTATTCAGACCCCATATCGTTTAAACTAACTCCTCGCATGGATGTGGCCATCACGCTTTATTTAGGTGAGACCTCGGCCGATGTTACCGGTCATCCAGGCTCACGAACCACCTCCTACCTATTGTCGGGCAACAATTCTGCCGTAACCGATTTTACGGGTGCTGTCACCACAGACCACTGGTACATCATCAACGGTATCGATGTGAAAGCCTCGGGAAGAACAAAAGCGGTGGCCATCATTGGCAATTCCATCACTGACGGACGTGGTTCGACAACCAATCAGCAGAACCGCTGGCCTGACATCCTGTCGGAACGCTTGTTGAAAAACAAGAAAACCAACAAGATTGGTGTGCTGAACATGGGCATAGGTGGCAACTGCGTGCTGGCAGGCGGCCTTGGGCCTACAGCCATGGTGCGTTATGAACGGGACATTCTCAACCAATCGGGTATACGCTGGGCTATCGTATACGAGGGCATCAACGACATCGGCAATTTACCAAACAACGAGACAGCGGCTTCAAACAGGGCCAAAGCACTTATCGATGCGTATAAACAGATGATTGAAAAAGCCCACGCCAAGGGCATAACGATTTATGGTGCCACCATCATGCCGGTAAAGAACAACGGGTATTACGGTACTTTCCGCGAGGTCTGCCGAAACACTGTCAACGAATGGATCCGCTCCAGCGGGGCGTTTGACGGCGTGATTGACTTCGACAAAGCCATGTGTGACCCTTCCGATCCGGCCAAAATGAAGGATGCCCTGCAAGATGACTACCTGCACCCCAACGTGGCCGGTCACAAGGCTATGGGTGAGTTTGTCGACCTGAGTCTGTTCAAGGATTGACCACAACCTGGGCCGTTTTCAGGTCTTTCGAGGCTGTGCTTGTTCCATAGAACAGTTTGTTTTATGCATATTTATGCATTATACACTACCCAATATGCCCTATGAAGGGGATTTGACACCACACTCCAACCGGATAATTTTGCAGGTAGAATAACGATTTAAAACAACATCTGACTTATGGCAACAACGACACAACAACGGTTCGAAACCCTTCAGATTCACGCAGGTCAGGAAGTGGACAAAGCCTCACACGCACGTGCGGTTCCAATTTACCAAACATCTTCCTACGTCTTTGACGATGCAAGCGACGGTGCCGATCTATTCGGCCTTCGCAAGTTCGGAAACATCTACACACGCCTGCAAAATCCCACCACAGATGTGTTTGAAAAGCGGGTGGCGGCCCTTGAAGGCGGCGTATCCGGTCTGGCCACCTCGTCCGGCCTATCGGCACAGTTCATTGCGCTGAACAATATTGTGCAAGTCGGAGACAATTTTGTATCCAGCTCACACCTGTATGGTGGCACCTACAACCAGTTCAAGAACCAGTTCAAGCGATTGGGCGTTGAAGTCCGATTCACACCAAACGACGAACCCTCTTCGTTTGAAGCACTCATCGATGATCAGACAAAGGCCATTTACCTGGAATCCATCGGTAATCCGGGGCTGAACATTGCCGATTTTGACGCCATCGCCGCCATTGCCAACAAGCACGACATTCCCTTGATTGTGGACAACACATTCGGCGCGGGAGGCTACTTGTTCCGTCCCATCGAACACGGAGCCGCCGTGGTGGTCGCATCGGCCACCAAGTGGATAGGCGGACATGGTACTTCACTTGGCGGTATCATTGTGGACAGCGGCAATTTCAACTGGGGAAACGGCAAATTTCCAGCCTTCACCGAACCTTCCGACAGCTACCACGGTCTGGTGTTCTGGGACGTGTTTGGCTCGGGCGGTCCTTTCGGTAACATCGCCTTCAACATCCGGGCCCGTGTGGAAGGATTGCGTGATTGGGGCAACACCATCAGCCCTTTCAACTCCTTCCTGTTACTGCAAGGCTTGGAAACATTGTCACTGCGGCTGGAGCGTCACATACAAAATACACAGGCACTGGCCGAATGGTTGGAGAAACACCCCAAGGTGGAATACGTGAACTACCCCGGATTGAAAAGCAGCCCCTACTTTGCATTGGGTCAAAAATATTTCCCCCAAGGACCGGGTGCCGTGTTGACATTCAAGTTGAAGGGCGATCCCAAACAGGCAGATGAGGTGATCAACCATGTGAAACTACTAAGCCACCTGGCCAATGTGGGAGATGCCAAATCGCTGATCATCCATCCGGCGGCCACCACGCACGAACAGTTGTCGGCCGAAGAACAGCGGGCAGCCGGAGTCGTACCCGGATTGTTGCGGGTTTCGGTGGGTATCGAACACATCGATGACATCATAAACGACTTCGAACAAGCATTTACCACCTTGTCATAACGAATACCGGGCTGAAAAGTACGTCTCAACACGCTCCACCACGAGCTTAGAGCTGATGACAGCCATGGGAAGTCCAGCCCCCGGTACGGTGGAAGCGCCCACATAAAACACATTGCTGTAGCGTTCGTCGATATTCCTGGGACGAAAAGCGCCTATCTGACCAAGGGTGTGGGACAATCCCAGTCCTGCGCCCTTGTAAAGGTTGTACCGGTTTTTCCAGTCTTCGGGAGTGAACACAACTCGAGTGACGATGCGTTGCCTGATATCCTGACCAATTCGGCGGGAAAAATCCTCCAAGATCCTGTTCACGATGGCATCCTTATCTTCCCAGGACGGTTTGTGTAGCAGATTGGGTACGGGACAAACGATGAACAAACTTTCACAACCTTCCGGCGCACAGTGTTTGTTGTACTTGGAAACCACATTAACATAGAAATAGGGATTGTCCAGACCCTCACCACTGGTCAGCACCTTGCCGGCATAGTCGCGAAAATCCCTACCCAGGTAGTAGTTGTGATGATGGACATCCGGCAACTTGCCGTCAATGCCCAAGTAACAAGTCAGGTACCCCATGGTCCAGTCTTTTCTGGCCATACGGGCATCACTGAAATCAACCCGCCTTAAAACGACATTTCGAAAATACGCCGCATCCGAGTTAATCACGTACGCATCCGATGTCCAGATCGTTCCGTTTTGATCCACCAAACCAATCAATTGCCCGCCTTCTTCCCGGTAATCCTTAATTTCGGTGTTGTATACAAACCGAACCCCGGCTTTTTCCAGTTCGTCCACTATTCCGGTGACAATTGCATACATGCCACCTTTGACATTGAAATACCCGTCGTGCTGGAATTCGGTATAGGATAGCAACGTATAAACACCCATGGTATTAAACGGTGTTTTTCCCAGAAAAAAGGCCACCAATGAAAGAATCTGCCTGGCCTCGTGGGACGTAACATACAGACCCACCTGTTGCCAATAGGAACGAAAGAGCACGGGCAGGTGGACAGGATTAACCGTAAGCATGGCTGCGATAAAGGCGGCCACCGAATTGTAGTTCCGTTTGATAATGGTGTCGGTTGTATCATTGAATAAGGCCGAGGCCTTTCTCAGGTAACGCCGCATGTGTTTTTCAAAATCCGGCTCTACATCCTTGAACTGAGAAGCAAGTTGAGTGATATCCCGGTAGAGTTCCCATTTTTTATTGCTGCCCCGAAAATGTACCGTATACAATGGATCCAGGGCTTGGTATTCAAAGGGCAATCGAATGCCGGCATCTTTTGCCAACTCCTCAAACTCGTAACTCATGCTGAAAAAGCTGGGGCCTGTGTCAAACGTGAAACCGTTGGAACAAAGTTGGTTCAGGCGTCCACCGGCTTGCTCGTTTTTTTCAAGCACCGTCACGGCATATCCTCGTTTAACCAGTCGAAGAGCTGTGGATAGCCCTCCCATACCGGCACCGACGATCAACACTTTTTTTAGCTCGCCCATATCAGTTTTTTTCCAGGTTTCTCAGTTTTGGAAGCAATTCCTCTTTCACCCAGGTGAAGCGCGGTTCCGCTTTCAACGCTTTTTCAAAATAACCTTCCGCTTTCTTGGGTTGATCCGTTTCCAGGTAAGCCAGCCCTATCAATGCCAACAGGTTCAGATAATTCCAATCCCCTTTGCTGGCAGGTCCATTCATCAACTGTTCAGCCTTCAGGAAATAAGTTAACGCTTTCTGTTTGGACCCCCCCAGTAACTTGGGACGGTAGTACAACGCATTACCGTATTGAATATATCCAAATGGATTGTTTTTATCCTGCTTCATGGCCAATTCAGCGTGGGAAATACTTTTGGGACCCAGGATCGGTGCTTTTATCGGAGTCAGACTGACACGAAAACCATAGATGGCGGCCAGGTAGGCGTTCGCTTGTGAAACCTTGTAATTTTGTGCCTCCAACAACAAGGCGGCTGACTCAACCTTGTCGATGAATTTCTTGGCTTCTTCATTCCTGTCCTCAGACAGACACCACCCAATGTAACCATATTGGTAATTGATCAGTTCCAACACCTGAGCCTGTGTCCTGGAAGGTACATTTTCCAGCCTTTCCATTATGAGCTTCCACCTAGGCATGTCCTTTTTCACGTATGCTTCATAGATCTCACTCTTGTAACTAGCCTGAGCCAGCATGGCACACAGTGAGAACAGAAGAATCAGCAAATTGGTCTTTCTTTCCATTTCAGTGCTTTTCGGTACGTCCTGACGGCAGCCACCACCATCATCCATGCCAGGGTTAGTTGTTGTGCTACGATTAATACCAGATTGAGTGTTACAGGTTGGTGGCTGGTAAGTGACACCAGTATGCGTATAAGTACCACCAGCGATCCATAGGCCAGAACGCCATTCAATCCCCATCCCATCACAATCGGAATAAGGCCAAAGGTAGTGATCAATCCAAAAATAAGTGTGGCCGGAACCGAGTTTGCCACAAAATGCAGGATATTTTTGCTAAATCCCGACACAGCCTCGTTGAACCCGGTGTACATCCGACATTCGACACCAGGCTCGGCAGCCAGGACAGCGACACGGTGCCCCTGTTGTTTCAGATACCTGGCTATCAGGATATCATCCAAGCACTGCAACTTTACTTTTTCATGAGGAAGCAGCAACTCGTATGCCGTCCTGTCGAACAACATAAACTGACCATTTGCTGCTGAGAGGGACACAAAACGGCTTCCAGGAACCAGGGAAAGGGGCAGCAGGGAAAGAAGAATCACGTTCATAAGGGGTACCGTCAATTGTTCACCCAACGTTTCACAGTTTTGTTTTGGGAACAAGGACAGCAAACTCAGTTTGTGTTGCTTTAGGTAATGCACGGCTCTTGACACGACATCGTCAGACAAGCGCACATCGGCATCGACAAATAACAAGTAACGCCCCTTGGACTGCATGGCTGCCTGATGACAGGCATGGTTTTTGCCCATCCATCCTTCCGGTAAAATGGCGGACAACAGGTGAATCCGATTGTCACTCTCGGCCCTTCCTCGTACAAGTTCTGCCGTTTGATCAGTAGATTCATCGTCAAAAACCAGAATCTCCATATTCAATTGCCGCTGGGCACACACATCACTCAACACTGTAGCTATGGTGGTCGCCTCATTTCGGACGGGGATGATCACGCTGACCAAGTCGTCAGCAGGATCGGCAGAAGGCAACGATTTGCCTTCCAGGTAATTGATAAAGGTTATCACCAAACGGATAAAAGTAACGATCAACACCAGCCAGGCAAGCAGTACCATTTGAAATCATCTTATGGTTATACACTCGAAAAAGAATCAACTCGTCATCATAGAGTAAGAATCACATACAACGTCATAAAAAACAACAACTGTAATACAAACAACGGAAATGACAACGGATTGATCGTTGAAACCCGACATATACGAAACAAACCATGAAACAGCGTGGCAATCACGAACCAAGCAGCGTAGTTTTGAAACGGTACAACATCTCCTTGCCACGACCACAGGTCTAATGATGGTGCCACCATTTCAATGACCAGGTCGTAGGTCACCATGGCCAATGCACCCAGAATCACCTTCACCCAGCCGGAAATGGGAAACACATCCACCACACTGGCCGTTGTATAAACCAAGAACAACCAATTGAAACCAATGAGAATGGGTGTATTGAATACGTTGAGTCCCAAACTTTCCCCATACACGTACCGTCCAAAAACAGCACCGGTTGATACCCCTACCACTTCAATAAAAAAACCGGACAATGCAACAGTCAGAAGAGCCAGCATTTCCCGTAACCGGGGTTTTCCAACGTGAAATACGGCCAAAAGAAAAAAACACATCCACAACGAATACGGCACCAACTCACGAAAAAAGGAAGTGGTAAACGGGATAACCATTCCAAGGACACCCACCGTATAGAAAACAACCAGAAACTTCCGTGTTTCTCTCAGAGAAAAATGATGTAGTGGCAGGTTCATACCAGTCTTAATGAATAGTGTTCAACTGTTCATGTACCCGATGTACCATGTGCCTGAACCACACCGTATATTGTTCCGGTTTGTTGGTCACATCGTTCAGTAAGTCAAGTGTTGACATGTAGCGGTACCCCATCACCTCAACTAGGTTAATGCACGGATGATTGTCAGAAATACCAACAAACACATGATCAAATTCATTTTCGATAAGTTCATTCGCCAGTGTCTCCTTATAGGTAAACTGAAAGACCTCATTCAGAGGGCAGCTTAACCCCATTTCCTGAATAAGGCGTCGGTTGGCCGCATCCAAATTAGACTCTCCTGGAAAAGGATGGGTACAACAGGCATTAGACCATAAACTTCCTGAATGATACTTATCGAAAGCACGTTGTTGCAAAAGCCATTCACCTTTGGAATTAAAAACAAATACTGACACGGCTCTATGAAGCAATCCTTTTCGGTGGACTTCCTGTTTCTCCATGATGCCGGTTTGCTCGTCGTTTTCATCGACCAGTATAAGGTATTCTTTCATATCCATTCAACTGATGAAACGGTGGAACAACCAAGTTTCAAGCAATATATAGGTTTTGTGAATGTTTGAAACACGAATTCGACGATTCTCCAACGTGGAGGCCTTTGCCCGTTCAATTTTTCGCAACAAGGTTTGATAATACCGATAAGCGACCAATACAGCCAGCCTGGATTCACGTGGCAAACGTTTCAGTCCCTCGTAAGCAGCTTCAAAATCATGGCGGATATCGAGAACCAAGTCATGCTTGAGTGTTTCATCCAGTTTCCTGCCGACAATGGAAGGAAAATACGTGCGCCCCAGTTGGTGCTTGTCTTCTTTCAAATCCCTGATGAAATTTACTTTTTGAAAAGCCGACCCCAACCGCATAGCTGGTGTCATCAAATCCGAGAATAAAGCCGGATTACCGTAACAAAAGACCTTTAGACACATAAGCCCTACTACACTGGCTGATCCGTATATGTAACCGGCGGTTTCTTGCATACTGGAATACTCGCTCTTGTACAAATCTTGTCTCATGCTGTTCAGAAACGATTGTACATACTCATCCGGAATGTCGTATTTATGAACGACAATAATGAAGGCATGCAAGATGGGGTTTAGACTGAGGTTATGGGTAAACCCGTCGTAATAAGCGGAAGTTAACAGGTTCAGTTCATTCTCCTGATCAATGTGATCGAAGGTATCCACGATCTCATCTGCCAACCGTACAAAAGCATAAATCCCCCAAATAGCCTGCCTGATGGAATGGGGAAATAATTTTGACGCTGTATAGAAAGAAGTGCTGTAGGCACGTGTAACCAACCGCGCTATTTCAAAACTGGTCCTATGATATAGCTCAAGCTGTTTGGTCATGTTTTTATTAACTAATGAACCATCACATCACCATGTTGTAGTCAAACGCTCTCCTTACTTTCTCGATTCCGCGATAAACTTGCCGTTTTCAATGTCTAGCACCACCATTTTATGTGATTTGACTTCTTTTCCAGCTTGCTGAGCCGGTGTCCAATCGGGCATTGCATTGACAGCTTCCTTAAATGCATAGGGATTGAGATCTCTATCTGTAAGATTCAGGAATGATGAGCAACAGGCTTTTCCGTTGGGCATGATGATGATGACAATCACAACTTTTCCTTTTTTTGCTTTTCGCAGGTTCTTATCTTTGATTTGCTTGTTCAGGTAGTTCTCTACTCCCAGTGTGTCAGCTTTCCATTGAGGTGCTTTCTCAGGTTGAACCAACATGCCGTTCGCATCACAGTCCCCAAAAATGACAGGTTTCAGGTCAAGGGTGTTGTCCTGTGCATACACATGAATGGTTAAAAGTAGAAAAAAAACCAGCAGTTGTTTCATCGTTTTCATAATGTGCGTGTTTCATGGTTGTATTTCGACCACAAATTACAGATTTAACTCATTTTAAGAAACTTTTTTTCGATTTTTTTTTCAGGTTTTGCAGTTGATCCAAAAAAAAGCAGGGCGTCCACCTATGCGAACGCCCTGCTTTTTGTTAGATCTATGCTTGCAATCAATCAATTCCCTCTGTTTCCAGCAACTCAACCGGACAGAATTCCAGATAGTCGAGCATGAATTCAGTACTGCTTGAAGTGGTACCAAGACTGATGACCGTGAAATAGTGCTTTTCTGTTTTGTCAAATGTATAGGTACCCAATACGCGGCGGATGCATCGATCGCTCAAACGAGCTGTTTCAGCGTTATATCCGGAAGAGTGATCGTATGCGCCATACGTGCTTGCTCCCTTCATATAACCACGATTGTGCATCATCTTGTCGTTTTCATAGCCATCGGGATCCTCACGGTTAGAACCGGGTGTTTCATATCCGATGCCAGCGCTGGTGGCCAATAAGGAAAGGTTCAAGGGTATACCGCATGGCAAGCTATCAAAGTACAACTGAGCAATACCGCGGTATTGTGTTGCCTGATACCCCATGCGAACCTCGTAAGTACCGGCAGGAATCGGACAAGTCTTGACCGTAAAGTTGTATGAACCCTCCATATAAAACTCATCGCCTTGGTAGTCTTCCCAAGTATTGGTATTACCCAAGTAGGTAAAACGGGTGTTGGCTGAGCATTGCATGCCTTCCACATAATTGGGCGGCATCAAATAGCAATGCAGTTTGGCATTGGTACCCGACGGGTTGCTGCCACGCATGTTGTTGGTGGTTAATTCAGGCAGGAAAGTAGCCACATCAATCCTCAACCGTTTGGAAGAGAAAGCGCTCATCAAGGTTCTGGAATACATGATGGGTTTATCAATCCCGTGATAGAAACCGTTCAAGGCTCCTCCACTCGGCTTGTCCTTGATGGTTGTCATAATGGCTCCCTGCATGGGGTCATCAAAATTGAACACACCGAAAACAGAATTGGTATTATTTAACTTCTCAGAACCGATCAGGTTGCCTTGTTTATCTTCAAGCACCTCGACAAGGGAGTTATCCAGCATTGTCTCAATGTATTCAGGCATTGGGAACTGAGGATAATGGTGCGGAGTGAACAAGTCCTTGACAAAACGGCTGCTCAACAAGATGCGATCAAAACAATGATATGACATGAACCGATTCAGGTAATGTTTCTTATTTTTTGGATCGGTAATATTGTCGGCATCATTGTTGTAAGCCCTGCTGTAATAGTAACGGGCCAGTTTTTCCAAATCGGCCACAGAATGTATACCGTTTGGCAAACCGGCAGCAGGATCAGTGTAGGCTTCCAAGTCCTTATCGGACACAGCCAGAATGGTATAACCGAACTTTTTCGACATTGGACGTAATTCCGGATTGACGCTACCTGTTTTCAATGTACGCTTGTCGGCATTTGGATCAAAGTTCACATCCTCAACCGGAGCAAGGTTCATGATATCGTACAAACCGGTTTTCCTAAGTGCGGCCGCATAGATCGAGAAAAGTGTATCTCCTTCAAACACCTCTCCGATTTTAACGCGGGCGGGGGCCAACGCTTCACCCAGAACATGGATATAACCATTGTGAAGTTTGACGTCACGTTGGATGATGGGTGACTTGCCGTTGATGTAAATCGTTGAACTGGTATCCGTCATGGAAACCGTCAAGAACCTTCCGCTCATTGACTGAGAGCCCAGCGCACCTTTAGAAAAATCACTGGCAAGCAAGGTGTCACCCTTGATGATGTGGTTGTAACAGAAAGCTTTCAACTCGGCAAGCGAAAGCTGATTCATGGAATGGATAGAATGGTTTCCCTGGTCATCCGTAAGGGATGCGTAGTAGCGTTCAATTGCGTCGTTTGTCGGTGCAAAGACAGTATAAAGTCCGTATGCGTTCAACAGTCCCATAACACCGGTCGTATCCAGCATTTTGGCAAATTCTGAAAAACGTTCAGGATGGCTGTCCAGGTACTCACCGAGCAGTTCTCCCTTTATGACAGGCAAATTATCTTGCAAGTCCTCGCGACAGCTTTGAAACATCAGGAATAGGCAGAGCAATCCACACAAGCCAAATAACGGCTTAGACATGGTGGTAATTCGTTTCATGGTAATTAAATTTGAAAATGGTTGATGAATGACGCGACTAATTTACACATTTTATCTATTATTGTAAATTATCTGGGGGTTTTTTATTGATTAATGACAGTAAACAACCCGTAAACGCATCACATCAAACCCAATCCGGTTCATCATCAAAACTGGATTCCGGGTGTGGATCTTCGGTTTCCGGTTCATCATCGGCTACGTCGTCAGAAAAATCAGAAGGAATGGTTCGTACCGAAAGGGGTTTGTGTGATAGAGTCGTAACCCGGTTTGACTCATCGTTCAGTACTGCCCACAACGTATCTTTCAGCTGAGGAAGACCCAACCCTGTCACCGATGAAATCATCACAGATTGCACTTCAGGCAGTTCCTTTTGGATTTCCTCCATGAGTTCATCATCGAGCATGTCACATTTTGTAATAGCCAAAATGCGCTGCTTGTCAAGCAGTTCAGGATTGTACTGAGCCAGTTCATTGAGAAGGATGTCGTATTCTGCGCTCACGTCGTGGCTATCAGCCGGTATCATAAAGAGCAAGACGGAGTTTCGTTCGATATGACGCAGAAAACGCAAGCCAATTCCCCTGCCCTCCGAAGCACCTTCAATAATGCCGGGTATGTCAGCCATCACAAACGACTGGTTGTCGTGATACGCGACAATACCCAGGTTGGGTTCCAATGTCGTGAATGGATAGTCGGCAATTTTAGGTTTGGCGGAAGAAAGTACCGACAACAAGGTAGACTTGCCGGCATTCGGAAATCCAACAAGACCTACATCGGCGAGCAATTTCAGCTCAAGAATGATGGTACGTTCCTCAAGCGGTTCACCCGGTTGCGAGAAACGGGGCGTCTGGTTGGTGGCCGTCCTGAACCTAAAATTACCCTGACCACCACGACCTCCTTTAAGCAAAATGATTTCCTGATTCGACTCTGTCACCTCACATAAGTACTCACCGGTTTCTGCATCGTATGCAACCGTACCAACAGGTACGTCAATATAAATGTCTTCTCCCGATTTACCTGAACTGCAGGCACCGCTGCCGCTTGCACCGTGTTCGGCAAAAACATGCCTGGCATAACGCAGGTGAATCAAAGTCCAAAAATTGGATTTTGCCCGCAAGATGACGTGACCGCCACGCCCCCCGTCGCCTCCGTCGGGTCCACCTTTCGCCACGAACTTCTCGCGGTGAAAATGGGTACTACCCCTACCACCATTGCCGGAACGGCAATAAATTTTGACGTAATCAACGAAGTTACTTTCTGCCATGTTTAGGATTTATTTGACATGACGGCGTCGAGCGCTGTGCTGATGCGATGAAAAATATCGCTCAACGAGCCTGTGCCGTCAATGTCCACCGCACATCCCTGAGCCTGATAAAAGGCTTTTACAGGAGCGGTTTTTTCGTGATACACCTTGATGCGGTGTTGGATTGTTTCGTAATTATCATCGGTCCTACCAGATGAAACACCCCTGTATAGCAGGCGATTGACTAGTTCTTCCTCTCCGACATTCAGGTTGATCATCAACGCAATGTCGGTCTGACGCTGGTTGAGCATTTCCTTCAGTGCGGCAGCCTGGCCGGTTGTTCTGGGGAATCCGTCAAAAATAAACCCCTTTGCCTGGGCGTTTTGTTGAAGCACGGAATCCAACATATCAATGATTAGCTCATCGGGGACCAGATTCCCTTGACTGATAAACGAATCAATTTGTTTTCCCAGTTCACCACCGGATTCTACTTCCGCACGAAGCAGTTCGCCGGTAGACAAATGTTTCAGGCCGTATTTCTCGGCAATCATCGTGCTCTGTGTTCCTTTGCCCGAACCTGGAGCACCAAATATAACCACATTGTGGATCATTGTAAAAACACTTATAATGTACCTATCTAAAAACGCTCACTATAATCAAAACCATCCTGAGGAGAACGTCCGCAACCTATTTTTCAATTAATTACGGAGTACACCTGATCCAGTGTTCGCCCGTAACCGTCGTAATCCATACCATACCCCACCACAAAGTCGTTGGGTATTTCAAAGGCTACATAATCGGGGTGAATGTCACAGACCATGGCAGCTGGTTTAAAAAGTAAGGTCGCAATCCTGATTTCCAGCGGATTGTACGTGTGGAGTGAATCCAGTAGCTGACGCATGGTTTGACCCGAATCAACCACATCCTCAATCACGATTACCGAACGGCCTTCAATGCTTTCGGAAAGGCCAAATACCTCATGAACCCTCTCCCCTCGCCGCATACCCTGGTAGGATGCCAACTTGATAAAACTCACCTGGCTGGGAATGGTTATCTTCTTCATCAGGTCGGACGCAAACATGAAAGCACCGTTCAAGACACACAGAAAAAGGGGATCTCTCCCATTCATGTCACGACTGATAAGCCCGGCAACCTGTTCGATGCGTTCCAGAATTGTATTCCTTCCCAGGTACAAGCCAAAATCCTTGCCTTTTATCTCGATAATCTCCACGTCAAACCTATCTGTTGAAACTCAGCGCGAAGGTACAAAAAAAACCGCACGGTTACTCATTGTCGGTATTTATTTATAAGTTTGCATCAATTGTCAACCAGTTCTGCATTTTTGCTTCCATGAAGTGCTTTTCCACAAACCAAATCCGCCAATTGGATGCGATGACCATTGAAAAAGAAGGCATCACGTCCGTCGCCCTCATGGACAGGGCTGGCATGGCCTTATTCCAACGCATAAGGACCATCCTGCCTGCCTCGGCCAAGGTGGCCATTGTGGTGGGGCCGGGAAACAATGGAGGCGACGGACTGGTCATAGCCAGGTTGCTACACAAGGATGGTTTTCAGACTCAGGTTTTCCTGTGTCACTACGGAAAGCCCCTTTCAGCCGATGCTGCACTTCAGTTGGAACAATTGCGGCACATCGTTGGAACAAACATCATCATCCCTTCCTCCCCGTTGGAATTGGACGACCATTTTCAGCCCGATTGGTTGATCGATGCCTTATTTGGTTCCGGATTGAACCGCCCGTTGTCCGGCTTTTTTGCCGATACGGTCGAATGGATGAACAATCGGCAAGTCCATCGTATTTCCATCGACCTCCCCAGCGGACTTTTCAGTGAAGACAACAGCGGTCGGGAGCAAGCGGCCATTGTCAAGGCCGACATCACACTGGGGTTGCAATGCCCACGGTTGGCTTTCCTGCTACCTGAGAACGGATCGTTTGTGGGCAATTGGGAACTGGTTGATATCGGCCTGGACCGGCAAGCCATGCTTCAGACCGACACGCCGTGGTCTCTTACCACACCGGAGGAAGCGGCCTATTTGCTTAAAAGACGATCCCATTTCGCACACAAAGGCCAATTCGGCCGAACCTTGCTCATAGCCGGAAGTCCCGGCATGACGGGAGCCTGCATACTGGCCGGTCGGGGCGCACTGCGAGCCGGTACCGGATTGCTGACTCTCAAAGTCCCCACACATTGCCTGCAAATTGTTCAGACAGCGCTGCCTGAAGCCATGGCCATCACGTATGCATCAGCATTCTGGAACCCTGAGGATCACGTCGACAAGTGGTCAGCCATTGCCGTCGGACCCGGTTTAGGCACTCAGGAAAGTGGAATTGAAGCACTGGAATCCCTACTTGACAAAGCCCCCGGTCGATTGGTTCTTGACGCTGACGCACTGAATCTGCTGGCCTTGAAACCAGATTTGTACGAGAAAATACCATCGGAGGCCATTCTGACACCACACCCCGGTGAATTTGACCGAATGACCAAACATCACAATTCAGGTTTTGAACGATTGCAAACAGCAATGGAATTCTCACGACAATACGGCATATTCATCATTCTCAAGGGTGCTTATTCCGCCTGTATCACCCCTTTGGGGCGTTGCCGATTCAACCAGACAGGAAATCCGGGCATGGCCACCGGTGGAAGTGGTGATGTTTTGACAGGAATTGTCGTATCTTTGCTTTCCCAAGGTTATGCACACGAGGAGGCCTGCGTACTGGGCACCTGCCTGCATGGACTCAGTGCTGATTTAGCACTCGACCGTCAGTCACAGGAAAGCCTCATCGCCCGTGATATTGCGGACAACCTTGGAAACGCTTTTCATTACTTGAATAAGATTGTTCACTCTGACACGCCATGAAACGATTAACCATCACCCTCGGCTGCATCCTATGTGCCGGATTAGTAAGTGCACAACTGTCTACCATTCCTCTAAAGGAAGCCTCTACTCCTTTGGATGGATGCATCTATTCACTGCCGAAAACCCTGTTGTCAGCCACGGTCACTTTCAAACAGGTCAGACAAGCACCAGGCCCCTACGCACAGTACGCCGAACGGTTTTTGGGCATCGGTCCTGTCATACAGAATGAACAAACTTCCCACGAACTGATCGATGTCTCACTTACCGCAAGAGCCGTACCCGATCCAGCCGCCACCTTCCTTGTCAAACCGACAGAAGGCAAGCATCCCGTGACTATCAACCTTTCACCTGAAGGATTTCTACTCGGAAGCAATCTGACAGCTGAATCCTGCAAACCGAAACCATCACATGATACTGTTGTCGATGCGGCCATCAATTCGGAGGCTGCACATACGCAACCTTCGTCCATCCTGACGCGAGACATGCAACAAGCCACCTCCACAGCCAAGCTTGCCGAGTTGGCTGCCGCCCAGATTTTTACCATTCGAGATTCACGGCTTAGCCTTCTTCAGCAGGAAACCGAGCATACGCCTGCCGATGGCCGTTCGTTCACCTTGATTCTGGAAGAACTTAACCGTATGGAAACTTATTACACGGAATTGTTTACCGGAAAAAAAAACAGCACAATTTTGGTAAAACAGGTTGAATTCGAACCCAAACGCGAGGAAGAAGTTGTCCTATTCCGTTTCAATCAGCTGAATGGATTGGTTGACAAAAACGATCTGAGTGGAAGTCCCGTTTCAATCAAGTTGTCGAAAATGGTCATCATTGACGCCACCTCATTGAAACAACGCCTGGAGAAAAAACCGTCAACTCCCGGTCTGTATTACAGGATACCCTGCCAAACTGCTATCACGGTTTTTAATTCCCAAAAGACCTTCGTGCAAACAATGCTATCCATTCCTCAACTCGGAAGCATCAACATTCTTCCGGCTGAAATGACCAAAACGATTCGCTTGTGCCCGGTAACGGGATCATTGATTGAAGCCGGTCGCTGAGGGACTGATTGCAAACCGGCGTCCATCCCAGGACAGGATCAGCGAATCGCTGATGAAACCCTTATAAGGGGCAAGCAATTCATTCGGAACATCTTCTTTAAAAGAAGGATATACACGGACGATGGGATCGTTCGCATCAGCGACCATCCGGTAGTTACTCCGCCCGCACAAGTTGTCGAAGCGTTCGATTTGTCCGGCATCCAGACGGGTGGTATCCAGAAAATACCTTGGTAGAAACACGGGCAGGAAATGACCGGTGACAGGCTTCCAGCTCTTGGAGAAAAAACGGATCCTGCTGTCAGGAAGCGGGGCTGACACGGTGTTGATGACAGCCACCACCACACTGTCGGATGCGGGCAGCATCTTCAATTGAAGGGTTGAAACTGAAGACGTTTGCAACAACAAGCAGTTATCTGCTAACGCTTTCATCACGATTGTGTTGTCAAATACCGACGGCACGACCGCCGTACGTTGGTTGATAAAGAAATCAACCAGATCACGACGAGCTGTCAGATTTAAAACCGGACACACCTCACCCGGCATTTGAAAAAACAATTCCTTAAGGGTGACTGCCTGCATTGTGGTCACCACGAACAGGCATCCGACAAGCACTAGCTGTTTTATTTCACGCACCATATATACACGTACTATTTACATCTACCTGGAACCCAAGTACAATAGAAACATCCCAACCAATACACCAATCAGAATGACACCCTTGATACGGATGTTCTTCTCACGAAAAAACAAGGCCCCTGCCGCAAAAGAAACCACGATGCCGGATCGTCGAATGACTGATACCACGGAGACCATGGAATCGGGAAGGCTGAGCGCGTAAAAGTACAGAAAATCCGACAAACACAAAAAGAAAGCGATACCCACGATGGACCATCGAAATTCAAACCGGGCACCTTCGTGACGTTTAGGAAACCAAAAAATCAACAGAACCGGCAACATCATGCCTATCTGGTAAATGGTATACCACACCTGGACAGCCATTCGATCAAAGTTCTTCATTAGAAATTTGTCATACAATCCGCTGATTGCACCTGTGATTACCGCCACAAACAGAAACCAGACCCAGTGATTCGTCCAAAATGACACCCCTTCCTTTTTTCCTGCCAGCGAATATAAGAAAAAACAAGCCAAGGCCACCAATATACCGGCCCATTGGTACGTATTCAATCGCTCGTTGAAAACCAACATGGCGCCCATAAGCACCACAGATGGCTGCAGGGCCTTGATGGGTCCCACCAACGTTACAGGAAGATGCTTGATGGCCACATAGGCCGTCCCCCAGGAAATCAATACGATACACGACTTGAGTAAAATAAAACCGTGAGTTTCCAAACTGACCGGCGCCACATAAAGTATCGTACCCTGCAACACCTGAGGAGCAAAGGTAGAAAGCAACAAAACAGGAAGAAAAAACAAGGAACACAGCACCGTGTTCATGAACAACACAGGCAGGACCGCGTTGTCCCTAAGCCCCAGCTTCTTGTTCACGTCATACAAACCCAACAAGGCAGCCGACACCAACGCACAGATCAACCACATACAATCTATAATTACACGAAAATCACTCAATAAAAAGATCGTCGGAATAGGCCACATCGACCAAAAATAAGCCCTTGGCCTCCACCGACGTGCCAGCGGCACACCGATTCTTTTGTTCTACAACCCGTCTGAAACCAGCAACATCCAGTTTACCCCTTCCCACTTCCAACAAGGTACCGACAATGGCCCTTACCATATTGCGCAGGAATCGGTCGGCCTGAATGACAAACACCAAAAGGTCACCCCTCCACTCCCATTCGGCTTTCATAATCCTGCAGTTGTTGGTCTTGACGTCCGTATGCAGCTTGCTGAAACTCGTAAAATCGGTGTAGTCGAACAAGGTTGAAGCGGCCTGATTCATGGCTGCCACATCGAGCTCTCCGTAAAACCGGGCAAAATAGTCACGGCTGAATGGATCCTTAACCGAACTCATTCGGTATTCATACGTACGCGACAGGGCATCGAAACGGGCGTTTGCACCCGGTCTAACCCGCCGGATGGACCAGACTGCTATGTCTGGCGGCATCATGTAATTGATTTTTGAGGCCAACACCCTGAGGTCATCAACTTCCTTATCCGTGTCAAAATGAGCATACATGCAGGTTGCGTGTACCCCCGAATCGGTTCGCCCCGCACCCGTCAATTGAAAATCCGGTCCGAACAGCTGCTTCATAACAGTGGTCATCTTTTCCTGTACGGACATCCCGTTCGGTTGTATCTGCCAACCATGGTAATGTGTCCCGTCGTAGGAAAACCGGATAAAGTAGCGCTGCAGCATGAAGGGTGAATAATTGGGGGCAAAGATAATCATTAATCCGTCGATTTTTGCTACTTTTGTCTCGTCGACAAAGTCCCCGATATGAACGAACGCATTTTGATGATTGAACAGGCAGACCCTGTTCTTTTCAACGGCGTGAACAATGCCAATATACAGCTCATCAAAGCGTTGTACCCTAAGATCAAGATTGTAGCCAGAGGCAATGTCATCAAAGCATTGGGAGAGCCGTCCGAATTGGATGCCTTTGAACAGGTTGTCAAAACATTGGAAACCTACTGCCTGGACCACAACACCCTGAGTGAAGAAATCATCCGCGATATCATCAAGGGAAAAGCCCCACTTGAAGTCCGCATGGACAATCTGATACTACATGGCATGAGCGGCAAGGCCATTCTTGCCAGGACGAAGAATCAACAACGTCTGGTAGAAGCCTACAACGATAACGACCTGATTTTCGCCGTAGGACCAGCCGGTTCCGGAAAGACCTACACAGCCATTGCGTTGGCGGTACGTGCTCTCAAAAACAGGGAAGTCAAGAAAATCATCCTGTGCCGGCCAGCCGTGGAAGCCGGGGAAAAACTGGGATTTTTACCCGGCGACATGAAAGAGAAAATTGATCCTTACCTACAACCATTGTACGATGCGTTGGAAGATATGATCCCTCCAGCCAAGTTAAAGGACTATATGGAAAACAAAATCATCCAGATAGCTCCATTGGCATTCATGAGAGGCCGAACACTGAGCGATGCTGTCATCATCCTTGACGAAGCCCAGAATACCACCCCCCAACAGATTAAAATGTTTCTGACACGATTGGGAATGAATGCCAAAATGATTATCACCGGTGACGTCACCCAGATCGACCTGCCCTTCAACGTTCCCTCCGGCGTGATACAAGCCATGCACATCCTGCGACACATAAAGGGTATTGCCAAGGTGGAATTCGACAAGGAAGACATTATCCGCCACAAACTCGTGCAACGGGTAGTCGAAGCGTATGAAACATACCACGAAGAAAAGAAAAAAGAAGATAAATAATAAAGCTATGAGCCAAGCACTTACAAGAACCGAATTCCAATTCCCGGGACAAAAATCCGTTTATCACGGTAAAGTACGCGATGTGTACACCATCAACGATGACCTGTTGGTCATGGTAGTGAGCGACCGCATTTCTGCATTCGACGTCATTCTTCCAGAGGGTATTCCTTACAAAGGCCAGGTATTGAACCAGATAGCCGCCAAGTTCCTCGATGCCACCAGCGACATTGTGAAGAACTGGAAACTGGCCACTCCAGACCCAATGGTGACGGTGGGCATCCGATGCGAACCCTTTGAAGTGGAAATGGTGATCCGCGGCTACCTGACCGGTCACGCCTGGAGGGAATACAAAGCCGGAAAACGCGTGTTGTGCGGGGTTAAGTTACCAGAAGGTATGAAGGAAAACCAAAAGTTCGATACACCTATCATCACCCCGACTACCAAAGCCAAGGAAGGCCACGATGAAGACATTTCCAAAGAAGAAATCATAGCCCAAGGCATCGTGAGCAAGGAAGACTACGAACAACTGGAAGCCTACACCCAGGCTATCTTCGCCAGAGGTACCGAAATTGCCGCCGGACAAGGTCTTATCTTGGTTGACACCAAATATGAGTTTGGTAAGAAAGACGGCGAAATTATCCTCATGGATGAAATCCACACCCCCGACTCCTCCCGCTACTTCTACAAGGAGGGCTACGAGGAACTGTTTGCCAAAGGCGAAGCCCCAAAACAACTGTCAAAGGAATTTGTCCGCCAGTGGTTGATCGAAAACGGATTTCAGGGCAAGGATGGCCAACAAGTACCGTATATGAGCCCGGAATACTGCCTGAGTGTATCCGAACGCTACATCGAACTCTACGAAAACATTGTCGGCGAAGCCTTTGTCAAAGCCGACCTGAACAATTTGGCCAAGCGCATTGAAGCCAATGTGACCGCCTACCTGAACAAGTAAACATGAGCAACCAACGATACATGATGCGCGGTGTCTCTGCCGCCAAGGAAGACGTCCACAACGCCATCAAAAACATTGATAAGGGTTTGTTTCCAAATGCTTTCTGTAAGATTATCCCCGACTTATTGGGCGGTGATCCCGAGTACTGCAACATCATGCACGCTGACGGTGCCGGCACCAAATCGTCCCTGGCCTACCTGTACTGGAAGGAAACGGGCGATTTATCGGTGTGGAAAGGTATCGCACAAGACGCGTTAATCATGAACATCGATGACCTGCTGTGCGTGGGCGCCGTCGATAACATTTTGGTTTCCTCCACCATAGGCCGGAACAAGTTATTGATTCCCGGCGAGGTTATTTCCGCCATCATAGAGGGAACCGACGAACTCCTGACCGAATTGCGCGCCATGGGCGTCGGAGTGCACGGAACCGGTGGCGAAACCGCCGATGTGGGTGACCTGGTCCGGACTATTATTGTAGATAGCACAGTAACCTGCCGCATGCGGCGCGACCAGGTGATCGACAACGGCAACATCAAGCCGGGCGACGTGATCGTAGGCCTAGCCTCCTACGGACAAGCCACCTACGAATCGTCCTACAACGGTGGCATGGGCAGCAACGGGCTAACCTCGGCACGTCACGACGTGTTCGCACACTACCTGGCTGAAAAATACCCCGAGAGCTACGATGCGGCCGTACCGTCCGATCTGGTCTATGCCGGTGGCAAACAGCTGACCGATGCGGTGGAAGACAGCCCACTGAACGCCGGTTTGCTGGTCTTGTCACCCACAAGGACCTACGCACCCTTTGTAAAGCAACTGTTGGAAGCCATGCGTGTCGACATCCACGGTATGGTGCACTGCTCCGGTGGGGCGCAAACGAAAATCCTGCATTTCGTGGACAGCGTGCATGTGATCAAGGACAACCTCTTCCCCACCCCGCCTTTATTCAAGCTTATTCAGGAACAATCAGGCACCGACTGGAAGGAAATGTACCAGGTATTCAACATGGGACACCGGTTGGAAGTGTACCTGGATCCTGAAAAGGCCCAGGCCGTGATGGACATCGCCGATCACTTTGGAATAGAATCCCGTATTGTCGGACGCGTAGAGGCGTCTGACCGTAAACAACTCACTATTGAAAGTCCCTACGGTACTTTCCTGTATCATTGAACCATGGCGGATACGCGTTTGCTGACAAAACTGGATGGGGTGCAACACCGCTTCGACGAAGTGGCCTTGTTGATCACCGACCCCGACGTAATCGCCGACATGAAGCGGTACGTAAAGCTCAACAAGGAATACCGCGAACTGGAACGGATAGCCAGTGCAAAGCGCACCTATGAAGGCTTGCTGAAGAATATCGAGGACGCGAAAGATTTATTGGCCGCTGAGTCGGATCCGGATATCCGCGACATGGCCAGGCAGGAACTGGAAGAAAGCCAGGCCAGGCTTCCCGAGCAGGAAGAAACCATCAAGTTGCTGCTCATCCCCGCCGACCCGGAAGACGCCAAAAACGCCATTGTGGAAATAAGAGGTGGTACCGGGGGTGACGAAGCCGCCATCTTTGCCGGCGACCTCTTCCGCATGTACGCCCGCTATTGCG
>CAYTIY010000024.1:0-26103 GCA_964438045.1 uncultured Bacteroidales bacterium | reverse complement strand
TTCTCCACCTCTTGCTGTATGCGGACACGCTCTATCATAGTTTGTTGTTTAAATGCAAAGATACGACAAACTCCACGAGAGTTGCCACATTCTGTTTTTTTTCGTTATTTTGTTCCCTAGGTTTTCGCACGCAATCGGACACCGGTTAACACTCAACTCAACTCAGTTCAATATGGAAATCAGCATCGGTTTTTGGATCGGTTTTTTTGTTTTTGTACTCATTATGCTCACGCTTGACTTGTTTGTCTTTCACAAAAAAGACCACACGCCCAGCATCAAGGAATCGTTGCTGTGGAGTGCTTTTTGGATAGGCCTGGCCATCGTGTTCAATATTGGAGTATGGTTGTTACTGGGACAGAAAGCCGCTCTTGAATTCTTCACCGCTTACTTGGTTGAAGAATCACTGAGCATTGACAACTTGTTTGTCTTTATCCTGATCTTCGGATTCTTTAAGATTGCTCCCATGTACCAACACAGGGTACTGTTTTGGGGCATCATTGGTGCCATTGTAATGAGAGCCATCTTTATTTTTGCCGGAGTGGCCTTATTGAATCGATTCGACTGGATCATGTATGTATTCGGCGCCTTCCTGTTATACACTGGCGTCAAGATGCTGGTAGACAGGAAAGAGGAATCAGAATTCAACCCCAATGACAACATCGTTATCAAATCATTCCGGAAGATTATGCCGGTGACCGATGACATGTCAGTTCCGCATTTCTTTGTTAAAAAGAATAAGAAAACCCACGCCACACCCTTCTTTTTGGCACTGTTGTTTATTGAAGCTTCCGACCTCGTGTTCGCCGTCGACTCCATTCCAGCCGTGCTTTCCGTCTCGAAGGAAGTGTTCATTGTCTACACATCCAATATTTTTGCAATTCTTGGGCTACGGTCACTCTATTTCGCCCTCAGCGGCATCATGCAATACTTCCGCTTCCTGAAACTGGCATTAGCCGGTATCCTGACCTTTATCGGATTCAAGATGACCATCAACGAATTTGCTGCAGAGATGGGTTACCACTTCCACATTTCAAACGTGGCATCGCTCAGCGTCATCGTCGGATTGCTTGCTCTTTCTGTAGCCGCCTCCATCCTTATTAAGGAAAAGAAATAAGCCGGAGGCGGCTTCTAAAAAGTTTAGTAGATAAGCGCAACCTTATACCCCTTTAACAACAAGGCAAAATTATCTGAGCAATTGTAATGGCATAGAGCCATATAAGCTGTTTTTCCAATATAGGAAGCTGGTAGATTGACCGAATAAGCCTTTTCTTTTGGTGCCAGCGTCCCGACCATCAACTCGGTTGCATCCCGACAATTTTCAGCCGTGATTGGATTCTCGGATACCACAATTTTGAATACCTCAAAAGGAAATTTTGGATCAGCAGGCTCAAGTTTTACAGACATCGTTGGAAAAACACCCTCCGATGGAATAGATACCGCAGGAAAGAGCAAGTAATTTTCCGGTTCCAATGCACTTCCATACCATGAGAAGGAAATAAAAGCCTCTTTTGTTCCCTCTTCATCGTAGAAATCCCACATCCATCCCTCACCGTCTCCATCTTTATCAATGGAAGAAAAGGCAGATTGCTTTTGTTTTAGGCTGTCTACTGAATAATCAAGCAACATCTTCATGACCCGAGTCTTGAATTTAACCGCAGGACTGTATGCTATGCCGTTATTAGTCATAACATAGGCCCGTGCAAAGTAGTTGGTATTTGCTTCAAGACCGTCCACCATACCGGTTAATTCGCTAAAGTCATCCGCCGAATTAGCAATTACACCATATCTGAAAAGCGAATCGGTAGAGCACATACAGCCCATATCCAAAACAGAGGAATCAGGATATGAGGCAAGATCCAACGTACCGGTATAATCTACGGTTGTTCCCAATGGGTTTGAAACGGCAACCGTCAGTATTGGCTGTGTGGAACCACCCTCAACAAAGTAGTTGTAATCGGATTTGTCCAATTCGTCGCTACAACCGGCCAGTACCAGCAATGCTACTGCCGATGTGGCAATACTAAAAATGCGTAGGTATTTCATGCTGTTTTCTTCTTTAATGTTATTCGTTCTGATCGGCTTCACTTAGGTGCTTATTTTCCTGCATTTCCTGATCGGGGAGCTGATAAATCCAGCTTGCAGCCAAAGCAGGTATAACCTTTTTGTATCCAGTCAAATGGTTTGAACCATCGTAGTTCCTATTGATACCTTTATTCAGGCGTTTCAGGTCGAAAAAGGAAAAACCTTCTCCCCACAGTTCAATGCGCCGTTGCAGGTATACATCTTCAACCGAAACCGTCGTTTTATTCCATGCCGCATCCCTGACAGCCATCAATGGTTTCAATGCATTTGCGGCCAGAGCTCCTTGACCCAGGTGGGCCAATGCTTCTGCCCGAATTAAATACATTTCAGGGGCACGCATGTACATGTAATCCATTGTCCAACCTTCTACCCAACCAAATTTAACGTTGGCGTATGGATATTGAGCTCCGGGCATGGATTGAGAAGGGTCGCCATTAGGACCGTTGAACCAGTTCTTACGTATGTCGCTCGGAGAAATCTTGTCGTATAAGCGTTTATCGATCAACCGTGCCGAGTAATCAGGTCCGGCATACCCGGGAGAAAGGTTGGAAATGTGCGAAAAGAAAGAGGCATAGCTTGTTTGAGACAACGAAGTATGATCGTATCCCCACATCCATTCAGAGTTGTTGATGTCACAAAAGCCATCTTTCAGATCGGAAACCAAGGTGTAACCGGTACAGGCTGCGTTTGCTGCGTCCGCTGCCTTCTGCCATTGTTGGCTGAGCAGGTAATACCTGGCCAGCAAGCCTTGTGCCACCGACTGATCCATGTAGTTCTTGGAAGGACGTATGTACCCGTCAAACAAACGGACAGCATTGGTCAAGTCTTTCTCAATCTGCTGGTACACCAGGCGCAACGTATTGCGGCCTTTTCGTTGCACCTTCACCTCATCGGTCAACGAGTCAATTTGGCAATAAAACAGGGGGATACCGGGAGCATCGTAGTTCACTGTTGTATCTGACTTGACAGGATGTTGATACAATTGAATCAGGTAATAATAGGCATATCCACGTAACGCATAGCCATGTGCCAAAGCTGACTTGGAAGCAACATCGATTGGTTCAACCTCAAACTGTTCGATGATTTCATTAGCCTTTGAGACAATCGTATAGAAGGTTGTCCAGTCCACCAATGTCCTTCTATAGTTAAACTCATGATTATCGTGGTCATAATCATATCCAAACCAATGAAAATTTGACAAAGCGATGTCTTCTCCCATCATGTCGGCGGAATGAAGTACGGACATTACGGAAAAGTCGTCGTGAGCTGCTTCTTCTCGCTTGTCAAGGACATCAGCCTTTGCCATAAAGGAAAAAGCCCCCAATAAGAAAGGATCAAATTGCTTCAAACTGCTCACCGTCTCCTTATCCAAGCTTTTGGTGTATTCTGTTTCCAGAAAATCACTGCCGCATGAGGTCAACAAAGCCAGGCAGGCTAGTGCGGCGAATAATTTATTGATATGTATCATTGTTCTGTAGTTTACTAGATTAGAACACTATGTTGACACCCAGAGAATAGGTACTCAAGGCTGAATAGACATAGTCTGTGGAACCGTCGAAGTTTTGACGGGGATCCAGACCTTTTCTGGCTGACTTCAACCATATGTTGTCACCTACCACATATACTCTTACACGCTCCATATTTGCTTTTCGCGCAACAGTGGTTGGTAAGGTGTAACCCAACGTCACATTCCTCAATGAGAAGTAGGAAGCGCTGGTCAACCAGCGGTCTGACGAATCATTGGCATCCTGATCCAAGTATGAAAGTCGGGGAACATCCGTGTTCTTGTTTGCCGGAGTCCAGCGTTTGAACATATCCTGGTGCATGTTTTCACCGGAGAGACCTGGATTCATCAAGTTACGATAAAATGTATCCCATACATAACCACCCAACTGGAAGGCCGTACTGATACTCAGATCAAAACCGTGACTCGAAAGCGAAGTAGTCAACCCTCCGTAAAAGTCAGGAATGGGCGATTTGCCGGTTTCACGCAACGTGGCCGACGATGTTTGGTTGACAGTAACTACACTGTCAGGCTTTGATGAACGAGGAATATATTGATTGTACAAGGGTAACCCATTGTCTGGATCAACGCCTGCATATTCGTAGGTATACCAATCGTACAAACTTCCTCCAATTTTCCTGAAGTAATTACCCACCTGATATCCTTTTGGATCCTTATCTGAAGGTAACTTTGTCAATTCGTTCTTATAGGTCGTTCCATTGAACGTCACGTTCCACTTGAGATTCTTTTGATTGATAATGTCGGCTGAAACTTCAATTTCAAAACCCGTATTTTTCATATCAATGTCGTTGACCAAAATGTAGCTTGGAGAACCTTCAGAGGGAGGAAGCGGACGTTTGTAGATCATGTCTTTTGTCTCCTTGATGAAAAAATCGGCATCAATGTTTAGGCATCCCATCAATCCCAATTCGAAGCCGATATTGAAATTATCACTCTTTTCCCAGGTTACATTGCTGGCTCTGAATACTTTCGTAAACCCGCCTTCACTGTCCACTTCATACCGATCGGCATATACTTTGTAGAATCCGATGTTGTCATTGCCCTGGGTACCATAGCTGGCTTTCAATTTCAGGTCATCGATGAAGGAATAATCGGTCATAAAACTTTCCTGATTGATTCTCCAGGAACCACCAATCGCGTAAAAATCACCCCACCGTTGATCGGGAGCAAAAATGGATGAACCGTCTCTTCTGTATGAAGATGACAGGTAATACGTATTCAGGAAATTATATTCCAAACGGGAGAAATAACCTTCTAGTGCATATTGGCTGGTGTACGACGTCAGCTTCTCCACTGTAGAAGCATTGGCAAAGTCAGGATTGTTGGGATCGCTGAATTTAGTCATTTCACCGTAGAGGTAGCTATAATCGTCTTTTTTCGATTCGTGACCCAGCAACAGGTTGAATGAATGATCACCATAGGTTGGAGTCCAGTACAACAATTGATTGGCATTCATTACCCCAGACCTCGTCAGCGTTTTGTAACCACGCCCCTTAACAGATAAGGCATCACCACCAATGGGAGTGTCAAATTCCGTATCATTCTCGTTGAAAACATCGTAGGATATGTTGGCATTTAAGCGGATGTCCTTTGTAAAATTAACTGTCACATACCCCCTTGATGACATATTGTCCGTTGTATACTTATTGATACCTTCCAACAAGGTTGCATACGGATTCTGTTCCTGGCCATACGGGCGCGTGTATAACGTACCGAAATCGTACTGGGCCTTACCTTTGTCATCCAGTATCTTGTTTCCGTTCGCATCGTACAGATAAATGGGATAAATCGGAGCTATCTGCTGCGAAAACATGAAAATATTGCTGTAGTTGCTTTCTGCAAGTCCAAATTCTTGACGTACCGTGTTCGAATACGATATGTTCAACCCTGTTTCTAAGTAATCACTCACAACATGGTCGACTTTTGCACGCAGGGTGATGCGATCGAAGCCCGATTGTTTCAAATACCCGTCATCGGCCAGATACGACATAGACGCATACCCGTTTGTTTTTTCGTTGCCACCCGAAATGCTCAGGTTGTACTCCTGACGGGCACCACTGGTAAACGGATCTTCCAACCAGTTATCCGACCATTTGTACCTGTTGGCAGCCGGGTTGATACGTCCCGTAATGGGGTTTATCAGCTGATTGTCGGCCACATTGGCATATTTGTTATACTTTAAATACTCACCAATCAAGTTTTCAGACACATACGCGCGTGCACTCATAGGTGAATACTCTCCCGACTCCACCAGCGAATTGACAATGGATTCATACATCATTTCGTAGTAATCATCGGTTTTGGTAATGACATTGTAATTGGCCACACCCCTTGTATTGAAACCGAACTTTGCATCAAACAACACCTTGGTATCTCCTACTGCTCCGCTTTTTGATGTAACAATCAACACGCCATTGGAACCCCTGGCACCGTACATGGAATTGGCGGCAGCATCCTTCAGGATGGTGATGGATTCAATATCCTGCGATGAAATTGAATTCAAAGATCCTTCATAAGGAACTCCATCAACGACAATCAAGGGCTCCTGACTGGCACTGATTGATCCGAGTCCACGAATCAACAGACTGGCGTCCGAACCAGGAGTGCCACTGCTGCTGAATGTTTGCAAGCCTGAAGATATACCCTCAAGAGATTTTGTAATGCTGGACGACTGTATCTTCTGAAGTGTTCCGCCACTTACCTGTGATGCAGAACCTGTGAACGAAGTCTTTTTGGCAGAGCCGTACGCCACAACCATCACCTCGTCCAACTCAGAGATTGAGCTTTCCATGCGAACAAGCATGTTTTGCTTCCCCTCGATCACCAATTTCTTCATTCCCACATAAGATACGACAAGCGTCTTCGAATCAGCAGGCATGCTGATGGAGAAAAGGCCATTGATATCCGTCACGACTCCGCTTTTCATACCTTTTACCAAGATACTTGCACCGATAATCGGTTGACCGTCATCGGCTGAAACGACCTTTCCGGACGCAATTGTTGACTGAGCCTCGACCCAGCCGATACTTGCCAACAGAAAGCAAACAATCAAGAATGTAGATTTTCTCATAACGGGATATTTGGTATTAGTTTTGTCGACACGCCACCTCATTCATTTACTCCAAATAACATCGGACAAAGAATGCAGTTAACGCAAATTAACGAACATTACAAATATATACACTTTTTCAAGGGTTCATTAACTGTATTTCACTTCCCTGACCATCAATAACATCAAAGCATACAGTCTTTTACAGAAATCAGGATACACAATAACAACAAAAGCTCCAATTCGCCGGAATTACATCAGCTTATATTTCAATAATTTAGCAAAATTCTACCTATGCTTAGCATTCTATTTTACCGAAAAGCCTGACATACTATCCGTTAAGTACCATCTATACAAAATATATTTTTTATTTAATATATCTTAATACCCTACATAAAAAAGAATCAAAAAACATCCATTTCTGTACAAAAAAAGCACCGGCTTTCAGTGGTAAAACTGATTGCCGGCGCTGTATGAATGGGTAGAGAAAAGACCTGAATAGACAGATTACTCAACCTGAATGACAAGGTACCTGGAAATCTCCCAGAACTTTCTGGCATCAGTAATGCGCAACACCACGTAGTCGTTCACGCGTTCAAATTGATAGCTTCCAGTAGGGTGGTTGGTCAGTAGTTTTGCCTTTTTCGAATAAAGGGGAATATCCGACAAGGTTCTTGCATCTTCTTCCATAAAGTAGTCTTTGTTGAACCCCTCTTCCATCAATCCGTTTCGTGTGTAGATTTCCTGTTCTCTAAGTTCCTTCTTGGTACCAAAAACAAACCAGACTTTGTTGATTTGCTCATCTTTCTGGGTAAGTTGCACATCCTTGCCCGACACGTTATCCCTAAGAGAGGAAATGGAATCGTTGAGTGTGATCACAAGTTCGTCGAGTTCCTGTATACGGACATCCTTAAGCGCAAGTTGTTCCTGCAACATCGTAATTGTTTTGACGTGTTTCTCAACTTCTGCCGTGAGACGGGCCACCAACCGTTTCATTTCGCCGGAAGCCCTGCGATTCGACATGAGCTGATTCTTCAAACTGGCTATCTGGCTCTTGTTTTCTACCAGTGTCCGACGTATGATTTCAATATCATTGACAATCCGTCCAATACTGTCCTGGGTTATCTCAGACTGTCCTGCCTGGAATGTCACATAATTCTCAGCCTCCTTAATTTGTTCAAAATTATCTTCAATCAAATTGACGACGGAAAGCATCTGGTTGATTTCAGCTGTTTTTTTCTGTTCTTCCAACAGCAAGGAGTCCTTTTCCTGTTCCATCTCCTTGTATGCCTTCGTTTTGAACGAACATGAAGAAAAGAACACGGTGACGATCAACAACGGGAGACACAAGGCACTCCCAATCAACTTGGCACGTTTCATACCTACTGAATGGTTTAATTGGTTCATTATGATGTTTCAAACGATGGATCCAGATACGACTAACACAAATTCTCCCCGTGGTTCCTGCTGCGTGAAATGATCAATCATCTCCCTGAGTGTTCCCCTGAGTGTCTGTTCAAAATGCTTGCTGATTTCCCGGGACAGGGACACCTGTCTCTCTTCCCCACAGTGCTCAGCCAGTTGAGTCAGTGTTTTCACCACCCTATAGGGCGATTCGTACAACACAAACGTGACTGGTAATTCTGCGAGTTGCTTGAGCCGCGTCTGCCTACCCTTCTTGACAGGCAGGAACCCTTCAAAATGAAACCGGTCAATGGGCAAACCGGAGACCACCAAAGCAGGAACAAACGCCGTAGCACCGGGCAGACATTCCACCGCCAGTCCCTGTTGCACACATTGTCTGACCAACAGAAAACCCGGATCTGAAATGCCAGGCGTACCGGCATCGGAAACAAGGGCGACCCGCTCCCCTCCGGCTATGCGCAGGGCCAATTGTTCCACTGTTCTGTGTTCGTTAAACTTGTGATGAGACAACATGGGAGTTGAAATCCCGAAATGTTTCAACAGAACGGAGGTCGTCCTGGTGTCTTCAGCCAAAATGAGGTCACATTCCCTGAGCACATTCAATGCCCTGATGGTAATGTCTTCCAAATTTCCCACAGGGGTAGGGACAACCGTCAATGAGGCCATGCTAAAACGGGTATTTCATCACACAAAATTAGGAAAAAAATCAACGGCCCAGCAAAAAATCTTGCATATCGGTACGCACCTGATTTCTAGACACATTCGTATGATTAACCAACATGACCACAGCCAAACGTGTCGTATTTTTGCGGTAATAACCCGCGTAACAGGTCGTGGTAAGATTCGAACCACTTTTCAACCTGACCTTACCTGTAATGGGTGTGTCTTTTAGAAACCCTGAAACAGACCCTTCCATTCCTGCTAAAGGAAGAGAGTGTTCATAAACGTCGGCATAGGCACTTTTGGTGGCCATATAGGACAATAAATCGGCCAAGAAACCTGCGGATACCCGGTTAAGTGGCGACAATCCCGATCCATCCACCAGGTGCAACCCTTTCATGTCAAGTCCCTTTTTTTTCCAAAATTCACGCACCACCTCAATCCCTTTGCGTGCCGTATAAGGCCGGGCACTCGAAAAAGAAGCCAAATTGCGCAGCAAGCACTCGGCGTATACATTGTCACTCTTTTCATGAATAATGCGGATAATGCGAGACAGGGGTTCAGAACGAATTCTTCCGATACGACCGTACACTCCATTTGACTTCAACGGATACACCCTACTCGTCGTTGGCTTTCCCTTTACCGCTACACCTGCACGGGCCAATGCCTCATCCAGCTTTTCGGCCGCATATTGCGGAGGATCGGGCAAATCACCCCGTATGCTGAATTCGGACTGATTGGCCGGCATGGTACCAAACAGTTGGCGGTTCCATTGAAAAGGAAGGCCATACACATACGCACTGTCTTTATCGTTATCAACAGCCATCAAGTGATTTTCAAACCGCAACAATGGAAGTACTGGATCCGTCTTCACCACTGTGGGACGGGTACCGGCCCTGGTCGAACGCAAGTAAATGGTTACACTGTTGTCATTGATTCCCAAACCAAAAACACCGGCGGCGTAATAATTCCCAATATCCTCCCAGAGCCAAAACGGTGATAGAGGTTCTTCATCGAACAAGGATGCGTCTGAGACCACAGACCCACTGACTGAACGAATACCGGCTTTCCTTACCAGGTCAACCCACTCCTTCAGGTAATTTTCTTTTTGATCTCCCAAATGTCTCGAACCAAGAGTAGGGTCACCGCCGCCTTTTATAATAAGATCTCCATCAAGCCGTCCATCCTTGATTGTGCCCGTGTACATCAGTGTGGTTTCAAAACAGTGGTCGGGTCCGAACAATTCCAGTGCTGTTGCACAGGTTACCAACTTGATAACCGAAGCAGGAACCAGTGGACAATCTTGATTAAGACTTGATAGCGTTTCCCCGCTCTCACAATTTTTTACGCAGACTCCGACCCATTCATTCTTGTATAGCTGTCCCCCCAATCGTCCGGCAGTTCGGTCGGACGCTACCAGCAAAACGGAATGACAGGCAAGCAGCCACAACAACAGCGGTTTCAACGTCATTTTACACTGATTTTTGAACAAATGTACGACTTGGTCATCAATTGGCCATATTTCTTGAATATATTTGTACGTGGCTTTAACGCAGATAAAACCGGTACGTCATGAAAAATGCCCCCCGAAAACCGTTCACCCTTGACCGCGTCGTCAGAATTATTATCGGCCTGTTTTTGCTGGTTGCCGCCGGCTTGTTGGTCAACCGCCTGGGCGATGTCCTGTTTCCATTTGTCCTCGCATGGTTGTTGGCCTACCTGATTTATCCGCTGATGCGTTTTTTTCAAACCCGGTTACGATTGAGAAACCGCATCCTGGCCATTTCCGCAACCTTGTTGACGGTATTTGGTTGCCTTTTTTTGATCGCTTATATGTTAGTTCCTGTCATTATCGACCAGACACAACGAGCAGTGTTGATTGCAAACAAACTGATTACCGAGAACCAACTTGGAATTGAAATACCCCCTACCATTCTTTCCACTGTCCAACAGTTTCTAAACAATTTCAACGCAGAATCGCTCACGTATGACAACATGGAAAGCCTGTTGACTTATATTTTACCCTATGCGTGGGGCATGTTGACGGGAGCCGGCAACCTAATCGTCAACGTGGTACTGTCGTTCATGGTGCTGCTATACCTGATATTCATTCTGAAAGACTATGAAAACATATCGACGTATTGGATCGAACTAATACCGAAACACTACCGACCCTTCATACTTCAGGTTGGCGAAGATCTAAAACAGGGCATGAACCGGTATTTCAGGGGACAGGCATTGATTGCCCTGATCGTTGGCGTCCTCTTTTCCATTGGTTTCAGCATCATCAACCTACCCATGGCCATCTTGTTTGGATTGACAGCCGGTTTGATGAACATGGTGCCCTACCTGCAAACAGTCGCCATTGTTCCTGGCATGCTGTTGGCTGTGATCAAAGCGGCCGAATACGACCAGAACTTTCTTTGGGCTGCCTTGTCGGTGCTGGCCGTTTTTGCGGCCGTACAAGTGATTGAAGAGGTGTTGCTCACGCCAAACATCATGGGAAAAGCAACCGGACTGAATCCGGCCATCATCCTGCTTTCTCTTTCCATCTGGGGTTCGTTATTCGGCATGATCGGTATGATCCTCGCTCTGCCCGTCACGACATTGATGATCTCCTACTACAAACGATTTGTGATTGGGGGAAGTATGATTGAACGCCTGGTGCTTGACCCGGATACACCAATCCGCAAGGATTCAGAGACCAGAGATTCCACGATGTTCACACCGGACATGCCGGAGGAAGGTTCATTGGATTCCTGAGAACGATCGGTTGAACGACAGCGTTCTCTTTGTCGTGTTGCGGATACGGTATTGTTTTTGAACGAGTTGATTGTCGTTGTTCCATTCCCTGACTCGGACAATGAGGCTGTCGGCCGTTTCCATTTCCTCCAATCCGGCATAATCAAAGGAAACAAGTATTGATGCCACATTGGTTTGTTCGTCTCCGTTCGCGTTGTGTAAAAAAGTCAGATAAGTGTTCAGCGATCCGTTTTCTTTAAGCGTGGTGTCGTGAACCATCCACAGGGAGTGCTTGTTGGCCTTATTATCGAACCTGAACATCAATTCAAGATTCAAGTATCCCCCAGCCAACCACGGAATGGAGAGCAGCCTGACCGGATCGTTTCCTTCGATTGCAGGAGTTGACTGATTACTTTTTAAAATGGTTTTTGTCAAAACTGTCTGCATTTCTTTTATCCGTACCGATAAATTTCCCGCAGGAAAGTTGAGCGACGAAGAGGAGCTTGAATCCAAGACAATATAGGTAACCAGATACCTGCTTCCCGGTTTGTACAATGTAGAATCCAGTTCAGAGATGGGATGAAGCATGCCTCCTTTATCTGAAAGCAAATAAACCGGCTTTCCAGGACGAGCCTTCACCACACACAAATCACTCCTGAACGAAGTGGACATATCCAGGTATTCTTCAGAACAGGCAGTCAGAAAAGCCGAGGCAACCAGAAAAAAAAGAGCCGATTTCCACAAAACCGTTTTCATTCAAACAAACGGGTTAATTATCGGGGACATACCGAAGGTCGAAACCCTGTTCGCCAGACTCATCATTCGACTGTTTCCAAGTAAACTTCAACACAAATGCACGGGCACCCGGAAATTCATAGGAAAGCGGAGTGAGATTGAAACAAACAGCCTGTATCGTGGACGATGACTTGACAGACGACACATTGTGCTGCAACCGGAATCGAATGACAGGCAAAGAGTCGGTCTCCAAATGGGTTTCTTCTTCCGGATAACGTACCAACTCCAACGAATTGACCGGCATATCGGAGGTGTATGTTTTCACCAACACATTGAGGTAATCGGAAGATACAATCCCTCCCATATACTGAGCAAGCGGTCTATCCTCGTAATTGCTGTCCGCTTCAGTCACAAAGTTCTTAACTGTCGCTTTAAGAAATTCTTTCATGACAACCTGATGTGTGGTGCCGGTAGCGTTTTCCGCATTAACTATCGTATACAGCATGTTTCCCCTATCCCCGGCTTCATAAAAAACAGAATCCCCCTGGGGGTTGGTCACATGCAGGTACAATCCCCTGTCGGTTATCAAAGTCGGAGTATTGTCATTTGAAAAGATGGTCACCCAGTTTCTATAAGGACCATTCAGACCATTGTCTTCCTCCTTGCAGGCACTCAATGCAAGCACAAATAATAAAACCGGCAACCCAATACGTATCTTCTTCATTGTAATGTGAGGTTCATTAAATAGCCGATTCGGCTTTCTTCTTGTTTTTTAACGGATTGGCATACATTTCCAACATTCGGGTGCGTAAAAAATCCTCATCCTTTCCGGGTATGTCAATTTTTTCCAACTGTTTTTCCAGATATGTTGCGAACGCATCTTTCTCTTTCGCTGAATAACAGGTAGAAAAACGATCCAGCCCGTCAAGCAAATCGGCGGCCACATAGTTTCCGGGATACAAATGATAATTCAAGTGTATCCGATGGTCAATCAACCTGGCGACATTTTCAAACAATTCATTCTTATGCATATCCGTCTCCATTTCAAGTAATTCACCTGAAATACAAGGTGTCACCTTGTAAAAGACCCGACCTTTGTATCCCATCAGCCCAGTCTGCATGTTCAACAGATCGTCTGCCTTTGTCTTGTGATAGGTCGGATCGTCCCGCTTGAGTTGCATTTCCCTGGCTTTGAGGTAATCACAAGGATCGTACTCATAGGAAATTGACACCGGAACTATGTGTAGAGATGCAAGATTGTCTGAAACGCTACCAGCTCCACCTAGATTTAACATCTTTAACACACTTTCCTGGGTGCGATCATCTGAGTCCTTGGCTCTTCCTTCGCGTTGGGCGATCCAAATGGATTGGTTGTTGTCGTGCAACATGTGATACATGTAGGAAGACAGTTCCATCGAAGCCATGAGTTGTTGACGAACCGACAAATCGCGCTTTACGATGAAGCTCTTGTTAAGGCGAACAATATCCTTGATCCACGGATGAATAAGCAAATTATCACCGATTGCAATTTCAAACGTATCCAGGCCCTTCTCAATCAATAGGATATCAAGAAAGGCCGAGTCCAGGATAATATCCCTGTGGTTGGTTATAAACGTGTAGGACTGGGTCTTATCCAGAAACTTGAAACCCGACAGCTCTAGTGAGCGGGTCGTTTTGTCGGCCAGGTTTCGCACAACGGGGTAGATGACCTGACGTTGAAACGTGCCGATATCACTGACCTTCTTCATTGTTTCAATGTAAGACGACAACCCGAAGTCGGGAAACAGGTTGTTCAATGCATTACAGAATGCGGGATTGCCCAACAACCTTCCAATGACATCGGGTACTTCCTTGTCGTAATAAGAACGAATCTCATCAAATCGTTTTGCTTCCATGAACGTTCCTGATTGGGTTAAAAACTATCCTCTATGATTTCTTCCATCACCTGAGTCATGGACAAACCGGCAGCTGCAACTTGCTGAGGAATAAAGCTGGTGACCGTCATGCCGGGAGTCGTGTTGACTTCGAGCAAATAAATGCCGGAATCGGTAAGTATATAATCGGCGCGGATTATGCCCTTGCAACCGAGAATATCGTATATCATTGACGTGATGCGTTGCACCCTGTCCCTTAGATCATCGGAAATTCGGGCAGGGGTTATTTCCTGAACCTGTCCGTTGTATTTGGCATCGTAATCAAAAAAGTCGTTCTGACTGACCACCTCGGTGATAGGCAGTACCCGCGTGACTGATGTCGTCTTGTAACAGCCACAGGTAATCTCAGTACCCTTCAGAAAGGACTCGGCAATCACCTCATGCCCCTCTGCAAAAGCTTTCTGCAGGGCAGGTTGCACCGTATCCAGGCTGGTCACCTTTGTAACGCCAAAACTGGAGCCACCCACGTTCGATTTGATAAAACAGGGTAAACCCAACGTGTCAACCAACTTTTGGGACTCGATTGTCTGGCCCTTTCTGAGCATCAACGACTCGGCCACCTTTACGCCAAATCCCTTCAGATACTGGTTGCACGTAAATTTATTGAACGTCATGGCGGCCGCCAACACCCCGCAGCAACTGTACGGCATGCCGATCAATTCAAAGTATCCTTGTAAAAGTCCGTCTTCTCCTGGTGTTCCATGTATGGTAATCCAGGCAAAGTCAAAACAAACATGTCGTTCGTTGTGGTAGAAACTGAAGTCATTCTTGTCAATGGCAATCTGCAAGTCATCAGTCAGACGGACAAACCATCCGTTCTTTTGCACGATCACAATCCAAACCTCGTACTTGACTTTGTCGATGAAGGAATACAGGCCCTCAGCACTTCTGAGGGAAACCCCCATTTCGGAGGAATCTCCTCCGCAAACAATGGCAATGTTGCGTTTCATTCAATTCTATTTAATGCGTTTTGATGCTATTTCCGCTCTTCCCGGAACCTGTCAAGGTTGCCTGGAAGCAATATAGACACGCCACTTGTCGATCAGTTGCCTCATGTCGTCCGGCAGCGGACAATCAAAATGCATGCGCTCTCCTGTCCTCGGATGGGTGAAACCCAACGTCCTGGCATGCAGGGCCTGTCTGGGGCATAGAGCAAAGCAATTCCTGACAAATTGCGTATACTTGGCGTACGTCGTACCTCTCACTATTTCGTTGCCGCCGTACCGTTCGTCGTTGAACAGCGGGTGGCCAATGTATTTCATGTGCGCGCGGATCTGGTGGGTTCTACCCGTTTCCAGCCTGCATTCCAGCAACGTGACGTATCCCAGACGTTCCTGCACGGTATAATGGGTGACAGCCGATTTGCCGCTGCTTCCGTCGGGGAAGACAATCATCTGTTGCCTGTCTCTGGGGTTCCGCCCGATGTGTCCTTCAACCGTTCCGCTTTCTTCGTCAAAACCGCCCCAAACCAACGCCGAATACAAACGTTCTGTCGTCTTGTTAAAAAACTGCCACCCCAAATCGGATTTTGTAGCCGGGTCCTTGGCAATGACCAACAAGCCCGATGTGTTTTTATCAATACGGTGTACCAAGCCGGGACGAGGGTCGTCGGAAGGAAAGACGGGATTGTTGCGGAAATGCCAGGCAAGTCCATTCACCAAGGTACCGGTGAAGTTTCCGTGACCTGGATGAACCACCATTCCGGCCGGTTTGTTGACCACCATCAGGGACGCATCCTCATATATGATATTGAGCGGAATTTCTTCCGGAATCAGAACATTGTCCCGAGGAGGTGCGGTAACCATGACCACCACTTCATCCAACGGCTTGACCCTGTAATTGGATTTGACCACCACCCCGTTTACCAGGATGCAACCAGCATCCGCGGCATCCTGGATACGGTTACGGGAAACGTGCTGGATCCGATCGACCAAAAACCTGTCTACCCGTAAAAGAGTTTGACCGGGATCGGCCAAGAACCTATATTTTTCGAACAGTCCAACTTGGCCGGAACTCGTCACCAAATCCTCGGATTCGTCTTCAGACACCTCCCATTCATCGAAGCTGTCGAGTTCGTCTGGCTGTTCGTTTCCCATGTTTTGTTGTCATTCAATATATATTCCCTCCGATTCCTCCTCCGAGGTGGATAAAATCAGGGCTTCATCAGTTGTCATCCACAGTGTTATTTTCTTTCCCATGGTAATGGGCATGCCTGCCATGGGATCCTGTCGGTAAACCCGGTAGCGCTTGGCATCCTCCGCATCCTTGGGGGTAACGTCATAGAGGACGTCTCCGAGGTTCAGACTTTGTGCGTGTGCTGCATCAATGGTTTCGGCCATGGACATACCTTGAAGGTCGGGCGTCATCAGTTCACCCGTGGCAGACCCTTGTCCTACCGTCAACGTGACACTCGACCCTTTGGACAACCTGTATCCGGCAGCAATGCTTCGACCACGATAGCGCACATCCAGTACAAGATCCCTGAACTCGGATGGGACATAGTCGATGGCTGCCACCTTAATCTCCACTCCTTCCAGCGTAGCTACCGCCTGACGCTGAGAAAAGTCCTTGACATCGGGAAGATTGACCAATTCGCTCGATCGCGCATTTATAGTCAGGAAGATGATGCGGTTGCTTTTTACGTGAACCCCCGACATCGGGCGCTGGTCAAGAATGGAGCCCGGCAACTTGGTGCGGACATACACCGAATCGACCACCTTGTACCGTAGCCCTTTTTTCGATAAAAAGACGCCGGCCTGGTCGGGTGTCAACGAGATCACATCCGGCACAGTAATGATATCGCTGTGGTGCGTATAGGCCTTGAGCCCTAGCATCACCGAAGCGATCAGGACAGCCACTATGGCCACAAAGACGGCCAGGTTCTTCAGGAGTAGTTTCAACGCAGGATCCATGACATGTTCGATTGATCAGTAACACCGGTTCAGCCTCGATGAGAACATCGGTCAAACGGTTATCAAAAGTACAAAAAAAAAGTAAAGACTATACAATCCTTACTTTCTCTTGAATGGTTGGTGAAGGTCAATTACCCCTTCAGACGTTCTTCATCAGAAACAGTCAATTTTTTGCGACCTGTTGCGCGGCGATTTGCCAAAACGCGGCGACCATTGGCGGTGGCCATTCTTGAGCGAAATCCGTGTTTGTTGGCACGTTTTCTGTTGGATGGCTGGAATGTCCTTTTCATAGAGCAGTATCGTGTTAGTTGTTTTCTTTATCGTTACGGCCTGCAAAAGTAAGACTATTTTTTAGACTTTCAAATGCATTTTTGTTTTTTTCCCCTGCTTTTTGAGCTATTTTTTATTCAGAAACAAAGGCTCTTGTTGTTTCGGCTTGTGAGATTTCAGGATTATGCCGATATTTGCACCCTATTTTCAGAATAGAATCAATCAATTAATAATCATACTATCTGACAATTTACGAATGGCAACAACTGCAGACATCCGGAATGGCATGTGCCTTGACATTGACGGGCAATATTATTTTGTCGTTGAGTTTTTACATGTGAAACCCGGCAAAGGTGCCGCCTTTGTGCGCACAAAAATGAAGAATGTCGTAACCGGACGCGTATTGGAACGCACCTTCAACGCTGGCGTCAAGCTCGACGAAGTGCGCATTGAACGCAGGCAGCATCAATACCTGTATCAGGACGACATGGGATACACATTCATGAATATGGAGACATACGACCAAATCTCCATTCCAAAAGAGAATATCAACGGGGTAGAATTCATGAAAGAAGGAGATGTTCTTGAGGTTGTCATTCATGCCGAATCGGAAACAGTGCTTTACGCCGACATGCCGACACACGTCATCCTTGAAGTTACTTATACGGAACCTGGGCTTAGGGGAGATACCGCAACAAACACATTGAAACCGGCCACGGTTGAGACTGGCGCCACTGTCCGTGTTCCCTTGTTCATTGAAGCGGGTGAAAAAATCAAAGTAGACACCAGAGACGGCTCCTACGCAGAACGCGTACGTTAAAAACAGACGCTTTTAGTTTAAAAAGCCATCCGATACCATTTCGGATGGCTTTTTTTATAACCAAACAAGCGCTTTATTCCAGGGATCAACTACAAATCTTAAGGATATTAGTTTCTTTCGGAACAAGCACCTGTTTCCGTTCCGCCGGGAGGGGTTCTTTTCCGTTTATTCCGACTTGCCAAACAATTCTATGTTTTTTTATTATTGCTATTTTATATCTTTTATGTATTTTTGACCAGATTAACTACAGAAAGACATGAAAAAAAGCAAGACCGAATATCCGGATGATTCCCGCGAGGCGGGTCGTTTCCGTATCAAGGACTGGGCTGCGGATGACAGACCCAGGGAAAAAATGCTCAAACAGGGAGCAGGCACTCTGAGTAACGCCGAACTATTGGCCATCCTGCTGGGTTCAGGCACACGAGAGGAAACCGCACTGGATCTTGCCAAGCGCATACTCATCTACGTAGACAACAACCTCAACGAATTGGGCAAGATAAGCATCGAATCGCTCTGCAAGCAATTCAAAGGAGTAGGTCCGGTAAAGGCCATTGTCTTAACGGCCGCACTGGAAATCGGAAGACGAAGGCGTTCCGCCGAAGTAGTTTCAAAACCCAGGATCCAAAACAGCAGGGATATTTACGAATTGTTTCATGCCAAGCTTTCCGATATACACCACGAAGAATGTTGGGTGGTGCTCATGAACAACCAACATCACGTTATTGACACCGTGCGGATCAGCCACGGCGGTTTGTCTGAAACCACAGTCGATCCAAAAATCGTACTCAAGCACGCCTTGGACAAACTTTCCACAAGCATCATCCTGTGCCACAACCATCCATCCGGCAATCCTTATCCGAGTACAGCCGACGACAAAATCACGCACAAACTCAAACTGGCATGTTCAAACCTGGACATCCAGTTTACCGATCACCTGATCTTCGGGGAAGAGAAGTACTACAGTTATGCCGATGAGGGAAAAATCTGACAAGTTGCCAAATCATGGAAAAACCCGTATTTTTGCAAAAAACGCCCTATGGACAATCCCTTCTTGGCCTTGGAAGAGGCTATCGTAAAAATGTTACGCACTGTTTACGATCCGGAAATACCTGTCAATGTTTACGATCTGGGATTGATTTACCGAATCGAGACGCAACCCGGAGGGCAAGTTACCATTGACATGACCATGACGGCCCCGTCTTGTCCCATGGCCGACTTCATACTGGAGGATGTTCGCATGAAAGTGGAATCCATAGATGGCGTTGAATCGTTAACCCTGAACCTCGTGTTCGATCCGGTTTGGGACAAGGACATGATGTCGGAAGAAGCCAAGCTTGAACTCGGTTTTCTCTAAATCAGGCATCGTGAAAACCTATTTTGTTTCCGACACCCATTTGGGTAGCCTGGCGTTCACCAACAACAGGCAAAATGAGCTTAAACTTGTTCGTTGGCTGGACAGCATCAAACAGGATTGTGAAGCCCTGTACCTGATGGGTGACATGATCGACTTCTGGTTTGAATACAAGCACGTGGTTCCCAAGGGATTTGTGCGTTTCTTCGGAAAACTGGCTGAATTTACCGATAGCGGAATTCCTGTGTATTGGTTTATCGGCAATCACGACATCTGGTTATTCAGTTATGTACAACATGAACTCGGCGTCAAGGTGATGAAGGGCACTGTCGAGACCACCCTGCATGGAAAAAAGGTCATTTTGGCCCACGGAGACGGCCTTGGAGATCCCTCAGTCACATTCAGGTTGCTGCGTAGCATTTTTCACAACAAGACCTGTCAACGTCTTTTCAGAATGGTAAACCCCTATTTTGGTCTGGGGTTTGGATTGCAGTGGGCCAAACACAGTCGGTTAAAAAGAGGTCCTGGACCAGAAATCTATATGGGCGAGGAAAAGGAACACCTGGTACAGTATGCCAAGCAGGATGCTATACTTCGTGGCAAGGAGGCTCCCGACTACTACATTTTCGGGCACAGGCATATCCTGCTAGACCTTTCCATCTCTGTGAAGACACGTGTCATCATCCTGGGCGAATGGTTCTATCACTACTCCTACGGTGTTCTTGATGACAATGGCTTCGAACTCTTCACCTTCGACGAAGAGTAAAGAATCCCGAAACCAATAGCCGTTTCCGTTCGGCCGACAGTGACCTTTAATCAAGTGGAAAAGCAGACTGAAAGCCGGTGATATCAGGAGCGGTGCGACAGGATATCAACCGTATCCCTGGCAATCATAAGCTCTTCCTCCGTGGGCACCACAATGACAGTCACCCGCGAATCTGGAGCAGAGATAACCATCTCTTTGCCCTTCATGCCAATATTCTTGGACTCATCCAGCTTAATACCCATGAACTCCATGTTCGAGCACACCTCTGATCGCGTTGACCATTGATTTTCACCAACTCCGCCGGTAAACACCAGGATGTCCACACCACCCAATACGGCAGCATAAGAACCAACATACTTCTTGATGCGGTAATTATACATATCCTTGGCCAGGATGGCACGCTCGTTTCCGGCCTGCACCGCTTCTTCCAACTCTCTCATATCGGAAGAAACACCGGATACGCCCAACACCCCACTTTGTTTGTTGAGCAAATCGCTGATTTCCGATGCACGCAGTTTTTCCTTGTCGGAAATGAAGGTCAGCACACCCGGATCAATTTCTCCGGCCCGGGTTCCCATAAGTAAACCATCAACCGGCGTCATACCCATGGATGTATCGATGGATCTGCCGTTCTTGATAGCCGTAATGGAAGCCCCATTACCGATATGGGCAGTGATGATACGTTGGTGTTCGAAAGGGACGCCCAGAATTTCACAGGCACGCCTTGAAACATAACGGTGGCTCGTGCCGTGGAAGCCATAACGACGAATACCGTATTTCAGGTAATAGCTATAGGGAAGACCATAAACATAGGCCTTAGGTGGCATGGTCTGATGAAAGGCCGTGTCAAAAACAGCCACCTGTGGAATATTCGGTATGAGTTTTTTAACGGCTCGAATTCCAATCAGGTTGGAAGGATTGTGTAAAGGAGCCAGGTCGTAACATTCTTCGACCTTTTGAATCACCTCCTCGGTAACCAAAACACTTTCATTGAATTTTTCACCACCATGTACCACTCTGTGACCGACAGCGTCGATGGCAGATAGCGAATCGATACAACCGTAATCTTTACTGGTCAGCACATTCAATATCAATTCAACCCCGGTCTGATGTTCAGGCACAGCATGTTTGACTTCAATTTTCTGACCATCGGGCATCGTCAACTTCAGAAACGACCCTTCCATGCCAATCTTTTCAATACCACCTTGAGCCAACACTACGTTGGACTGCATCTCGAACAATTTATACTTGATCGATGAACTGCCGCAATTAAAAACCAATACTTTCATGCATTAAACCTATTTCGTGCCTCACTCACCGACGAATTCCCAGTGCCTGATTGGCCGTGATGACTATCATTTTGTAAATATCCTCAACCGAACATCCCCTTGACAAATCATTGACAGGCGCTGCCATTCCTTGAAGAATGGGACCAACAGCCTCAGCCTGCCCCAGTCGTTGAACAAGTTTATAGGCAATATTTCCTGCTTCAAGTGAAGGGAAAACAAGCACATTGGCCTTTCCGGCAACTGAACTGCCAGGGGCCTTACCTTCTGCCACCGAGGGAACCAAAGCCGCATCAGCTTGCAACTCTCCATCAATCAAGAGCTCAGGTTCCATTTCCTTTGCCAGCCGTGTTGCCTCGACCACCTTATCCACCCGCTCGTGACTGGCACTGCCCTTGGTTGAGAAACTCAACATGGCTACACGTGGCTCGAAACCAGCCAAATCCCGGGCTGTCGATGCCGAACACACCGCAATCTGAGCCAACTCGGCCGCATTGGGTTCAGGATGTACGGCACAGTCGGCAAAAACCATCAATCCGTTTTCCCCGTAGGTGGAAGCATTCAGAAACATCAGAAATGCACCCGAAACCACATTTATACCAGGTAATGTTTTAATAATCTGAAAAGCTGGACGCAACACATTGCCTGTCGTATTACGAGCCCCGGCCACCTCACCGTCGGCATCGCCGTTTTTAATCATCAAACAGGACAGGTATAAGGGATCCTCCACCAAAACGGCCGCTTTTTCCAAGGTTAATCCCTTGTTCTTTCGAAGTTCATACAGCAAATTGGCATAGACTTCTTTTTTCTCGTGCGATACCGGATTGATGATATCAGCTTTTGAGATATGCGTAAGCCCGTTTTCTTCAGCCATTTGAGCAATTTGACCGGGGTCGCCGATCAACAGAATGCGTGCGGCTTTGTCAGCCAAAATAGCGTTTGCAGCCTTCAAGGTCCTTATTTCCGTACCTTCAGGTAACACAATGCGTTTCTGATTTGCCCGGGCACGGACCAACATATCTTGCAAAATATCCATGGAGTTTGTTTTTTCGGGTGCAAATATACGGACTTTGCAACGTAGAGTTAGCAAAATAGCCAAAAAAACCCATAAAAAAATGTACGTATTTGATCGATGTCAATCAACCTCGTTCAATGGGTCAACAGGCGCTCAAGATCCTCTATGGTCAAACGCTGTTTGATTTCCCCCAGGTAAGCCAAGCTGATTCTACCAGTTTCCTCAGAAACGACAATGATCTTCGCATCGGTTACCTGTGAAAGTCCCAATGCAGCCCTGTGCCTAAGGCCAAGTTCCTTGGGAAGGTGTTCATCGTGTGCGACCGGCAGGATGCAGGCAGCTGCTTTAATCCTGTCCTTACTGATAATCACGGCCCCGTCGTGCAGGGGGCTGTTCTTGAAAAATATATTTCCCAGCAATTGTCCACTGATCACGGCATCCAGAATTTCACCGGACTTAACATAATCATCGAGCATCACTTTATCTTCCAGAACAATGAGGGCACCAGTCTTTTGCTTTGACATCTCCTGACACGCCAGCACAATTTCCATCACCCAATGGTCAGAATCAAGTTTGCTTTGTTTTTTTGCGGAGAAAAAGGAAGATAAGGTTTGCCAACGCCTCCTTGAGCCAAGCATAACAAGAAACCGCTTAATCTCGTTCTGGAACAAAATAATCAGGGCTATGGCGCCGACACTGACAAATTTGTCCATGATGGCACCCATCAACTTCATTTCAAAGACGTAAGACACCAACACCCAGAGCGCAACAAAAAAGATAACACCCAGGAACACAGACAGAGCACCCGAACTTTTCATCAATTTGTAGGTTGCATACAGGAGCAACGCAACAAACAAAATGTCGATTACATCAATGATAGAAGGCCAAATGGGTATGTTTAACATAATCCGGCTTTTAAACACGTTTGAACCAACTCCACGCATTCCCTGGCCGCAGCTACGTCATGCACCCTCACAATGTGGGCTCCTTGTAACAAGGCAAGCGTGTTCAATACAGAGGTTCCGTTTAATGAGTCTTCAGGACCAGTGTTCAATAATTTGTATATCATGGACTTGCGTGACAGCCCTACTAACAAAGGTAGCTCAAAAAGTTGAAAATCATTCAATCGGCGCAATAATTCATAGTTATTCTCGAGTGTTTTCCCAAATCCAAATCCTGGATCCAAAACGATATCATTGACACCCAAGTCACGCAATCGGGCTATTTTAACGGAAAAAAACTCAACCATTTCCTTGATAAGATGCTCATAATGAGGACTAATTTGCATGGTGGCTGGAGTGCCCTGCATATGCATCAATATATAAGGCACCTGCAACCTGGCCACAGTGGCAAACATATTTTCGTCCATGGATCCCCCCGATATGTCATTGATCATGTCGGCACCCAACTCACTCACGGCCACATCGGCCACTTTAGAACGAAAAGTATCAATGGAAACGGGAACCGACGGCCAATGCGCACGGATCAGATGCATCGTCAAGCGAAGGTTTGCCAGTTCTTCGTCCTCAGAAACCAGTTTCACACCGGGACGAGTCGAACAGGCTCCAACATCTATGATGTCAACACCTTCCGCCATCATCTGTCCAACCCTTTTCACAATGCCCTCTTCGGTCATAAAACGGCTGTCCGGATAAAAAGAATCGGACGTCACGTTAAGGATGCCCATCACCTTGGGCTTCTCAAGTGACATCAATTGCCCATGTACATTCAGCGAAAAATGAGTTTGAGGAAGGTTCATGAGCGATAGCATCATCGTATACGTTAAGTTCCGGTAAAATCGGGTTTCAGCAAAGGTAAGGTGAAATTCCATATTTTGGAAACCTGAAAAAAAAATGGTCTCCACCGTCCAGAAATTCCTGAAATCAGGGTACCTTTATATTCATTTTAACACATTCATCATCTCCTATGACGACGTTGGACACGCTTTACAACTTATTTCTGGAACACCCTCTGGTTTCCACGGATAGCCGGAATACACCAGTCGGATCCATATTTTTTGCGCTCAAAGGAGCCTCGTTCAACGGAAATGCGTTCGCTCAAAAGGCATTGAATGCGGGTTGTAGTTACGCTGTTGTGGACGAACCCGAGGCTGTGACAAATGAACGATGCCTCTTGGTAGACGACGTGCTCAGCACCCTGCAGGCTTTGGCCAATCATCACCGAAACGCATGTGCGATTCCTGTAATCGGAATTACGGGGACAAACGGAAAAACAACCACCAAAGAACTGGTAGCCACCGTCCTAAGTCAAAAATTTAATCTACTGTACACCCTGGGGAACCTGAACAACCACATCGGCGTTCCGCTGACCCTGCTGCGTCTCACGAAAGAACACCAGATGGCCGTCATCGAAATGGGAGCCAACCATCCGGGAGAAATCCGGGATCTGGCGGCAATAGCCGATCCGGACTACGGCCTCATCACCAACGTGGGCAAGGCGCATTTGGAAGGATTTGGTTCCTTTGAAGGTGTTATCCGAACAAAAGGAGAACTGTATGAACACCTACAGGCAAAAAAAGGCAAGGTGTTCATCAATGTGGACAACCCCTATTTGACAGACATCGCTCGGAATATTGAACAAATACCCTACGCCACCGGTCCTGGCCATCCGTTTTGGGGAGAAACCCTCTCCTGCTCACCTTTCCTGCATCTCAAGTGGCATTCCGGCAACAACGAGGTGGTGGCATCCACCAACCTGATCGGTTCCTACAACCTGGAGAACGCCCTGGCTGCCATTTGCATTGGACGTTATTTTGGCGTATCTGAAACCGACATCGTTAAGGCGCTTAAAACGTACGAACCCAGCAACAACCGCTCTCAACTCAAAAAAACAGCGTGCAATACCTTGATCATAGATGCCTACAACGCTAATCCGACTAGCATGGCCGCCGCACTGCGTAATTTCACTCAGTACGAAGCATCATCAAAAGCTGTCATATTGGGCAGCATGAAGGAATTGGGAAATCAAAGCCGTGAAGAGCATGACAAGCTCGTGCGCACCATTAACACATCGGGTTTTGACCGGGTGTTCTTGATTGGCGAGGAATTTTTAGATGTAGCGGGAAACTTTCCTGTATTCAGCAACACCGAACAATTTACCGACTTATTGAAAGAATCGCCGCTTGAAGGATACACCATCCTAATCAAGGGATCGAGGGGCAACCGTTTGGAAACGGTTATTCCATTTCTATAATACCCACAAGCAGCGTTTCACGTATCAACTGGGAACGTTGAACACAAAAAGGAGGTTGCCCTGACCGGGCAACCTCCTTTTTGTATGAATAATCAACCGGTTGTTACAAACCGAAACTGAAGGTGTTCAATTGTTCGTAGATTCCACTGATGAAACCCAACACAACGATACCCACCAGACAAACCACGAGCGAAACCTTCATATACAGGTCGCTGGAAACACGTTCGAGGGGTTGGTCGTTTTTGTTGATAAACATGGCTTTGACCACCAACAAGTAGTAATATAGGGAAATGATCGTATTGACCAATGCGATGAACA
>CAYTIY010000023.1:23746-26894 GCA_964438045.1 uncultured Bacteroidales bacterium | reverse complement strand
TCTGATACAACTAATTACCGGAATGCCTGATATCAAGCTTGCTAACTGTGAAAAACAAAAACGGTGGCAATGGGAACAGATTCAAGTCAAGTTATTTTCGATCGGAATGAAAGGGCTAACTGTTGGGCAAATACAACAAACCGGTTCCATTTTTTTCAACCAGCTCACCAACATTCTGATAACCTTTCTGGCGGCTCAGTCCGTCGTCAATGGAGACATCACCATTGGTATGATGATGTCGGTCACCTACATCATCGGTCAATTAAGCGCTCCCATTGACCAGTTCCTGGGATTTGCGCAGTCTTACCAGGACGCATCCATCAGTATGGAGCGGCTAAACGAGGTACACGGCAGGCAGGATGAGGAGAATCTGGCTACTCATCAATTGACCACACTTCCCAACCAGAGAGACGTATCAGTTGAACGTGTATATTTCAGTTATTCGGGTGCAGACAGGGATTTTGTTTTGGAGGACATGCAATTGGTTATCCCTGAAGGTAAAGTGACAGCCATCGTTGGTGCGAGTGGTAGCGGAAAAACGACCCTCGTTAAACTGTTGATGGGTTTTTACAAACCCAACAAGGGTGCTATTCGGGTTGGAAACAGCTCATTGGATACCATTAATCCACATGTGTGGCGTGATAAAACCGGATCTGTATTACAAGACGGCTTTATCTTTTCCGATTCACTAGCCGCAAATATTGCACTGGGAGACGAAGATATTGATACGAAACGACTGCATTATGCCGTTCATATTGCTAATTTACAAGAGGTGATTGATACTTTTCCGATGGGTTACCACACCAAAATAGGGATGGAGGGACATGGTTTAAGCCAGGGACAAAAACAACGCATCCTAATTGCCAGGGCGGTGTATAAAAATCCCGACTATGTGTTTTTCGACGAGGCCACTAACGCGCTGGATTCCAGTAACGAACGCATAATCATGGAACGGTTGTCAGATTTCTTTAAAGGCAAAACGATTGTCGTGGTGGCTCACCGGTTAAGCACTGTCAGGGATGCTGACAACATTGTTGTATTGGAAAGGGGACGCATGGTTGAAAGCGGTACTCACCGTGAACTCACACAAAAAAAGGGGCATTATTACCAGTTGGTTAAAAACCAACTGGAACTGGGGAACTAAACGTATGAGCGACGATAATCTACATAAAATGCATTCTGAACAGGTGCAGGATATTTTGGGAAATATTCCCGGAAAAATTCTAAGATGGGGAACCACCGTCATTTTTGCCATTTTATTGGTTCTACTTGTATTATCTTGGTTCTTTAAATACCCGGATACTATTACTGCTCAGATAACCGTAAACATGGAACTGTCTCCGGCAACAATTAAATCCAGGTCAACCGGAAAGATGATTGCACTTTTGGTAAAAAACCAACAACAAGTTGAGGCGGGTACACCCTTAGCCGTGATCGAGAATGCCGCTTCACACAAAGATGTCTTGTGGTTGGATTCATGTCTTCAAAGCTGGAATCCGGAGGTTGACTCCCCTCAGAAGGGATTGAACCAGGTAGGAGACACGATGCTCATTTTGGGAACATTACATGAGGCCTACGCTGTATTTGTATCAACAATCGAAGATTATGTACGATTTATCGAGCTGAGGTATTATCAACAAAAAATAGCTTTAAAAACCGATCAAATGCATTCACGAATGGAATACCACCGTGATATGCTACAGCAACAGATGTTACTGCAGTCCCAGTTGCGGAACGCAGAAACGGTATTCAAAAGAGATTCACTTTTGTTTAAGAAGGGAGTCAATTCAGAAGAGACATTGGAGACCTCAAAATCAAACCTGCTTAAAAGCAAACAGTCTGTCAGTGCGTTGAATGCGTCCATCAAAGAAGCCGAGATTGAGTCGACGCTCATTCGTGAAAATATTCTGGACTTGGAACAGAAGCAAAGAGACGAGGAAAGTCAATACACTCTGAAAATGAAGGCTTCATACATGAACCTTAAATCAAAACTTGAAGCCTGGAAACAACAGTATGTGCTGACCAGTCCCATAAATGGGGCTGTAAACCTGATGGGTAATTGGAGCTTGAATCAAAATGTATCTGAGGGCGATATCGTATTTACAGTCTTGCCAAATGGATTGACACAACCCATGGGTAAAGCAATGGTTCCATCAATGGGCTCAGGCAAGGTGCGTCCAGGACAAGCTGTTCACGTACATTTCAGTAATTATCCCGACAAAGAATATGGCTTCGTCAAGGGAATGATTGGTAGTGTATCAAAGGTTCCCTTGTCGGATGGAACCTATGTGGCTGAGATACTATTTCCATCAGGTTTGGAAACAACGTATTCATACAATGTACCGGTATCCGGAACACTATCTGGATATGCGGAAATTATAACCGAGGACGTCCGGTTGCTGAAACGGATTGTTATGCCTGTGAAGCGCCTGCTAAACAGGCAACTCAATTGAGATTATTCAGGGAGCACTATCGTAAACTCACTGCCTTCCATTTCCTTACTGGATACCTTTACATGGCCGCCATGAGCCTGAACAACGTGTTTAATGAAACTTAGCCCAATGCCGTAACCAAACATTCGCTTGCGCTCCAACAACGATCCTTGGTTGAAATGTTCAAATATGGCTTCCAAGTCATTGGCTGGTATACCCATACCATCATCCTTGATGCTGATGTGAACGGCATTTCCCTTCTCAAACGCCCTGACGGCTATCTTAACTGATTCATACGAATATTTGACTGCGTTATCCATCAGATTGTTTAAAACATTGCTCATTAAGACCGTATCCATGGCAACCTTTAAGTCGTCCTGATCGCAAAATACATCGACTACAATGGGTTTGACGTGAATATTATCGTCAATAAACTTACGCGTAATTTCCTGCAAATATGGCTTAAGCATAACATTCGACTTATTGACAACCAGATCTGTCTGTTCTGTTTTGGCTACTGTCAGGATTCGATCGATGCTGTCCAACATATTTCTACTTTGATCCTTACAAATACGTAAATAATCCTTGGATTTCTTATCAACTAGTGGCGAACACTCATCATAAAGGATTGTCGATGCGAGGTTAATACTGTTCAACGGTGATCGTAAATCATGGGTTAGGGCATGGGTATACTCTTTTATAAATTTGACAAAACG
>CAYTIY010000023.1:0-23646 GCA_964438045.1 uncultured Bacteroidales bacterium | reverse complement strand
TTTGATATCGCCTCTTCAATGCAAACCATGCATTTATCCTTCAGATTCTGTTCTGATATTTCATAGGCGTTTTTTAGCCACACATACTGTAGAACCACCAACAGCACAATACCAACCAGGCTGACGGAAAGAGCTATTCCCCTGGTTATAACCTTCCTGTTTTTCATAGAGTTATTATTAAATAGCTGGCAAATATACACATATTTAATATAAAAGCAAATATTATATCAGATATGTATATCTTTTTTTGATATAGCGCACTATCAGGAGCGATTCAGTATTATACGGAGTATATCTCTGCCAAACTGCTTTATTTTTTTATCTCCAATACCCTTAACACGCTTGAGTTGAGTGAGGTTATTTGGAGATGTATCGGAAATTTCTGCTAAGGCACGAGTAGGAATTACTTGATAGGTCCTCACATTCAACCGCTTTGCAGTTTCATCCCGCCATGCCTTCAACGCATTGTATAACGAAAGATTGGTTGTTTCTGAATAGGAACCATCAGACTGACCAGTAGTAGCAGGTTTGCCAGACTCATACGGTTTTTCAATGGACGATCTGGATCTTGCCAACAGATAGTTTGACGAAGAAAATCCACACTTCGTCGCATCCAGACAAATCAGTTTTTTGGCAAACTCACGTTCCAACCTATCTACTGATTCAGACAAACTTTTCTTAATGGCGCGATTATCAGTCTCAAATGATAACGATTCAACAAACAAATCATTGATTTCATTCATCATGCCAAAATAATAAGAAGAAGCTTTCCCCATTCTTTCCTGTAGCGCCATGTTTGTATCCAACTGAGGATCAGAATCAAACATCTGTCTAATATGCAAATTAAATGTTTTAGAAACAGCTAGAATATCATCCACAAATCGCTTTTTTGCCTGCAAAAAGTGAGAAAGTTGAAAACCAACCAACGATTTTTCATGTTCAATGAGCAATTTTTCCAACACATCCACCTGACGTTTAATAACGCTGAAGTCGTTCAGTTCCAGCAACAATTGAAAATCAAACGCCTGTTTCATTTTTTCAAGCAAATCAGCGTTGGGGCGGTTAAACGACGCATCGGTCATAAATGTGCGAACATGTGCGTTTGAACGTAAGCAAGATTGACCGATCCGTGATTTGAGAATCATCCCTTCCAGGGAGCGACAACGGCTCAATGCCACATAGACCTGCCCATGGGCAAAAGCCGCACCTGCATCGATAATGGCCTTATCAAAGGTAAGCCCCTGACTTTTATGGATGGTTATTGCCCAGGCAGGCCGGACCGGAATTTGGATAAACGTACCCAACAGTTGCTCAACAATTTCATCGGTATCCTTATCGAGTGTATAGGAGTAGTTGTGCCATTCAACAGGACCTGTAATGATCGGCGTGGTATCACCCGGACACACGACACTGACCAACCCGTCTTCAATATCGGAAACAGTACCGATTTTCCCATTGTAATACCTTTTTTCCTTGGATGCGTCATTTTTTACAAACATCACCTGCGCTCCAGGCTTCAGTAACAGTGTAGACTCGTTCGGGTACGCATAAGTGGGAAAATCACCCATGACAACCGATTCAAAGCGTGTTCCGGGATGATCGATGCGTGCCATCTGATCGTTGTTCAGCTGAAATGCCTGATTATTGTGCGTTGTCAAGGTGATGTATCCATCATGGCCCTTTGCATCAAGATCCGGAAAACATCTGCTGTTCAGGATCTCCATCGATTCCCTGTCAAGCTGATTGTCGCGTACTTTATTTAAAAGACCAATGAAACGCTCATCACTTTGCCTATAGACATGTTGCAGTTCAATGCTTACAAAACCTGCCTTCTTGAGGGCTTTGCTGTCAAAGAAAAAAGGCGAGTCGTAGACAGCCTTGAGCAACTCCCAATCCGACTCCTTGACCACCGGTGCCAACTGACACAAGTCGCCTATCATGAGCAATTGGATGCCACCAAAGGGCTGATACCTGTTTCGAAACCGCCTTAGAACCTTATCCACGGCGTCCAACAAATCAGCCCTTACCATGCTGATTTCGTCAATGACCAACAAATCCATGCTACGAATAATGTTTACTTTGTCGCGGCTGAATTTATTGATGGCCTTTTGCTCAAAACCCACTGTTGAATCGGTCGGTTTTTCTTCAAGTACCTGAGGGCCGAATGGCAACTGAAAAAAGGAGTGGAGAGTGACACCCCCTGCATTGATGGCTGCAACTCCAGTTGGCGCTGTCACAATCATACGCTTATCAGTGTGATGCCTCAGGTTGTGCAAAAAGGTGGTTTTTCCCGTACCGGCCTTCCCGGTAAGGAATATGTTGGCACCCGTATGCTGCACAAATTCAAGGGCCAATTCTAACGGATCGTCTGCCAAGGACTTCATTTATGACAAAGTTAACCAGAAACACGCTTGAAACAAAGTTTCCATTACAGATTATATTTATTTTATGTAAACATACGATAAATTATTTGTACACACCAAAAAACATCTGTCTTTTTTGCGTAGTTTTGAAATTAGATTTTTTTGGAGCAAACATATAAAAAGCAATTTTCAAAACAATGATTCGATTCTTAGGTATCATACCGGCCAGATACGCATCAACCCGTTTTCCCGGAAAACCGCTGGCCGATATTGGAGGAAAAAGCATGATCCAACGTGTCTATGAACAGGTACTACCTTGTTTGGACGATGTATGGGTTGCTACTGATGACACCCGAATAGAAGCCGCCGTAAGGGCTTTCGGGGGAAAAGTGGTGATGACCTCAGCAAACCACAAAAGTGGAACTGACAGATGCTTGGAAGCCGCTCAGATCATTGGCGGAAAGGCTGATGTCATCATCAACATTCAGGGAGACGAGCCCTTTATTCATGCCTCACAGATTGAATCGCTTAAAGCTTGTTTTACGAACGATCCCTCAACGCTTTTGGCCACCCTGGTTAAACGGTTTACACCCAACGATGGATGGGATGCCCTGCAAAACCCCAATTCGCCCAAGGTGGTACTGAATAAAAAAGGAGAAGCCATTTATTTCAGTCGCTCCGTTATTCCGTACCAAAGAGGTGTGGAACCTTCCAAATGGTTGGAAAAAGACTTATATTTCAAACACATTGGTATTTATGCTTATCGAAGGGAGACATTGAAAGAAGTTGCCTCGTTGCCTCCTTCTCCGTTGGAACTGACAGAATCATTGGAGCAACTCCGCTGGTTGGAAAACGGATTCAGGATTCAAACAGCGATTACAGACACTGAAAATGTGGCCGTTGATACACCCGAAGATTTGGAACGCGTATTGTCCCTGCTCGGTAACATGAAACAATGAAACCATGGAAATCGATCGCGTTTCTCCCGAGGTATTTGATGCTCAGTTTCCTAAAGCCATCTCTTTCAACCGGGCTGCCTTTAATGTAATGAACCGCGACAAGTGCGAAGACCTTCACTGCTTGCTTTTCCACGATACGAAAACACGCTTGGGGTTAGTCGCAGGGCAACGGGAAAACTGTCTTCTGATGCCCTTTTCAGCACCATTCGGCGGATTTGTCACGAACGATTCCGGTATACGTATTGAGTACATAGAGGAAGCCGTACTCCAACTGGAAACCTACGCCGTCCAATCCGGACTTGATCGGTTGGAAATGGAGTTACCCCCCTTGTTTTATGACACAGCCTTCCTGACAAAAGTCATGCACGTGTTGCACCATCACGCCTGGCACACCCATCATATCAGCCTGAATTACTTCGTTGATCTGGAATCGGCAGCAGCATCCAACCATTCCGGAATGACTTACAGCGCCAGAAAGCACCTTAAAACAACCTCGAATTATTCATTCCAACTCAGAAAAAGCACAACAAGAGAAGACCTGTCATTGGCATACGACATAATTTCAGAAAACAGGTTAGGGAAGGGATATGACCTTTCACTGACAAAAGAAGACGTGCTGAAAACCTCGACCCTCATCCCAATGGACAGCTTTCTTGTACAGTTGAATGGACAATATGTAGCCTCTGCCATCGTTTATCTTGTAACTCCCGATATCCCTTTGGTTGTATATTGGGGTGACAGGCCTGGATACGAATCATTCAGGACGATGAATTTTCTGACACACGGTGTCATCGAGTCATATAGGAATGATGGCTACAAAAAGCTGGATACCGGTACCGCCATGATTGATGACAAACCAAACTACGGTTTGTGCGCATTCAAGGAATCCATCGGATGCAGTATCATGCCACGTTGCAGGTTTGTTAAAGAAAACCTGCTATAAACCTAAAGCCCGGGCGTAAACGACCTATGCAAACCAACGATAAAAGCCCTGAATCATACGTTCAGATAGCCAGATCCACGGGTATCTTTGCCGGTTCACAAGGAATCAACATGGCTGCCGGAATTGTACGCACCAAGGTATTGGCTTTATTGTTGGGGCCTTCGGGGGTGGGTTTGGTTGGTTTGTACCAATCCGTCATCGATTTTATTAAATCCATAGCCGGCCTGGGATTAAGTTTCAGTGCCGTCAAAGACATCGCGCAAGCAACAGCTGTCAACGATGACAATCAACTGGCTGAAACGATTACAGTCACACGACGGTTGGTCTGGTGGACCAGTATACTGGGTGCCATGCTCATGTTGTTTTTCTCCAAACCGATTAGCCTGTATATTTTTGAGGACCTGGATCATGTTTTACCCATTTCCTTGCTTTCATTTTGTGTATTGACAGGTTTGCTTTCGTCGGGGCAAATGGCACTGCTACAGGGGTCACGCAAGCTGCCCGACATGGCCAGAGCTTCCGTTTTCGGAACACTGACCGGTCTGTTTGTTGCCATTTCTCTTTATGCTTGGCTGGGAATTAAGGGCATTGTCCCAGCCTTGATGGGGTTGTCGGTAGTCAGCCTGTTTTTTTCTTGGTACTTTACCCGAAACATACGCAGCAAACAGGTACGATTATCAATTCGGGAAACATGGTCGAAAGGCAGCGGCATGATCAAATTGGGAGTATCATCCATGTTGTCCGGTCTGGCTTCCACCTGTGTCTTGTTGCTTATGAAAGGTTTTATTCTGAAGGAATCCGGCCAGGAGGACATGGTAGGCCTGTTTCAATCCGTTTGGTCGTTGTCTTCCATGTACATCGGCGCCCTCTTGTCTGCCATGTCAACCGATTACTACCCCCGGTTGTGCAGCATAGAGAAAGATGACCGGGCCATGGTTGCATTTGCCAACCAGCAGATACGCTTTGTCATGCTTGTCTCGACTCCACTGGTTGCACTGGTGCTGTTATTTTCTCCCCAAATACTTGCCATTTTCTATTCCAAATCTTTTCTGGCTGCGACCGGTTTAATGCAGTTGCAGATTCTTGGCACGTTTTTTAAACTGATCATTTGGCCGGTAGCCTTTTTTATATTGGCAAAAGGGAAGGGAGGACGTTTTTTGCTGTCTGAAACAGCCTGGTATGTCGTCTATTATGTAGCCACACGGCTGTTATGGCCCCAATATGGTTTGGCGGCGGCCGGCATTGCATTCTTGGTAGCGTATGCTGTCTATTGCCCCCTTGTGATCCTGTTGGTACGACCACTTTGTAGAATCAGCCTGACGGCCTCCAACACCAAACTGTTGTTGTTTTTCACCGTGACCACGATTGGCGTCTTTTTAACGGTGTTTTACCTGAACGGGCTGCTTAAATGGTTGATAGCATCCATACTGTGCGTGACCATGTGTGCGGTCGCACTGATTGAACTTGATAAAATTGTACCATTCCGCAAGGTAACAGAAGTTATTCGACGATGGATCAAACGATAAACAATAACCCGCCATTGGTTAGCATCCTGGTTGCCACCTACAATCAGGAAGCGTTCATAGGAAGAACATTGGAAAGCCTTCTCGATCAGGATTGCCCATTTGCTTACGAGATATTGGTGGGAGAGGACTGTTCCACCGACAAGACCAGATCCATTTGTCGAGATTATGCCACCAGATACCCCGAAACAATCAGGTTGTTCTTACATGAAACAAACAAGGGGCTCATCAAGAACTATTTTGATTTACTGTCACATGCGAAAGGAACCTACCTTGCCGATTGCGGAGGTGACGATTATTGGATAGCCAAGGACAAGTTACGTCGACAGGTTGCTTTTTTGGAGGCCCATCCTGATATCACACTGGTGGGAGCTAACTGGCAATGGTTGGACGCGTCAAACGGAAACACCAACCCCAACCAACTTCACCTCGATTCAGATTGGCACCAACCTTATCGCTTTGGAAAACAGGCAATCAGTGACTATCTGAATCGGAACCAGTTTCCCCACGTCGTGCTTTCCACAGCCTGTTTCCGTACCGCAACGGTTAAAAGAATCATGGAGAACCACCCGGATCGGTTTACCGGCAAAGGCGTGATTTGTGAAGACTTGCCCATCACCTTGAGCCTGCTCAATGAAGGCCCTTTTTACCTGTTCAAGGAAGACGTCATGGTTTACCGGGTACTTCCCCGATCCATGAGCCACACCGATTCCAAATTTGATCTGCAAAAGGGATTCAGCAACCACGTTTTCTGGCAAACTATCCAACTTGCCGCCGAATTCGGAATTGGTCCTAAAGAACTTGAACCATTCCTGAAACGAAACATTCCCGACATGTTTTACACAGGATGGATGACCAACGATCCTGATTGGATGGAAAGTCAACACAAACGGCTCATCAGTCATGGCATTCGCCTGACGATGAAACAACACCTGATCTTATTCCTGCTGAAGTTGCCCTGGAAACCGTGGCTCACTCAAAAAAACTAACGTTTTACACATGGAAACAATAGCCATCTTATACATTGCCATCGGCAAATACGATCGTTTCTGGGAATCGTTCCATACTTCCTGTGAGCGGTATTTCCTGCACGGTCTGCCAAAAACCTACTACGTATTTACCGATTCCAACCGATTGAAAAACAGCGATAACGTAGTTGTATCACGTGTCAACGACGAAGGTTGGCCGGGAAACACCCTGCATCGTTTTCGTTTTTTCCTGCAACAAGAAAAGCAATTACGCAAGCACGACTTTTGCTTCTTCTTCAACGCCAACGCCCGTATACTTAAGCCCGTCATTCCGGCAGAGGTTATTCCTACACATGATGAGGAGGATTTGGTCGGATTGTCCTGGAGGTTGAACAACGGTCAATCCGTCAAAGAATTTCCTTATGAACGAAACCCACGTTCGGCAGCATACATCCCTGAAAACATGGGATCCATCTATTATCAGGGTGGCTTTTTCGGTGGACGCACGGGTGCCGTTATGGATTTAATCCGTACCTTGGATCAATGGATTGATCAGGATGACGCACTCAATATGACGGCCATTAACAACGATGAGTCGCATTTGAACCGTTACTTGCTCGACAAGCATCCCAAATGCCTGGGACTGCACTACGGCAGACCACAGGAATGGATGGAACCAACCGATCCATCTGTTGTCTTCATTCAAAAAGAGCACGTGCTTGGCCCCTGGATGTTGTTCCGACTGAAGGACAAATCCATCCGGTACTTGCTTAAAAACTTGACGAGCATGATTTTGCTTTACCTGAGAAACGTACTGAATCCTACAACTCAAAACCGAACGTAATTATGTTGGTGGTACGAGTTTCATCCGGTATGGGCAACCAGTTGTTCCAATATGTGTTTGCCCAGTATCTGAAAACGCATTACAAACGTCCTGTCTATTTGGATTGCAGTCCGTTCACGTATCGGTATCCCGAAAGAACCTGCCACTTGGATATTGTAAGTGATTTACCTGAAGCCCATGATTGGAGATTGTTCAACCAATACAAATCGGCTGGGTATAGACTGTCAAAAATGCTTTTTGCGGTAAATCCAGGTACCCGTCGCATCACAGAAGATCGGTTGGTTTTTCCTCCCGATGACAAACTGCTTTATTTTGACGGTTACTGGCAGACGGATCGATTTGCAAACGCATTGGGTACACTAAACGATTTGTTGAAACCGAAAGCGATTCAACCAAGTTCCATTACACGATGGATGGAATCGTTTCAGTCAACTCATGCTGTATCGTTGCACGTCCGCAGGGGGGATTATTTATCTTCGGCGTATCGGTCTACCTACGACGTTTGCGATGCCAATTACTACGAATCCGCCATCAGGTTGGTCACTTCAAGGCTGAATCGTTTTACGGTGTATGTCTTTTCAGATGATTTGGAATGGGTCAAAGAAAACATCAGTCTTCCAGATAATACGTATTTCATTGAAAATGAAGCCATAAACCCTTATTGGTATATCTACCTGATGTCAACATGCAAGGACAACATCATTTCGAACAGTACGTTCAGCTGGTGGGGAGCTTACCTGAACCAACATCCGGATAAAATGGTGGTTGCGCCCAAACGATGGACGTTGAACAGTGAGAAGACCATCGCCCTCGACAACTGGATAACATTATAAAACGAGATCTGCCAAACGCCAGAAACCTCTTCCACGACACTTCATGTAGGTAAAATTTGATCGGATAAGCGGCTCGTACACCCATTTCCTGATACTGGGAAGATCATATAGCGCCTTTGACAACTGCCGCTTGCTCAACACACGTTCTCCTTCTTGCCACAAAATGCCGGCCAGTACAGACCGCTTGAAGCACAGAGCCCGTTGTAATCTATTTTTCAAGAGTTTGTCTTCAACAGCTCCAATTCGTGTATGGATTTTTTCCAACGTACGATCGACAAGGTCATGATCGGCTGTAAAAGAAGACCCACTGATGGTTGCTTCGTGAACCCTCACCTGGTGAAAGGTTCTGCCTTTGATCCAGCCAATGGAATCCGCCGACAACAGGATTCGGAAACCAAATTCCAAATCCTGCCAACGGGAGAGGGTTTCGTCCCACAATCCCACCTGTTCGACCAACCTTCTTCTGATGCACATATTGTGGGTGACAAGCACCGGATCAATCAATTGTGAGACCGGATCGGCTGAAAACCGATGAGGCCGTTTCGCTTTTCTACCATTCGGAATAGCCAACTCAAAGGGAAACACCAGCACATCGGGAGCATCCGCTACGTTCAGACAGGACACCATTCGGGAAATGCTGTCAGGAAACAGCAAGTCGTCAGAGTCAAAAAACAAGACAAATTCACCGTGAGAAGCTTTGAATCCTGTATTTCTGGCCCCATTGGCCCCGCCATCTTTCTCGGAAAGTACCAAAACAGAAAACGATGCGCTGTGGTGGTCAAGTCTGAACCTTTTGCATAAATCCTGCGACCTGTCACTGGAACAGTTATCCACCAATACGACTTCCAACGGACTGTACGTTTGTGCCAACAAGCTGTCCAAGGTCTCGGGCAACCACGATTCCCTGTTTTTGATGGGAATGATAATGGATATCAACGGGTTTTCCATTTTAAGATGGCAATAGATCCAACAGGTGAAAATACAATCCCTTGATGTGTTTGGCACAGGCCACTTTCATCAACGGTAACGGTAACACAAACCAATTGAGCAACCCTTTCTCCAACCGGTTGCGCTCCTGTATGGATTGTCGTTTAAATGGATCCAGGACATCTCGTAATTGAGCAATCATTTCTACTCTCTCGTGTTTGGATCCCTTTTTCACAATGCGCACCAGGTTGCAAAAAGCCACTTCCAAAATAACCTTCCTACGAATGCGACGCAATGAATCGTGTTGATGAGAAACAAAATCACCGATAATGGCAAACCAACTGCGTATGCTCCTGTCTGCCTGTGAATGCATGATGGAGCCTTCGTGTATGAAATGACAGTAGGTGATTTCCTTGCAAAACGCCATTGAACCTACGCAGGATGCGGCAAAGTAGGTCCAGTGTTCGTCTTCATGTACAATACCTTCTTTAAAAAAAAGGCCATGTTCAAACAACCAATCCCTTTTGATGAGTTTGTTCCAACTGGTCACAGGAATCTGTCTCCTCTCCAGCAACGTTCTTCCTATCCACGATTGATCGTCCGAATAGTCAGGCAGCTTATCGGAAATCCGGTACCGATCGAAACCGTTGTGCGGCCCAACCATGCAGGATGCACCCTGAATCAGGTCTGCTTTAGGATGAGCGTTCGCTAGTCGTATCAAACGATCCAGGCAATCAGGCATCATCGTGTCATCACCATCAAGAAAATACAGAAACTCGCCCTTGGCGGCCCTGATTCCGGTATTTCTTGCAGCAGGTAAACCCATATTCCTGTCGTGGGTCAATAGGCAAAAGGAGATAGGACCCTGATATGTTCCCAGCAAGTTTCCAACACGATCCATACTGTCATCAACCGATCCGTCATCAACCAACAAGCATTCAAAATGAGTGAAGCGTTGATCAAGAACAGAGGACACACACCGTTCAATGTATGTGGAAACATTAAAAACAGGAATAATCACCGATACCTTCATGACCTCGATTCAAGGTATTCCAGCAAGCAGAGGTATCCCAACCGGTAAAAATCAAAAACAAGCAGGGAAGGTTGGCCACCCAACAGATTTCTTTTCATAACGGGGCGAAATGCCACAAATAAAACCCTTATAATAGCTTGTAAATGTAACTGTTTCATGCGATAGAAAACCCGAAACAAACGAACTCTGTTGGCCAACTGTTGATCCTTGAAAACCGGATTGCTCAGGAATTTCCTGGCCGCCATCAGGCTTTTCTGTAAAAAAACAGCGTTAGGATCCAGCCCGACATGAACCAGTGGATTATCAATGTAGAGGATGTTAATGCCATTCTTGCTCAATTCATGTCCGAGAATGGTGTCTTCGTGTCCGTAATCTTTGACTGTTTCTTCAAACGGAAATTTCAGCATGATGCTTTTACGAATCAGAAACTGAAACGAAAGCAACGACTGGTAAGGATCCTCGTTTCTTTGAACGGCTGGAATGCATTCCCTGTGTTTGCCATACCACCAACGAAGCATATGATCCTTGTCGGGTTTTGTTTCGCTGTAGGAAAGTCCACCAACGATCACATCAGCCTTTCCGATATGATCCAGGTAGCGTTGGATATACGTTGAATCCTGCACGACAGCGTCACAATCCAACATCAGCAAAAAAGGGTATTTGGCCATACCGGCCAGCGTGTTCCTCGCCTTTGCCGCCCCAAAGTGCTGATTTTGCTCGACCAACATGCAACAGGAGTATTGATTGATTTCCCGGTTTACATCCAAATAGATACCGGAATTGTCGTCCATTACTATGATTTCATAATTGATGGCGGCGGCCGTGCACTGATCGGCCAATTCCTTGACAAGCTGTCTGCAATCGTAGTTGCGTTCGGGAATCAAAATGGATATCATGGCAATCTATATTTTTACAAATATAAAAATTCTGACGATTGCATAACAGGTTTACGTTGACAAGCTGACAAATATCCCTTACTTTTGCCGGGAAAACACCGTCATATGCGATTGATCGAGCATTGCTCCCTTAAATACAAGCACACGTTTCACCTGGATGTCAAGAGTCGCTTCTGGGTTGACGCCTTCGATGAACAAGAAATATCTTCTCTTTTATCGGATAATCGGTTTGCCGGCCTTCAGATGCTTCCTGTCGGGGCAGGCAGCAACCTGTTGTTCACGACAGATTTCAATGGTTTGCTGCTTCATGTTGACATCCAAAGCATCGAGGTCTTACAGGAGAATGACGAATACGTCGATGTTCGTGTCGGTGCCGGAGTTGTGTGGGATGATTTGGTTGCCTGGGCTGTAGCCAAAGGCCTGAGTGGTATCGAGAATCTTTCAGGGATACCCGGATGTGTCGGTGCCAGTCCGGTTCAAAACATCGGAGCATACGGCTCAGAAGCCAAAGATACTATATACGCGGTAGAGGCCATAGACAGGAAAAGCCGTGAACAGATAGTAATAAAGGCTTCCGACTGCAAGTTCTCTTATAGGAACAGTGTTTTCAAACAAGAATTCAAGGATAAGTATGTGGTCTGTCGGGTTATCTATCGGTTGTTAAAGGAGTTTCATCCCAACCTGAGTTATGGCGATCTCGACAAACGTATCCACGAATCAGAGAAAGAAGTATCACTTGAGACAATAAGGGATACTATATTAAAAATCAGGGATGAGAAGTTACCTGATCCTGCTATTTTTGGTAATGCGGGAAGTTTTTTCATGAATCCCGTACTCACAGCAGGGCAATACCATCAGTTGAAGGTAGATTACCCTACCATTCCGGGTTGGAACCTGGCCGATGGTACTGTAAAAGTGCCTGCCGCCTGGTGTATTGAACAGACTGGTTGGAAAGGCCGTGACTTGGGAAACGCAGGTGTGCACCCCATTCAACCATTGGTACTCATAAACAAGGGTGGGGCGACAGCGTTTGAAATCACCACGTTGGCTGAACGGATCAAAAGCGACGTTTTGGATAAATTCGGCATTTCGCTCACTCCCGAGGTATTGTATGTTTAACACGAAACATATGAAAGTCAAATTCTTAGGCACAGGAACATCAACGGGGAACCCCCAGCTTTTGTGTGATTGCCATGTTTGCCTTTCTGATGACCCAAAAGACAAACGGCTTCGATCTTCCATCCTGGTTGAATCCGACAACACGTCCCTTCTCGTGGATTGTGGCCCGGATTTCAGGCAACAGGCTCTGAGGGCTTGTATTTCACACATAGACGCAGTGGTGCTTACCCACGAACATTACGACCACGTGGGTGGTCTGGATGATCTGCGTCCATATTGCGCATTTGCGGATATGCCCCTGTACGCTTACCCTAGAGTAATTGAACAATTGAAGGCCGCCATGCCTTACAGCTTTTCGGAACATCCGTATCCGGGAGTTCCTCTATATGAAGTTCATCCTGTGGGCACCGATTCTTTTTTCATTGGAGACCTGAAGCTGACACCCATTGTTTTGCAACACCACAAACTGGCCGTGCTGGGCATTCGTATCGGAGACTTGGCGTACTTGACCGATTTCAACCACATCAGACAGGAAGAATTGGCCAAACTCATAGGAGTAAGGATGTTGATTGTTGATGCCCTACGTGAAGACGAACACATTTCCCACAATTCCCTGGCTCAGGCATTGTCGCTGATTGACGCCATTAAACCTACATCCTCGTGGCTGATTCACATGAGTCACGACATGGGATTGCACAAGGAGGTTGACACCATCCTGCCACAAGGCGTCAACCTTTCCTGGGATGGTCTGGAGGTTACCGTTTAAATGCCCGACAGACCCTTCCTGAAAAAAAAATCCGGATGGGATGTATCATCATTTTTTTCGTATTTTTGTAAGCAATGTTAACTTTATAAATAACCAACCAGATGAAATTCATAGTCTCCAGTTCTGCCTTGCAAAGCCATCTGCAAGCCATCAGCCGCGTCATCAATTCCAAGAATACGTTACCGGTGTTGGAATGCTTCCATCTGCGGATTGAAGGCTTGAAATTATTTGCCACCGCCTCGGATACTGAAACGACATTGGTCACCTCGCTCGACCTGATCGAATCATCGGGTGACGGAGCATTGGCTATTTCGTCCAGAACCCTCCTTGATGCGCTGCGTGAACTATCCGAACAGCCCCTTACGTTTGACATCAATGAGGCTAGTTTGGAAGTGACGGTTCTGTATCAAAATGGAAAATATAAATTTGTGGCTCAGAATGCCGACGAGTTTCCCAGACCAAAAGAACTGGGTGAGAATACCAACCAGCTGGAAATGCCCGCTTCCTTGTTGCTCAGGGGAATCACTACGACGTTGTTCGCTTCAGCCGATGACGAGCTTCGTCCCGTAATGAACGGTGTAGTGATGGATATTGCCACCGACGGCGTGACATTTGTTGCCTCGGACGCACACAAGTTGGTACGCCTGCGTAATACCTCCATCCAAGGTGTTCAGGCTTCCACACTAATCATACCCAAGAAACCGGCCAACTTGCTGAGAGCCATTCTTCCTAAGGAAACTGGCCAGGTGTTGGTTCAGTTCGATGACAACAACGTCTCGTTCACGTTGTCCAACTATCAGATGGTTTGTCGGTTGGTGGAAGGTCGCTTTCCTAATTACAACGCTGTCATACCTAAAAATAACCCCTACAAGGTCATTGTGGACAGGGTTTCCTTTTTAAACACACTGAAACGCGTGGCTATTTTCGCCAACCAGTCCACCAGTCTTGTCAAGGTCTCCATTTCCGCCAACAAGATGGAGCTGACCACACAGGACATCGACTTCTCGACATCTGCCGAAGAAACCATCGCCTGCCAATACGAAGGTGAACCCATCAATATCGGTTTCAAGTCACAATTCTTCATTGACATCGTCTCAAATCTGGAGACGCAGGAAATAGTACTGGAATTGGCTGACCCATCGAGAGCCGGATTGTTTTTGCCATTAAACAATGAGACCAACGAGGACCTGCTCATGTTGCTCATGCCGATGCTCATCAACGACTAACGAATTACGAGATCAAATCAAACATGCAACTGAACCTAAAGAACTGTCTGGTATTCTTTGACCTGGAGACAACCGGAACCAATCCCAATACAGACAGGATTGTGGAGATTTCTTACATCAAGGTTTACCCCAACGGTAAGGAAGAATGCAAGTCTTATCGTGTCAATCCGGGTATTCCCATTCCAAAAGAAGCCGCCGACATACATCACATAACCGATGCCGATGTGGCCGATTGTCCTACTTTTAAGGAAATCGGGCAAATCATTGCCAACGACATCGTTGGATGCGATCTTGCCGGATTCAATTCCAATCGGTTTGACATTCCGCTACTCGTGGAAGAATTCTTGCGCAACGAAGTGGACATTGATTTGAGCCACCGCAAACTGGTGGACGTACAGGTGATCTTTCACAAAATGGAACAACGGACACTGAGTGCCGCATACAAATTCTACTGCGACAAGGAATTGGAAGGCGCCCACGGGGCCGAAGCCGATGTGAAAGCCACGTATGAAGTATTGAAGGCTCAGTTGGATCGCTATCCCGAACTGCAAAACGACATCACATACCTATCTGAGTTTTCCATGCACAACCGAAACGTAGACTTTGCGGGTAAAATGGTGTACAACGACAAAGATGTGGAAGTCTTCAATTTTGGAAAATACAAGGATGTACCCGTTGAGGATGTATTAAAAAAGGATGTAGGCTATTACGGTTGGATGATGAACGGAGATTTTTCCTTGAACACAAAAAACGTACTCACCCGCATTCGCCTTCGTTCGATAACCAAATAAGGATCATGTGGAAGGGTAAACACGTACTGTTGGGCATTTCCGGTGGCATTGCCGCTTATAAAACACCGGAGCTGATTCGCCTGTTTGTCAAAGCCGGCGCCGATGTGCGCGTGGTGGTAACTCGCAACGCCCTGTCGTTTGTCACCCCGCTCACCCTGGAAACGGTTTCAAAAAACACGATATACAAGGATGTTTTCAATCCGGTGGGAGAGTACAGTACTGAACACGTCGCGTTGGCGGATTGGGCCGATTGCTTTTTGATAGCACCGGCTACGGCCAACATTATCGGTAAATGTGCCAACGGCATTGCAGACGATGCATTGACTACCACTTTCCTTGCGTTTGACAAACCGGTTTATATAGCTCCAGCCATGAACAGCCGTATGTATGATCACCCGGCTGTTCAACAGAACCTGAAGCGACTGCGCGAGACCGGAGTCGTCTTCATTGAACCGGCAGAAGGGGAGTTGGCCTGCGGAGATGTCGGCAAAGGCAGGATGGAGGAGCCCCGCGTCATCTTTCAATGTGTCAGTGAACTATTGCAGTCTAAAGCCTCATGGTCCGGTAAAACCATCCTCTTGACTGCAGGGCCTACGTTTGAACGCATCGATCCGGTTCGTTTCATCGGGAATCATTCAACCGGCAAAATGGGTTTTGCACTGGCCGAAGCATGTGCAAAACGAGGCGCCAGGGTCATTCTCATCACGGGTCCCGTTGCCCTGTCAACTTCTTCGAAATCCATCGAACGCATTGACGTGGTATCAGCACAGGATATGTTCGAAACTTGCATGCTTCATTTTCCGGAAGCGGATATGGGAATCTTGTGTGCGGCTGTCGCCGATTTTACCCCAGAAAACCCGTCCGAATACAAAACAAAGCGCAAAGAAAACGACTTACACTTGGTTCTTAGACCAACCAAGGACATTGCTGCAGCGCTGGGGGAACAAAAGAAACCCGGTCAGTTGCTCGTAGGGTTTGCCCTCGAAACCGATCGTGAAGAAGACAATGCACTTGACAAAATGGAACGTAAGAACCTGGATTATATCGTATTGAACTCTTTGCGCAATCCGGGAGCAGGATTTGGACACGATACCAATCAGATTACCCTATTCAGCAGGGAGGGAAACCGCTATGATTTCCCGCTGAAGTCCAAGAAAGAGGTTGCCGAAGACATTCTGGATACGATCAACGATAGCTTGTTGCATCGGTGATGCAGTTATTGAAATCACACCAGTTAATTATCAGATTATGAAACGATTGTTGATATCATTCACGCTCCTTTGCGTGTTTTCCTGCAGCCTGAGCGCGCAGGAATTCAACTGTCGTGTTCAAATCAATACCCAGCAAGCATCAGGAACAGACAAAGCGGTGTACGATCGCTTCAAATCATCGGTGGAATCGTTTATGAATACACAGGCCTGGACCAACCTTCAGCTTTCAAAAAACGAACGTCTCGACTGTTCCTTAATGTTCATTTTCAAGTCCAGAAAAGATGACACCTTTACCTGTGACTTTCAGATACAACTGCAACGGCCCGTCTACAATTCGTCACTGATGACATCCCTGTTGAGCATGCGGGAAGAACTGACGTTCGACTACCTTGAAAACCAATCACTGACATTTAATCCAACAAACATCAACGACAACCTCATTGCCACATTGTCTTTTTGGTCGTATGTCATGTTAGGTCTCGATTTTGACAGCTTTTCGAAGTTGGCAGGCACACCCTTTTATCAAAAGGCCCAGGAAATTGCCGGATTGGCCCAGGGAAGCTTGGGCGAGCTGTGGAAGGCTCAGGAGGACAAGAACCACTGGGGCTGGATAAACGCGCTTACCAGCGAGAACCAGCAACAAATGAGGTTGTTGTCGTACACCTACCACAGAAACGGCCTTGACATGATGCATAAGGATGTGGAAGGAGGCAGGACAGCCATTACCCAGACATTGAACGTGTTGAAAGCAGTTAGACAGGCCAAATCCGGTTCAGTCTTGCTTACCAATTTTATAGAAACCAAAGCTGACGAATTGGTGAACATTTATTCAAAAGCCGAAATGGAAGAAAAACAGCAGGTTTTTAACTTGTTGAACGAAGTTTTTCCAGCTTCCGGCAACCGACTTCAAGGGATCAAAGCCAACAGATAGCCATGTTACAGCGACTCTCCATCGAACAATACGCCTTGATCGAACACCTTTCCCTGGAATTCGAGAAGGATCTGACCGTCATCACGGGTGAAACCGGTGCCGGGAAATCCATTCTATTGGGCGCTCTGTCGCTCATCCTCGGACAACGCACCGATACACGGATCATCCGACAAGGAGCCAACCGGTGCGTGGTAGAAGCCGAGTTTAACCTGATTTCCAGCGATCTCTCCGCATTCTTTGAACAAAACGAACTTGAATACGACACCTCTATCTGCCTGTTGCGTCGTGAAATATACCAAAACGGGAAAAGCCGTTCGTTTGTCAACGACTCACCGGTTTCCCTCTCCATACTGAAGGAATTGGCTCTCCAGCTGATTGACATCCATTCGCAACACCAAAATTTGCTAATAGGAAAAGAACGGTTCCAATTGGATGTTCTTGATGCGATGGTGGCACAACCCACATTGCTTTCTGAGTTTCAGGCGGCCTATAACCATTTCAAAACCATCCAGACCGAGCTAAAAACTTTATCGGAAAACCTGGAGAACAGCAAGAAGGAAGAAGATTTCCTTCGGTTTCAGCTTGAACAGCTGGAAGCTGCTGCCTTGAAACCCGGCGAGCTGGAGGAATTGAACGCTGAATGGACCATGCTTACTCATGCTGAAGAAATCAAAGCTGGACTTGGCAAACTTCATTCCCTGCTGGACGATGAACAAAACGGTGTTTTACCCCTGCTTTATCAATCCATCAGCATCTCGACCAACCTGAAGCGACATTATGCGGCGATAACTGAACACGAAGACCGAATGCGCTCCGCATACATCGACTTGAAGGACATAACGACGGATGTGGGTATCATGCTCAACGACGTTGAAGTTAATCCCCTGCGACTTGAACAGGTAAACGAGCGCATCAACTTGCTGTACAGTCTTCAACAAAAGCACCGTACCGACACGCTTGATGAGTTGATTGCCCTGCGCGACCAAATCAGCAACCAGTTGTCAGCCATTGAGCGTTCAGACGATGCGCTGAATCAGCTCCAGCAGGAAGTAGAAACAGCACATGAACAAGCTACGATGTTTGCCGACCGTCTGTCGAAAGCCAGAACCTCGGTACAAGCACAATTGGGAAGACAGCTTACCCAACTGTTGAAGCAACTTGGAATGCCCAAAGCCGAACTGGAAGTATCCGTGACACACAAGTCCATGGATGCCACCGGTATTGACACGGTACGTTTTATGTTCTCAGCCAATAAAAACGCCAGCCTGCATCCCATTGAAGACATTGCATCCGGAGGTGAAATATCCCGCATCATGTTATGTATCAAATCGGTCATTGCTGAAAGCATGCAACTGTCCACCCTGGTGTTTGACGAAATCGACACCGGCATTTCGGGAGAAATAGCCCACCGTATGGGTGAGATCATGCTGGACATTGCCTCCAACCGGCAAGTCATCTGCATTACCCACTTACCACAAATTGCGGCAAAAGGTAAGCATCACCTGAAAGTGTCGAAAATTGAAACACCTACATCAACCCAAACTCACGTATCTTATTTACGAGAAGAAGACAGGTTGATGGAAATCGCCCATATGCTCAGCGGTGCCAATGTTACAGAAGCCGCTGTGTTGAACGCCAAAAACCTGTTGGCGGAAAGTAATCAATAAACCATAGATACAATGTACAACCACAGATACCCCACACAGAACAAACCGAACCAGGATTTTATTTTTGGAACCCGGGCCGTCATCGAAGCCATTTATGCCGGTAAGGATATCGACAAGATCCTCATTCGAAAAAACTTGGAATCCGATCTGTCATCCGAATTACTCGAATGCCTAAAGGGTAGCCTTATTCCGGTTCAACGCGTTCCGGTTGAAAAACTTAACCGCATCACGATGAAGAATCATCAGGGTGTGATTGCTTTTTTATCGCCTATTACGTTTCAACACCTGGAAGACATCATTCCAACCATTTACGAGGAAGGAAAAAATCCCTTTTTACTGTTACTAGACGGTGTGACCGACGTACGCAACCTTGGAGCTATTGCCAGAACCTGCGATGCGGCAGGGGTTCAAGCCCTTGTAGTGCCGGCCACCCATACGGCAGCCATCAATGCAGATGCCGTCAAAACCTCAGCCGGTGCCCTAAACACACTGACCGTTTGTAGAGAAAAGACCTTACGGGATGCCATCATGCTCTTGAAGCACTCGGGTGTTCGCATTGTAGCAGCCAGCGAAAAAGCAACCATCGATTACTCGGCAGCCGACTATTCAGGTCCCATCGCATTGGTGATGGGAGCCGAGGATACAGGAGTAGCTCCCGAACACCTAAAGCTCTGTGACGAACTGGTCAGAATCCCCATGCACGGAAACATAGCTTCATTGAACGTATCCGTTGCTGCCGGAATTCTGCTGTACGAGGCATTAAAACAGCGTTGATATGCTTGACCTCCTGGTGGATGTTTTCAGGAATACCATGATGATCACCAGCTTTGTTGTGATTATCATGTTGTTTATTGAATTGCTGAATATTTTTACCCAAGGATCCTGGAGTCATTGGTTGAGCCATGTTAAACCGTTACAAGTAGTCCTTGCCTCAATACTTGGCTTGATTCCGGGTTGTTTTGGCGGTTTTGCCGTGGTCAGTTTGTGGACACACCGCGCCATCAGTCTTGGTGCTCTTGTAGGAGCCTTGATTGCAGGGGTGGGAGACGAGGCCTTTGTCATGCTGGTCAGGATGCCGCATCAAACCCTTTGGCTGATGGGAATTCTCTTTTTGGTAGCCATAGGGGTAGGACTCCTTGTAGACAAACTTAAAATCTCTGTCCGGTTGCCGCACACAGAGCATCACCTGGTGGTTCACGAACACGAGTCCATCCATTTGAAGACCAGTATCAAAACGTGGCGTAACAACTTCAGACCCGTTACTTTTACCCGTGTCCTCCTGATTACAGGAATCTCATTCATCCTGGCCTCCATGATACTGGGATTATTTGAACACGATCAGCACGAAGTAAGTGTCATGCCGGTGGATGAAGCGTGGTTCAACAACATTTTCATCCTATTGGGATCGTTCGTGTTGATCACCTTTTTCATTGTCGATGACCATTTTCTGGAAGAACACTTCTGGAAACACGTGATCCGCCAACATGTCCCGAAAATTGCGATGTGGACTTTTTTTGCATTGTTGTTCATCCATTTCGTGATGGACTCCGTCGATATGCTGGCATGGGTACGTGATAACGCCTTCTGGATGTTGCTGTTAGCCGTGCTGGTCGGATTGATTCCGGAATCGGGACCCCATTTGGTGTTCATCACGCTTTTTTTGAGTGGAAGCATACCCTTCAGCATCCTGCTTGCCAATTCCATCACCCAGGATGGTCACGTTTCGTTGCCCCTATTGGCCGAATCCAAGCGAGGCTTTCTTGTCGTAAAACTGATCAATGTACTTACCGGATTGTTGGTTGGTGGAGCAGGGCTATTACTCGGTTTTTAAAGCACATGACGATATGAAAAAAATTATTTCAACCCCAGATGCACCAGCTGCCATAGGCCCATACAGTCAAGGTGTCCTCGCAGGCAATCAATTGTTCATTTCCGGACAAATCCCCATCAACCCGGCCACAGGGACTGTTGAATCAACAGATATCCACGGTCAGACGACACAAGTGTTCGCGAACCTGAAAGCCATCGTAGAAGCTGCCGGTTTTACCATGGACGATATTGTGAAAACAACCGTATTGTTGGCCGACATGAGCCTGTTCGGTGGTATGAACGAAGTGTATGCCACTCAGTTCAACGGTACCTTTCCGGCACGGTCTGCCTTTGCTGCAAAGGAACTACCCAGACAAGTCTTGATTGAAATGGAGGCCGTCGCGGTCAAAGGTTAACGAGCCTCCAGCAACACGACGTTCTCCACGTGATGAGTATGGGGAAACAAATCTACAGGCTGCACACGTGACAGTCTATAGTGTTCATCCATCAGTGCCAGGTCCCTGGCTTGGGTGGCCGGGTTACAACTGACATAAACGATCCGCTTGGGCGCAGCTTCCAGGATGGTCTTTACCACATCCGCATGCATACCGGCCCGTGGGGGATCGGTCACAATCACATCGGGCCGTCCGTGCTGAGCAATGAAATCGGCTGTAAGAACGTCCTTCATGTCACCGGCGAAAAAAACCGTATTTTCCAGCCCGTTGAAAGTGGCGTTGACGCGGGCGTCATCAATGGCCTCCGGCACGTATTCCACACCAATAACCTCTCGACAAGACCTAGCCAGAAATTGAGCAATGGTGCCGGTTCCTGTATAGAGGTCGTATACCAGTTCATTTCCGGTTAAACCGGCAAACATGCGGACAATTTTGTATAAAACATACGCCTGCTCCGAGTTGGTTTGATAAAATGATTTTGGGCCAACCTTAAAGTGCAGGTCTTCCATGATTTCCACCAGGTGATCGCGCCCCTTGAACAAATGGACTTCCTGATCAGAAATAGTATCGTTGCATTTCTCATTCACGATATACATGAGTGAAGATATGACAGGAAACTTCTCCAAAAGGTGATTCAGCAACGCTTCCCTTTCTTCTTTCATATCCTTGAAGAATACGACAATAACCATCACTTCTCCTGTACCTGTCGTGCGGACAATGAGATTTCGCATCAAACCTTCCTGTGCCCTGAGATTGAAGAATGGATACCCTCTTTCCTCACAAAAAGCTTTTACGGCAAGGCGTATCTGATTCGAACAATCATCCTGAAGCCAACACTCCTTGATATCCAGCACCTTATCGAACATGCCTGGAATATGAAAGCCAAGCGCATTCCTGTCGTCTATGGTCTGACCCGAGGCCATTTCCTCATAACTCATCCAGCGAGCGTTGGAAAAGGTGTATTCCAACTTGTTCCTATAGCGTTGAATGCGGGCAGAACCAATGATAGGGTGAGTAGCATCCCCTTCCAGCGGAACATCCAGAGCATTACTTTCCACAAGGGCCGGTAATGTCAGTTTACCTATCCGCTCCAAAGAATCGTATACTTGTTGTTGCTTGTGCTTCAGTTGAGAGGAATAGGGCAAATGCTGCCACTTGCACCCCCCGCAAACACCGAAATGCATACAAAACGGAACTGTTCGTTCTGTTGACAACTGTACCATACGGGTTGCATACCCTTCAGCATACTGTTTTTTCTTTTTGGTCAACTGGATGTCAACCACGTCACCGGGAGCGACAAAGGGTACGAACACGACCATGTCATCCACTCGCGCCAGGGCTTTTCCCTCGGCTGCCACATCTGTAATGGTCACTGCTTCCAATACGGGAAGCTGTTTTCTCTTTTTGGTCAAGACAATTGATTGTTGGTTTGATTGTAGGGATATAACAAATTATTACATTCCAAGCTGCAAAAGTACGAATATTCCCGTTAACCTGACAACGTGACGAACGACATAAAAAAAGGAATGCACAGTTTTCAGATTCGGACAATTATGGTTACATTTGCGCAACGTATATAGCAAAATCAATCATTTTAATTGTAATCTAATACATTTACAGGATGACAACTAAGAGAGTTTATACTTTTGGCAACGGAAAGGCCGAAGGTAAAGCAACCATGAAAAACCTTCTTGGGGGAAAAGGAGCCAATCTGGCCGAAATGAACCTGATTGGAGTTCCCGTTCCTCCGGGTTTCACCATTACCACCGATGTGTGTTCCGAGTACTTCGAGCTGGGCAAGGAACAGGTTATTTCCTTGTTGGAAAACGACGTCAAGGATGCCATAAAAGGTGTAGAATCATTGATGAAATCTACCTTTGGCGATGTGGAAAACCCCTTGTTGGTATCTGTCCGTTCAGGGGCCAGGGCTTCCATGCCAGGCATGATGGACACCATCCTAAACCTTGGTTTGAACGATGCCGTTGTTGAAGGACTTGCTCGCAAGACAGGAAATTCCCGTTTTGCATGGGACTCCTACCGTCGCTTCGTTCAAATGTACGGAGACGTCGTTTTGGGCATGAAACCCGTCAATAAAAACGACATCGACCCGTTTGAAGTCATCATTGAAGAAATAAAAGAAGCCAAAGGCGTCAAACTCGATACCGAACTGTCGGTTGAGGATCTCAAGGAACTGGTAAAACGATTTAAGGCTGCCGTAAAAAAACAGACCGGCCACGACTTTCCGGAAAGTTCCTACGAACAACTGTGGGGTGCCATTTGCTCTGTTTTTGACAGTTGGATGAACGACCGTGCCATATTATATAGGAAAATGGAAGGCATCCCCGCCGAATGGGGAACCGCCGTCAACGTACAAGCCATGGT
>CAYTIY010000022.1:0-26912 GCA_964438045.1 uncultured Bacteroidales bacterium | reverse complement strand
CCTAAAAAAAGTAGTGTTATGTCATTAAAACCTCTTTCTGACCGCGTGCTCGTTAAACCGGCAGCCGCAGAACAAAAAACAGCAAGTGGCATCATCATCCCAGATTCAGCCAAGGAAAAACCCCTCAAGGGTGAAATCATTGCCGCTGGTCCTGGTACCAAGGATGAAGTTATGCAAGTAAGCGTTGGCGATGTTGTTTTATACGGAAAATACGCCGGAACTGAAATTGAAGTAGATGGTGAGAAACTGCTCATTATGCGTCAATCTGACATTTTAGCAAAATTCTAAAAGGAAATACGATTATGGCAAAAGAGATTAAATTCAACATGGACGCCCGCGACCTCCTCAGGAGCGGGGTTGACCAGCTGGCAGATGCCGTCAAGGTGACACTGGGCCCGAAAGGTCGCAACGTGATTCTCGACAAAAAATTTGGCGCCCCCCATATTACGAAAGATGGCGTGACGGTAGCTAAAGACATCGAGTTGGAAAACGCATTTGAAAACATGGGTGCCCAACTGGTGAAGGAAGTGGCCTCCAAGACGGGTGACGATGCCGGTGATGGTACGACAACCGCTACTGTTTTGGCGCAAAGCATCATCCGCGAAGGATTGAAAAACGTGACCGCTGGTGCTAATCCGATGGATTTGAAGCGAGGTATTGACAAGGCTGTCGCCACCGTAGTCGCCAACATCAAGGCTCAGGCAAAGGAAGTGGGCAATGATTTTGAGAAGATCGAACAAGTGGCCCGCATTTCAGCCAACAACGATGCCGAAATAGGCAGTCTGATTGCTGAAGCCATGAAGAAGGTTTCCAGGGAAGGTGTCATCACCATCGAGGAAGCCAAGGGTACGGACACCCACATCGACGTGGTAGAAGGTATGCAGTTCGACCGTGGTTACCTGTCTGCTTACTTTGTGACCAATGCGGAAAAGATGGAAGCAGAACTCGAAAACCCCTACGTCCTGATCCACGATAAGAAAATATCTTCGCTGAAGGAAATGCTTCCCATTCTGGAAGCAGCTGTTCAAACCAGCCGTCCGTTGCTGATCATTGCCGAAGACATCGACGGTGAAGCGTTGACAACATTGGTGGTGAACCGCCTGCGTGCCGGTCTGAAGATCTGTGCCGTCAAGGCTCCTGGCTTTGGCGACCGTCGCAAGGAAATGCTGCAGGATATTGCCATTCTGACAGGTGGCACCGTAATTTCCGAAGAACAAGGTTTGCAACTGGAATCGGCAACGTTGGAAATGCTGGGCACAGCCGAAAAGATTACCGTGACCAAAGACGATACGACTGTCGTGAACGGCCGTGGCAGCAAGGATGCCATTGCCGACCGTGTAGGTCAGATCAAGGCACAGATTGCCAAGACAACTTCCGATTACGACCGTGAAAAGCTGCAGGAACGCCTGGCCAAGTTGTCTGGTGGAGTAGCCGTGTTGTACGTAGGTGCACCCTCCGAAGTAGAAATGAAGGAAAAGAAAGACCGTGTGGACGACGCCCTCAGCGCTACACGTGCTGCTATTGAGGAAGGCACCGTACCGGGCGGTGGTGTGGCTTACATCCGCGCCCTGGACGAACTGGACAACCTGAAGGGTGACAACGAGGAAGAAAACCTGGGTATCAAAATTGTACGCCGCGCCATCGAAGAACCCCTTCGCCAAATCGTGTTCAACGCAGGCAAGGAAGGTGCTGTCATCGTACAAAAAGTACTCGAAGGCAAGGACGACTTTGGCTATAACGCACGTACCGATACGTACGAAAAATTCTACAAAACCGGTGTGATTGATCCGGCCAAGGTTACCCGCGTGGCATTGGAAAATGCGGCTTCCATAGCCGGTATGTTCCTCACCACCGAATGTGTCATCGCCGACAAGAAGGAAGAAAATCCCGCTCCTGCCATGCCAGCCGGTATGGGCGGTATGGGTGGCATGATGTAATCCATCACCACGAGTAAAAAAAAAGAAGGCATCCCGAACGTTTCGGGGTGCCTTCTTTGGTTCTGTGTAATCCTATTTATAGACTTGCTCGCAGTCGGAGCAAATAGCCGAATCTGTCGTTTGTTTGAAACCAAATCCATTCCAGGTATATGCGGCAACCCGTTGAGCAGAACGTATTGTTCCAAGCGAAATAAACGCATCCCCTCTGTGTAACGCGCATAATACATGGTCATTGGTTGGCAAGACCTGCGCATCCAAAAGTGGCCAGGCCAGTGCTGAACCCCTCCAACGCGCTGTAATGCCCTTTGTGTTCACCGCATAAACATACGGACGGACAGTTATTTCGTTGTCCAATGGTGAATAATAGGATTCGAGCGTAAACAGATGTTCACCTGAGCCATCAATATCCATTTTCTGCAAAGACACAAGCGACATTGGATGCGATTTCCATACCAATTGATTCATGTGGTAAGCCTTTAACCGTGTTTTAGATACCAGATCAATACTCTCCGGTATGATTTCCAGGGTATTTAGTTCCAGTACATGTTTTTTGATAGCGACAGGTTTGAAAAAGTTTACCGGATGACCTTGCGTTTCCGGATAAAAGGAGTGTTTTTGAGTGTGCGTAACGATACCCTTACACTTAATGTTTCCATCTTTAATTTCAATATCAGCGATTAAACCTTCTTTTGTGCTGCTGTATTTTTGATCAAACAGATGGTTCCCGAGTGAAAAATAGACTGGCTTTCCATCGATTAGTTCGGGCTGTTGAATGACGTGGGGATGATGGCCGATAATGACATCCGCACCTTTTGAAATTAACCATTTGGCCGCACTCCTTTGCTCCTTGTTTGGCCATTCAAGCAATTCGCTTCCCCAATGAACTGAAACAACGACAACAGTAGACAAGGCCTTAGCCAACCGGAGTTTCTGATCCAATTCAATTGATGGAAAGATGTATTTCGAGCTATCCCTGTTTAGTACCAGGTTTAAGCTAATGATGGAAATGACATATCCTTTGGTTTCAAAAAAATAAGGTGAATTTTCAAGGCTTATGCTTTTGATGTTATTCTCCACCAGTGTCGTGCTGGTTTTTGTTTTTCCACGACTGCCCAGATCCAAACTGTGGTTGTTTTCAATGGTCATGGCATCAAACCCGGCTTTGGAAAGCATCTGGATATCACTGCTGTCGATAGCGAAGACCGGCGATGGTGCCAATGGATACGTGTTTTCCCCGGGGGTTCCGACGGCGCCTTCCAGATTACCAATGACCAGATCTGCAGACGCAAACAAGGGTGATAGCTTTTCCCACGGAAAGGTGTTCCTTGTTGTGTATTCTTCCTTAACCGTTCTTGATAACAGAATGTCTCCTACAAACAAGATTCTGACGGACTCACGCTTGTTTGTACACGAACAAAGAAGAAAAAAGCATAAAACGGTCAATAACCAATTGTTGCCATTTCGAACGCGGTATGTGTTGTTGTAAAGGGTTTTATCCAAAAGGGAATCTCCTGTTTGTTTACTTGTTCTCTCCATTCCTTATCATTAACTAATTGACGTGACTCAAATTCATAATATGAATAAATGGCACCTTTTACCAATTGATGCCTGCCGTAAAAGGGCACAATGTGGTTCCATTCCATTGAGTTGCCAACAGCAGCCATTAAATAGGGGGAGTTGATACCATCACCCGAAACATCGGTAATCTTTGGCATAGGATCGGGGTTCGATAGTGCATAGTCCTTGTTGGATAGACTGTTAAAAATTAAAAAAAGATGCTCGGCTACCCTTGCCACGTAAAGAATTTTTTCATTTTCCTCATTCGACAATTCAAGTCCTTTTCGTTCTTTTTCTGCCATGATCTTAAATGACCTTGCTTCTTTAGCGGATTCTTTTAACCGTGCAACAATTCCGTCATACAACGAAATTGTTTCCGCGTTGTATGATTCAGTAGCGGCTGTTTTATCCTTGCTGTGTATCGAAACATAATCCACGGCTGCATCAAACAATTCAGCAATGGCCGAAAACGTATTGGGGTCGGTCTCCACATAACCCCGAGGGGCTCTCATCAGGATTTCCTCAAAACCCCCTTCGCCGCATTCTGCAGCAACCCTTTCATTGACCAAAACCGTTGCGTGACGTAAAGTAGCCCATGTGGCCAAACCTGTTTGCAGTCTTTTGGTTTGCCATAAGTTCTTATCCTTACCTCCATTGATGGAAGAAACGGTATCCAACCACTGTATAGCTATTGCATTAAGCCAACTGTTGTACATATTGCCCTTGAAATCAGCTTTATTCGCGTTGGTTCTATGGTTCTCCCTTAGGTTTTTGATGACTTTTTTTAATGGGGGATACTTTTCTAAATCGGATTGTAATAGGCTTTCGGCAAAGTGACTTCCAAGAGCCGAAGCCAGATCTAAACCTGAGGGAAGCATTCGAAAGCCTTCAGGTCCTTTTACTTGCCGATCTTCCGGTAAGTATGGGTGGTAGATGGTGGAATACAACACTTCGTTATCAAAACCCCAGGATAAGGGGAACAGGGTTTTTCCTTCCTTGGGATGCTTGCAATAGGATGGCAGTGTTTGCTTTTGATTCTTCCAGACCGACTGGGAACGAGATGGTGCAATGAAACCCGAATAGCTTTTTATCCAGGTTTCGGCATAGCGTTTAATGTCGGTTGGTAACAACTCAAGCTCGTTTATTGCCTTCTCATCGTTTGACAGTATGGTTGTAAGATACCGGAATGCCATAAAGTAATTTGTCATTTCCGGTGTTGACGTATAATGACCTCTTGGTTTTAACTCGGAGAAGGCATACCGCTCATTGGTTACGTCTGAAATACCATCAATCGCATTCCTGATACGTAGAACTTCCTGATTGGTAGAAGGATTGGTTGATTTAAGGTGGTTCAATACTTCAAATACGTATTCCCATTTTGATTCTCTCGACGTAAAAAAATCGCCGGCCTTCTCAACAAACTGCCAGAAATTTGGAATGGCTTCATCCCGTTCTTTTATAACAAAAAGGCCTTGGTAGGCTGCACCGAATAATTCCCAGAAAATATCAGTCGTTACCAAATAGGGACGAGTCGGTGAACTTTTGTCGTAACCATCACAGTAATAATTTTCTGTTTCGTACAGTTTGTATAACTGGTCGTTGTGGTTTGGTCTGAATAATCCGAGATTTTTTTGTAATAACGCAATTTCTTCGTGTGACCTAATGAACATCCAGGCGTTTAATACATCGGGAAGAGGAACAGCGATGGGCAAGTAATGCAAGGTGTAGGTGCTTTTTTCTTTTGTCAAGCCTACAATGCCTTTACCATCCGGTACGGAGGAAGGGGTGGATAGGAATGAATAGTCGGTCAGTTGCCGTACCGATTTTTTTTCGGGAATGGTATAAACGTCTATTCCGGCGTATTTTTTCTGCCAGTGTAGTAAACCGATTCCATTCGGTGTTGGGGTTATCGTACCGCCTTTTTTTATGCGTGTATCAATTGGTTTTGAATCACCCCATGCTTTTAAATCATAGGTGGCAACCTGAAATGAATTGTTTTTATCTTCCCAGATTAATTTGTGTCCGGCTGGATGAAAAGCGATCGGCAATGCCCACCCGGAAACAATTTCACTGGGGGGGATGTCTGCATCCATCTCTTCGTAGGAAGTCATGGTTTTGGATGGACCAATTACCTGATAGAAGCGGCTTCCCGATTCAGTAATCGATACGATTCGATAGGAGTTGTCGCCATTTTCCATTCCAAAGAAAATGCGGTAGGCATAGTGGCTTTTTTGTGTTTCTGAATCGTATCCGGTAATGAATGGTCTTGGACACGATACGAGCCTGCGAAGTTGTTTTTGTGATTTGAACAGGCAGGTAGTTGACCATGCTTGATTGACTTTTTGTATGCGCAGGATTCTATACTCTGTTTCTATTGCACCCATTACAAATAGGGCGTTGGCTAACGGATGCCAGGTAATGGCCTTGCAAACAAAACCATCCGGCAAGGGAAGCGATTCGGTTATTTGTTGTTGACCTATCTTCCAGAATTGAACCTGACTGTCGGTTTTTGTTTCAACAACAAGGGCGACAATTCTCCCGGCAGGTGAAACGTCATAATCAATGATTTTTTCATTTTCAGCAAGTGAGAGGTGGCACTTTGTGTCGGGTGAAGGCAGGATGCTGATTTCTTCGATATCGAACACCCCGGCTATTGAATGAATGGAATCCAGATCGGCCGTTTTAATGACTGGCTCCTTCTCCTGGTTCTTTGTATTTCTTTCACAGGAAAGTGCAATCAGACCAATTATGAAGAACAGCAATGCCTTACGTGTTTTCATGGTGGAGGTATAAAAAAAGGCTCCTGCCAAACACAAATAGAATGGCAGGAGTCTGGTGTTTTTGCTTAATTATTCTCCTGTTACTGTTGTTGTCCAGGTAGAAATGAAAATCATCCATTTATAGGAATAATCGACTGTGCTGATTTTTGTAATTCCTGCTTCCCTTGCGGCTTTTTCTATACTGCCCTTTCCATCGGCCAGAGGAGGAAAACACAAGATTCCAGTTGCTGTCGAGGTCCCGACTTTGCTGCCAAGTGGATTGGATGTTGCGGCAATGGGCATGGTGAGTCCGCATGCGGTGAAGAATAAAGCAATCATACAAAAACAGACAAGATTCTTAATTTTTTTCATAATAAAAGTGGATAATTGATACTACTAGTAATGACTTTTGGTATCGCCATGCTTTCTTACTGTTTCCTGTGCATGGAAAAAACCGCACTAAAGTTATAAATAATTAAACAACAATACAGGGATGACGCTGAAAAAATAAATGACAACTCTTGTCCAGGCAGGTGCGACAGAAATATGTCGTATATTTGGTTGTCTAAATCCTGGAGCCATTATTCACACTGAACTTATGAACAAACTTTCTGTTGTTATAATCACCTACAACGAAGCCTTAAACATTAAGAAATGTCTTCATTCCATAAAAGGCGTTGCAGATGAGATTGTGGTTGTGGACTCGTTTTCTACCGACAAAACAAAAGAGATTTGCACTGATTTTGGGCAAGTGACTTTTATTGAGCACCCCTTTGTGAATTTTGGACTTCAAAAGCAATTTGCCATTGAACAATCGACCAATGACTGGGTATTGTCTCTTGATGCCGATGAGCAGCTGAGCCCGGAACTGGCTGATGAAATCCAACAACTAAAGTTGAGTACGCCTACCTTTATGGCATACAACATACGACGGAGTACGTTTTATCAGGGCAAGATGCTTCGGTTTTGCGGCATGCATTCCGAAAAACATCTTCGACTTTTTAATAAACAAGCAGGTAGATTCTCGGATGCCAAGGTGCATGAGAAGTTCTTGACTGACAGTCCATGTGGAACGTTGACGAATAAGATGGTTCACCAGCCTTACCGGGATTTGGCTCACCATTTGGAGAAGATTAACAGCTACACCAGTCTTTTTGCCAACGAAAAAGCTCAAACAAAGCACTGTTCCAGGCAAAAAGTTGTTTTTAAATGCTTTTTGCGTTTCCTGACCATTTACTTTGTGAAACTGGCCGTGCTTGATGGTTATGCCGGCTTTGTTTGGGCCACGATGGGTTCGTATTACAGCTTCCTGAAGTATGCCAAACTCTATGAGTTGAAACACACTCGCCATGCATGAATTCTCTTGTTTGTTTACCTACTGAGGATATCCTGGATGGCCTTTTCAATGCCTTCGGCGTCGAAGCCGCACAGGCGGTGAAGATCGGCCAGTGAGCCGTGTTCGATGAAATGGTCGGGGATGCCCAGGCGGCGCACGGTGGTGGTGTAGCCGTGTTCGCTGAAGAATTCCAGAACGGCTGAACCGAAGCCACCTACGATGGTGCCGTTTTCTATGGTTATTACATGGGCGAATCGAGCACCGATTTCGTGTAAAAGTTCCTCGTCGAGCGGCTTTACAAACCGCATGTTGTACATGGCAATGGAAAAACCTTTGGCCTCCAACTCTTCAGCCAGCTCGAGTGCTGTTTTTCCAATGGGACCAATGGTAAGCAAAGCCAGTTCGTTGCCCTGTTTCAGACATTCACCTTTGCCAATAGGAATCTCAACCATGGGGTTGCGCCAGTTGGTGAGGTATCCCGAGCCACGCGGGTAACGAATCACAAAGGGGCCAATGGGACGCAGCTGGGCGGTATACATCAGGTTGCGTAGTTCGTGTTCATCAATGGGAGAGCTGATAATTACGTTGGGAACACAACGGAAGCTGGCCAAATCGAACACACCGTGGTGTGTGGGGCCATCTTCACCCACCAGTCCCGCTCTGTCAAGGCAAAGCACCACGTGTAACTGTTGGATTGCCAAGTCGTGAATCACATTGTCGTAAGAACGTTGTGCGAAAGACGAATAAATATTGCAATACGGAATAAATCCTTGCGAGGCCAATCCACCGGAAAACGTGACTGCATGTCCTTCGGCAATGCCAACGTCGAAGGCCCGTTCGGGGAAACGCTCCATCATCAGGTTCATGCTGCAACCGGTAGGCATGGCCGGTGTGATACCTACTATGTTGTCGTTTTTCTCAGCCAATTCCACCAGCGTGTGTCCAAATACATCCTGGAACTTCAATGGTTCATCCTTGCCGTTTGAAGAAGAAATGCGTTCGCCTGTCTTTTTGTTGTAACGCCCTGGAGCGTGCCACTGGGTGGCATCCTGTTCGGCAGGAGCAAATCCTTTACCTTTAATCGTACAGATGTGCAGCAACTTCGGACCTGTCATGTCCTTGATGTCGTTGAGTACCTTGACCAGGTTTTCCACATCATTCCCGTCAACCGGGCCGAAATAGCGGATGTTCAATCCCTCAAAAATATTGTGTTGTTGGTTGGTTAGCAAGGCCTTCAGGCTGTTGCCGAAGCGCAATAGGCGTGTTTTGCGGTTCTCGTCTATAATACCCAGGCGTTTGAGCAAACGGTAGGTCTTCCAGCGAAACGCATTGTAATGCTTGGAGGTGGTCATGTTGACCAGGTATTCACTCAGGCCGCCCACATTCCTATCTATGGACATGTGGTTGTCATTGAGAACAATAAGCAGGTTGTTTGGATGGGCAGATGCGTTGTTCAGCCCTTCGAAAGCCAAACCACCAGACATGGATCCGTCTCCAATAATAGCTGCTACCAGGCGGTTGCTGTGTTGCAGGTTGCTGGCTATGGACATACCCAAGGAAGCAGAAATGGAATTTGATGCGTGACCGGAAACAAAGGTGTCATAGGGGCTTTCGGCCGGGTTGGGAAAGCCGCTCAGGCCCTTAAACTGCCGATTGGTGTGGAATTGTGCCTTTCGCCCAGTGAGGATCTTGTGTGCGTATGCCTGGTGGCCGACGTCCCACATGAGCAAGTCATTTGGTGTGTCTAACACGTAATGAAGGGCCACGGTCAACTCAATGGCGCCCAGGCTGGCTCCCAGATGCCCGGGATGATTGGCCAGCTCGTCGATGATTAATTGACGAATTTCGTCACAAACCTGTTTCAAATCCTTGACATCCAGCTTCTTCAGATCGCTGGGGTATTGGATGTGGTCAAGTAGGGTCTCGTTTGTCATATCCATTGTTCTGGCATGCAAAAGTACGTTTTTTTCGCCTGCCCAACGATAATATTTTATATTTTTGTCCGTCATGGAATTCAGAACCAAAATACCTCAGGCTCCGGTACCCTTCAACCTTTCTTTTTCCGACAGGTTGTTGGTGATGGGATCCTGCTTTGCCGAATCAATGGGTCAGCGGTTGCGTGAAAGCGGGTTCAGGGTGATCCAAAATCCTTTTGGTGTTTTATACAACCCATCTTCTATCGTGCAGGCTATCAGAAGGATGATGGACCCGTTGCCTTTCCGGCTCACCGATTTGGTGGAATACGACGGGTTGTACCACAGCTTCAGCCACCACGGTTCATTTTCCAACAGCGATCCTGCTGAGGCGTTGGAACACATGAACGCAGCCCATCGACAGGCCGTAAAGGGACTGAAGGAATCTACCCGTTTGATTCTAACGCTGGGTACATCTTGGGTGTATACCAACGAAAAGACGGATGGTGTGGTTGCCAATTGTCACAAATTTCCTGCCGCACACTTTCAACGGCATCGGATGACCGTTGAACAGTGCGTGCACGAATTCTCTTCCCTGTTCGATCGTTTGTTTGTGGATAATCCATCTCTTCATGTAATTATGACAGTAAGTCCTGTAAGACACCAAAAGGATGGATTCCACGCCAACAACCTGAGTAAAGCGATTTTACTGCTTGCTACCGAGGCGTTGGCTGAGCGGTATCCAACTGTGCATTACTACCCGTCTTATGAGTTGATGATGGACGATTTGAGGGACTACCGCTTCTATGCGGAAGATATGCTGCACCCTTCTTCAGTGGCTGTTTCCTATATCTGGGATCATTTCACCGACTCGTTCTTCAATAAGCAGACAAAGGAAATGGCCAAACAGGTACAACAAATCCGGAAGGCTATGGAACACAGACCTTTTCGTCCCGATGATCCGGCGTATCGCCGGTTTGCCCAAAAGAACCTGGCCGCCATCGAAGGATTGGCCCTGAGCGAGCCCGCACTCGACCTGGGAGAAGAAAAGGCTTTTTTTGAACTCATCATCCGTGGACGCTGAGCCCCCGGCGTAACGACAGTATTATGAACTATACAATCTATGAATTGGCCAGAATTCTTCAGGCCGAAGGCAAATGTGTGAATAACGGAAAAATCAGTTGGCTGTTGACCGACAGTCGTTCCTTGTTCTTTCCGGAAGAATGTGTGTTTTTTGCCCTGAAGACACCACGCAACGATGGACACCGCTATGTGGGCGATCTCTATAAGCGGGGCGTTCGTCATTTCGTCGTCTCCGACACATCACTTCAACCCGACGCTTTTCCTGACGCCAATCTGCTTTATGTACCCGACACGTTGGCGGCATTGCAGCATCTGGCTGCACACAGGCGATCAAGCGTGAGTTGCCCCATTTTAGCCATTACAGGAAGTAACGGAAAAACCATTGTTAAAGAATGGCTTTGGCAGCTTCTACGTGAAGACGTCTCTATTGAACGGTCGCCCAGAAGCTACAACTCGCAAATCGGAGTGCCACTTTCGTTGTGGCAGCTCGATGAGAACACCGGGTTGGGTATTTTTGAGGCTGGTATTTCCCAACCGGGAGAGATGCCGGTGTTGGAATCCCTGATTCGGCCCACCATGGGCATTTTGACCAATATCGGAGCGGCACATCAGGAAAACTTCCGTTCGCTTGAGGAAAAGGCGGCGGAGAAGGTAACCCTGTTTCGTGCGTGTGATCAAATCGTTTTTTGTCAAGATCAGCCGTTGTCGAAGGCTGCCCTTGAATTCAATTATGCGGCTGAAAAGCTGTTTGGTTGGTCGAAGAACGATCCAACAGCTCCCCTGTTTGTCCAGATGACGGAAAAGGAAGGGTTTTGCACAACTGTGCAGTACACCTGGAAGGGAGTAACCTCCTCGTTGGAATTACCTTTTGCCGATGATGCTTCGGTGGAAAATGCCATGCATTGCCTGGCCGTGCTCCTGTTGAGGAGTGTGGCGCCCGAAACGATTGCCTCACGCATGTTGCGCCTTGAGCCGGTAGCGATGCGTTTGGAGGTGAAAGAAGGTAAGCGCGGCTGCGTGATCATCAACGACAGTTACAACGCCGATATCAACGCCCTGGAACTGGCGCTTGACTTCCAAGCCAGGCGTGCAACCGGAAGCAAGTTGAAGCGAACCCTGATCCTGTCGGATATCCTGCAAAGTGGACAAGAACCGATGGTCTTGTACAAAAATGTTGCCAACTTGCTCAAACGCAAACAAGTGGATCGTCTGATCGCCATCGGACATGAATTGTCTGCTTATGCCGACCTGTTCGACTTGCCTGCCTATTTTTACCTGAAAACGGACCGTCTGTTGCAGTCGGGTTTGCTCGATGAGATTAAGAACGAATCAATACTGATCAAAGGGTCCCGTTCTTTTGGGTTTGAGGAAATTAGTGAACGGCTTTCGCTCAAGGTGCATGAAACGGTATTGGAGGTGAATCTGGATGCCTTAGTCCACAACATGAATTACTTCAAGTCGTACCTTAAACCGACCACCCAGGTTATTGCCATGGTTAAGGCCGCCGGTTATGGCAGTGGTTCGCTCGAAGTGGCAAAGACCTTGCAGACACACGCCTGTGATGCGTTGGCTGTGGCTGTGGCCGACGAAGGCGTCGAATTGCGGCATGGTGGGATAACCCTGCCCATACTGGTCATGAATCCCGAATTTGGTAGCTTTTCCACCATTCTTGAACATCGCCTTGAACCGGAGATTTACAGTTTCAAGTTGCTGGAGGCATTTATTCGGGAGGCTGAACGGGAAGGAGTGAGCAATTACCCCATTCATGTGAAACTGGATACAGGCATGCATCGGCTGGGTTTTGAGGAACAGGAATTGCCAATACTCATCGAGCGGCTCAAGGGACAGGAATCGCTGCGCATCCGTTCGGTTTTCTCTCATCTGGCCGGTAGTGACGAAACACAGTTTGATCCCTACACCAAAGGACAACTTGAACAGTTTGAGCGCATGTCGCTGGCGGTGATCGGTGCATTCGACCACCACATCTTGCGTCACATCCTCAATTCGGCCGGTATTGAACGGTTTCCGGCCCATCAATACGATATGGTACGCCTTGGCATTGGCTTGTACGGCATTTCCGTCATTCACCCCGATCGAGTCAAGAACGTGAGCACCCTCAAAACGACCATTCTCCAGATTCGCTCTCTGGAAGCAGGCCAAAGTGTCGGATACAGCCGAAAGGGGATGCTGACCCGTTGTTCGCGCATTGCCACTTTGCCCATCGGTTATGCCGACGGTTTGGATCGTCACCTGGGAAATAAGGCTGGAGAAGTTGTGATCAACGGTCAACGGGCGCCCATTATCGGCAACGTGTGCATGGATGCTTGCATGGTCGATGTGACCGATGTTGAGGCTCAAGAAGGCGACGAAGTGATCGTGTTTGGTGAACGGTTGCCGATTGCCGAGGTGGCGGCCAAGCTGGGGACCATACCCTATGAGGTGTTGACCTCCGTATCCAACCGCGTCAAGCGGGTTTACTATCAGGAATAATAGGCTGTCAACAACGATTCCAAGAAAAAATAGCCGTTGTTTAAGGGAAAGCATCCTTCAGCATACCAGCTTATTGTCTCTGTCTTACCGCCGTGTGGCGGAGGTTGTTTTGGTACAACGTGTGCATTTTTGAGAAAAAGATTGCACACTTTTAATAAAATTGTGTAATTTTGTACCCGAAAATTTCAAACAAACAATTATGTCAAACGGTTTATTGAAAGGAAAACGGGGCATCGTATTCGGTGCGCTGAACGATATGTCAATCGCCTGGAAAGTGGCTGAACGTGCCGTGGAAGAAGGCGCAATCATCACATTGACCAATACCCCAGTGGCTTGCCGCATGGGTACTGTCACTGAACTGAGCGAACGGTTGAATGCAAGGTTGATTCCTGCTGATGCCACCAGTGTGGAAGATTTGGAGCAGGTCTTCATCCAGTCGCAGGAAGCACTGGGTGGAAAAATCGATTTTGTGCTACACTCCATCGGTATGTCCCCCAATGTGCGCAAACGCCGCACCTACGATGATCTGGATTACAACCTACTGTCAACTACGTTGGATATTTCCGCCATCTCTTTCCATAAAATGATCCAGGTGGCCAAGAAAATGGATGCGATAGCACAGGGTGGGTCCATCCTTGCATTGAGCTACGTGGCTGCTCAGCGTACATTCTATGGTTACAACGACATGGCAGATGCCAAATCACTGCTCGAATCCATAGCCAGAAGCTTCGGTTACATTTACGGACGCGAAAAAGGTGTCCGCATCAATACCATATCCCAGTCGCCTACAATGACAACAGCCGGTAGCGGTGTGAAAGGCTTTGACGGACTGTTGGACTTTTCCAACAAGATGTCTCCGCTGGGCAACGCCTCGGCTGAAGAATGCGCTGATTACTGTATGGTCATGTTTTCTGATCTTACCCGCAAGGTGACCATGCAAAACCTGTTCAATGACGGCGGTTTCTCGAGCATGGGTATGAGTTTGCGAGCCATGAACCAGTATAACAAGAGCTTCGACGAGTTCAAGGATGAAAATGGCGATATAATATACGGGTAAGCGTTGCTTCCCGCATGTAGATGTTGACCTGTGAAGGGGGTGGATGCCAACCACCCCCTTTTTTTTTATCAAAAGCTTTCTATAACTTTGGGGGCACGTTTTCAATTCAAGCTAGAGGATGCTGATCAAGTTATACGCCGATAATCCGAATGCCAAGGTGGTGCAAAAGATTGCCAACGCTTTGAGAGAGGGTGGGCTCATCATCTATCCGACGGATACCGTTTACGCCATCGGATGCGATATTTTTCACGCGCGTGCCGTGGAGAAGATTTGCAAACTGAAGAACGAAGATCCCCGAAAGGCTAACCTGTCTTTTATCTGTGAGGATCTGAGTCAGGTGAGCGAATACGCCAAGGTGGAGACACCGGTTTACAAGCTGCTTCGTAAAAATTTGCCGGGTCCTTTCACGTTCATATTGAACGGTAGTACCCGCCTGCCTCGTTTGTTCAAGCAAAAAAGCACGGTTGGCATACGCATACCCGACAACGGCATTGCAAGAGCCATTGTCAAAGAACTGGGTAATCCGTTGATGAGTATGTCCCTGCATGATCAGGAATTCATTGATGAATACACCACCGATCCTGAATTGATTGAGGAACGCTATGGGAACAATGTCGACTTGATCATTGATGGCGGCGTTGGAGGCTCACTCCATTCAACCATTGTGGATTGTACACAGGAAGAAATTACTGTGGTTCGACAGGGAAAAGGGGAACTGGTCTGGTAGAACGCTCCATGTTCCGTGACGGATCACTTGTCTTTGGGATTCTTTTTGCCTTTCATCCCGGGGGACGTCGTGTTTTCTGCTTCGTATGCCTCGTAATATCTGGGTGGACGCTTTAATGAACGCCACAACAGGACAATTCCTCCAATGACAAACGGAATACTGAGCCATTGGCCCATATTCAACGCCATAGTGGCTTCAAAGTCTTCCTGATCTTCCTTGATGAATTCGATCAGAAAGCGGCTGAGGAACACCCCAATCAGGAACACACCGAGCAGTAATCCTTCACGATGCCTGGCTGTTGCCTGCTTCCAATAGAGAAAATAAACAGTCAGGAATGTGATCAAATAGCAGGTGGCCTCGTACAACTGGGTTGGGTGGGAAGGCTGCGTGAAGATGGGGTCGGCTCCGAGTTGCCAGGCACGGACATTGTCCACAAAACGGAAGCCCCATGGCAGGTTGGTGGCATGTCCATATATCTCATGGTTGGTAAGGTTGCCCAATCGGATCAGTATGGCTGCGAATGCTACGGGGACCACCAGTCTGTCCAGTGTCCACAACATGTTTCGTTGGGTGACATAACGGGAAAACAGCGCCACTGCAATGATGATGCCAATGGCGCCTCCGTGACTGGCCAGTCCGCCTTCCCACACTTTGAAGATGTCCAACGGGTTCTCCTTGTAAACATCCCATGCGTAAAAAAACACATGCCCCAGTCTGGCACCAATGATGACGGCCAGGATGATGTAGATAAACAGGCTGTCCACCCAGCCGGGTTTGACTTTCTCATAGGTGAACATCTTGGTCATCATAAGAAGTCCGACGTAAAAAGCAATGGCAAAGAACAATCCGTACCAGCGGACTTCCCAGCCTCCCAGGAAGAAAAGTTCGGGTTTGAACGTCCAGGTAATGTAGTTGAGCATGGAAATGGCGTTTTGGACGAGGACGACTCGTGTTTCCCGCAAAGTTATGGTTTTACTGGAAATTCTGAAATAAAACACACCAATAGGAAAAAATTGTATTTTTACGGCCGTATATCAGAAACGTATGCGTAAAATAAAATCAGCCATCATTGTCGGTGCCGGAGTAGGAGGCCTGGCCACTGCCATTCATTTGGCCAGAAAAGGAGTCAGCGTCACCGTTTACGAAAAGAATGCCTTTCCGGGAGGAAGATGCGCCCAATTGGCTCGTGATGGACACCGGTTTGATCTGGGGGCCACAATTTATCTGATGCCGTCCATCTACCGCTCGACCTTTGCTTCCATGGGACTGAATATTGACGAATGCATTTCCTCGACGCCCATGGAAACCATTTACCGGATGTATTTTGATGATGGAGAGATCTTTGATTTCACAACCAACAAGGGGGCATTGCAGGCTCAAGCTGAACGCCTGGAGCCCGGAAGCTATAAACGGCTTGCCGACTACGTGGAAAGCGGATACCGCTTGTTTCGTTTGTCCATGCAGCAATTGTTGGGAAGGAACTTTAGCCATGTATTCGAATTTGTCAATTTTCGAAACATCAAGCTCATTTTCACCATCAAGACCCATGTGCGACACATGGTATATATCCGACGTTTTGTTAAGCACCCGCACCTTCAGAAGACGTTTACCTTTCAGAATATTTACGTCGGACAAAATCCTTTCACGGCACCGGCCTTGTTCGCCATGTTGCCTGGGGCTGAATTGTCCGAAGGGTCGTTGGCGTTGAAGGGCGGAATGTCGGCTGTGCCAAGTGCCTTATTGACCGTGTGTGAGGAGTTGGGTGTGAGGGTGGTCTGCAACGCGCCAGTCAAACGCATCCTGATAGCGGAGAAAAATAGGGTGGAAGGTGTCCAGCTTGAGGACGGCAGTCGGCACTCGGCCGATATCGTTGTTGCAAATGCTGACCTGCCCTATGTGTACGACTCCTTGTTGACCGACAAAATAAAAGCCTTTCAATACAGGCATATGAATTATTCCTGTTCAGCGCTGGTCTTTCATTGGGCGTTGGACAAACGATATCCTCAACTGAAGCATCACAGTGTATTCCTAACGGAGCCTTACCATAAAAATTTCAAAAACATTTTCACGGACAAAACGGTATCGGCCACTCCCAGTTTTTATGTTCATGCTCCTGTGGGCATGGATCCAACCGCAGCTCCCGAAGGACAAGACTCCATGACGGTGTTGGTTCCGGTTGGTCACCTCGATTCGCACAAGCAACAAGACTGGGAGCGTATCACACGACAATCCCGCACCTTTGTCCTTCAGCGGCTTAAACAAGAGGGATTGGAAGATCTGGAAGAACACATCAAGTTTGAATTGACAGGAAACCCGGTTACCTGGAACGAAACATTTCATGTCGCAAGGGGGGCTGTGTTTGGCAGCATCAGTCATAGCATACTTCAGATGGGCTATTTCAGACCGCACAACCGTCACCGAAGATTCAAGAATCTGTATTTTGTGGGTGGAAGCACCCATCCCGGCAATGGGGTACCGCTGGTCCTGCTTTCCGCTCAACTGACTAGCGAACGGATTTTCACCGATGCGGCCGGTCATCATTGAACAATCTATTTTAGACTGAACCCTATGAGAACGAAAGAAACAGCTCTGGCCCTTTTCGATACCATCGACTTTGAGTCCATCAAGGATCATCCCAACATCTTAATTGCGGCTAACTTTTGGGATGAAGATCGGTTTCAGGCAGCCAAGGTTTGTTACAAACTGATGCGGGCAGTCGATGATATGGTGGATAATTACAAAACGGAACATGCTGTTATTGAAGAGCATCAGAAAGAGGTATTGATTGCGAAGGTAAATGATTGGATTGGCTCCATCGTTGATGGAACTGCCCCAGGGGGTGAGAACAAAGAAATTGTCGATACATTCAGGCGCTTTTGCATTCCTGTTCGGCCCATGCAAACCTTTGCCAGATCCATGATTTATGATATTCTGAACGATGGTTTTCCCTCATTGGATGTTTTTCTGGATTATGCAAAAGGGGCTTCGGTGGCTCCGGCATCCATCTTTGTGCATTTGTGTGGCCTGACTGAACATGAGGGTGCATATCGGCCTCCTGTTTTTGATGTTGAGCTTGCCGCAACACCTTGTGCTGTATTTAGTTATCTGGTTCACATTGTACGCGACTACCAAAAAGACACCCTCAATCACCTACCTTATTTTGCCGATGATCTACTCACCGGATTGGGAGTGACACGCAACGATCTCCGGGAAATGGCTCATGGAGCTCCTGTCAGTGATGGTTTCAGAGAACTGATAGCTACCTATTATTCGCTGGCCGGTGAATACAGAAAAAAAACAGCCGACATGATTCGTGAGGTTAGACCGTTGCTTGGTTCAACCTACAAACTGAGTCTGGATATCATTTTTGCCCTGTACGAGATGGTTTACGAGCGCATCGATCCCGAAAAGGGGACATTTTCTACCGAAGAACTCAATCCAACGGCGCAAGAAATCCGTGAACGCGTCTATCAAACAATCCTTGCATTCAGCGAAGAATAAATAATGAATAAATTGACGTAATAAAATGTGATATTTATTTGTTTATATTTATTCTTCCGGTATATTTGTTTTCGCAAAACCATCATTTAATTGAAGGAGTAATATGGAAACAAAAGGAAAAAGGGGAAAGAAACCCATCAGTTATTCAGAATTTATTGAAGCTGAACGCGTCTATCTGGCTGGAAAAAGCAAAGAAAAAATTGCGGCTTTCAACGCTTTGAGCGAAGCAGATAAAAAACGCACCCTCGCTCAAGTAAAAAGCAGATTGAAAAAACAGGCAGGAGGCGTGGCGATTATCGCCGCCAAAAAGTCGAATGGTGTGCTTGATGCTGTGGACGATTTGTTCAAATCCATCAAAAAGGAGGGGAATAAATTGACAGAAAAGCAATTGGTCAAAATATTCGAGAGGTTGGAAGAAATCAAAGAAAAGATTGAACAAGCCAAGGAAATTGCAAAGAAAAAGGAAGTTGATGCCAAACTGACAAAGAAACAAAAGGCATTGGCCAAAAAAAAGGCAGCGCTTGAAGCACTAAAAAAAGAAATCTCCAGAATGGAGGCGCAGCACTAACCTTATTATTACAATCGGATCACAATGAAAAAAATTGGATGTATTCTCGCACTTTTCTGTTTGATAGTGGGAGCTATGCAGGCACAAGGATATAAAACCGTCAAAATAAACCTGTCAAACGGTCTCCAGGTAAAAGGACGGGATGCCCAAATAGATGGAGAAAAACTGACGCTCACAACCAGGGGCGTCATGCAAGAGTACAATATGGGCTTTGTCACCACCATTCAGGCAAAGGAAGGTAAGGCTGAGGCTTGGGCATTAGGTTGTGGTCTGGGTTGTATGGGTACGTCTGCGCTTTTATTTATTATCCAAGGAGATCAGGCCCTTGAGGAACGGGGAACATCCATATCACAATATATGGCCTCGGCTGTCTTATGGAGCGGGATATCTGCAGGTCTGGGCTACTTTATCGGTAGTTTTCTGGATCCCTATGAGGTTGTGTATGTAAAACAATCATCACTGCTTCGGCGTATCCATTTGGATGTGACAACACAACCCTTGGCAATTCAACCCTTGTCGGGCAAGGGGTCATCTCGCTTTCAAATTGCAGAACCCATGCTAAGTTTGACCTGCCGATTCTAAGGTTGGTTCCATTCAATGGGTATGCATGTTGTAAGATTTTGCTCGTTTATTCTTCTATACTTTGTGGCCGCGGTCTTGACAAACGCACAGTCGTTGAGTCAGGATGGCGGCCTCGATGTTGTAAAGACGTACTTGCTGAAGCAAAACCATGAAAGTGCGTTGTTAAGTCTGGGAGCGCTTCCTGCGGATACATCGGCAGCGTTCAACCGGACAAGGATTTTGTATACGGCTATGGCAAATTATGGGATTGGCCGATTCGACAGTGCTCGTGTCTATTTTCAAGCAGCTCTCCATCCGATGGATTCCGTTGGTCTGAACGCGTTGGACTCCCTATTTGAACGTAGTTCGGAGCGGAGCAATCCCTCGCCTGTGGTTGCAATTGCCATGAGTGCGATTGTTCCGGGTGCGGGGCAATGCTATGCGGGTCGTCCTTTGGATGGACTGAACTCGTTCGGTTTGCTGGCCGGTCTGACTGGTGTTTCGGTTCTCGCTCCGGGGCTGTGCTATCTTACGGTTCCCATGTTTGGCCGTTACTACCTGGGTGGTATTCAACATGCGGCGGAACAGGCAGTGAGTAAACGTGCTGCACGACAAAACCGACAGCTGAAAGCCATTCTGGCATTGTACGACGTGTCGGACGATTTGATAAACACCCTTGAGGTTTCACCTACACCCTCTATAAACTACTTTGAGTATATTGGGGGTAACGGCGTGCTGGACAAGGGGCTGGGCGTCGCCTTGGCTGGTTACAAACAGTTTGTCTCATCGCAAGACGGTGATGTGTGCGTTTTTGAGCCCTCCTGTTCCAATTACATGGTCAGTGCTTTACGTCAAGAAGGCCTTGTTGTCGGTTATTTGGATGGAATCGATCGGTTGATGCGCTGCCGACCAGTAAAGGATCAAGGTACTGTAGATCCTTTGGTCAATTGTTCGGAACTGGAGCCAAAATCAGGAAAGAGTCCCTGGTTGGCTGCTGTGTCTTCTGGGGTAATTCCCGGAATGGGTAAGGTCTATACGGGTGAGTGGAAAGACGGCTTGTACGCTTGTGTGATAGTCACTGCTTTTTCATGGTTGGCCTATCGGTCAGTCCAAAAAGCAAGTGTGCCTTACACGGCTTTTTATGGCTCTATGGCTCTGTCTTTTTATCTGGGTAATATTTACGGTTCCTGGAAAAGTGCCCTGCGGCGTTAGTTTTTTTCAAGTACTTTTTTTACCTTTGGTTCGTCGTGCGTTTTTCCAGGGAGGAAGAACGGCCTGATTGCTATCTTAGAGTACCATGAAAAACGGCCAAACAAAACACTATTTTGCTTCCCGCCATGGGTGGAAGGTTGCCGTTGTACGATGTTTTTTTGTTAGTGTAGTATTGACAGTAAGTCTTTCCGCATTTTCTTTGAATGAACCCGATCTGACGGAAAACCTACCTTTCAAATTTGAATTTCTTTCATCACCGGAACATACCATTAGATTGGTGACCGATACCTCGGCCTCCATGCATTTTTGTCCGACACTGGGAAAGGTAATCAGCCCCTTCGGCAGGAGGGGAGGACGCTCTCATACCGGGGTTGATGTAAAGCTGAAACGCGGTGATACGGTCAGAGCAGCCTTGAAAGGCGTGGTGAAAATGGCGTCTTCCTATTTCGGTTACGGCAAACTGGTTGTGCTGAAACACCCCGATGGGTACGAGACCTATTATGGTCACCTAAGCAAATGCTTGGTATCGAAGGGTGATACGGTATATGCAGGGCAGACTGTTGGTTTGGGGGGGCGTACAGGTCGTGCCACAACCGATCATTTGCATTTTGAGGTAAGAAAGAATGGTTCGGCACAAAATCCTGAACAGTATTTTAGTTTTGCCACCGGAGAATTGAAGAAGCACGTCCTGTTTGGGGTGAAGGAATTGTTTATCGCTTCCGGTATGAAAACTGAATCCATAGAGGCAAAGGTGGATGATAAGCCGGTTGTCGAGGTAAAGCCAACCGATTCCTACGTCACCATACAAAAAGGAGATACATTGTATTCGCTGGCCAAACGGTATGGCAAAACGGTCACACAGCTTCAGCAATTGAACCGTATAGAGGGCAGCCTGCTGAAGATTGGGATGCGCATTCGGATTAATTAATACTCATACCTCCATGAATAAGGTTGTTGTTTGTCTGATGTTCTTGTTTCTGGTATCAGGTGCCATTCCTTTTGTTGGAACCGTAACGGCCCAATCGTTTCCTGTTGACAGCTTCCTTACCGATCATGGAAAGAAGGTTTTTGTCACTTGCATCAAGCATGGCAGTCTGATAATTGCCACCGACAAGCAGGTGATACAGGTAGACCCGGTTGGACGGTATGCCGATTACTCGATCTTTCCAAAAGCGACGATTGTTTTGGTGACTCACGAGCACGGAGATCATCTGGATGCAAAAGCCATTGCCCAGGTGTCCGACAAGGGAACTAAGGTCTTTGCCAATGCCTCCAGTGCATCAAAGCTTGAAAACGCAGTTGTTCTAGAAAACGGACAACAAAAAGCGCTTACAGACGGTATGCTGTTGAAAGCCGTGCCTGCATACAACAGCACCCCTGAACGTCAGCAGTTTCATGCCAAGGGAAACGGAAACGGTTACGTATTGGATATAGACGGATGTGTCATCTACATTGCGGGTGATTCGGAGTTGATTCCCGAGATGGAACAGCTCAAGGATGTAGATGTCGCTTTCTTGCCCATCAACCAGCCTTACACCATGACTGTCGAGCAGGCAATAAAGGCAGCAAAACTCGTGCGTCCCAAGGTCTTATTCCCGTATCACTATGGAAATACCGGATTGGATCCTTTGGTTGATGCCCTGAAGGGAACCCCTGTCGAGGTTAGACTGCGAGGAATGGAATAAAAGCCTGACTATGGGACGCAGTGCAAAAGTGGATGCTTCTACTATGATCCTGTCTGCAGCAGCACGACATGTAAAGGAGCAATTGCAATTATTTGGCAAGTCGACGGAGTTTCTTGGTTTGGTTGATACGTTTGCAACCGAGGAAGCTACCGTTAAAGGATTGGTGGAACTGGCCGCATCGGACGAACGGCACCCTTTTCCCCAATATGCCTCCCATCTTTTGTTGCATATTGCCCGCTCTTATACCGACAAGCTGGAAGTTCATTACGAATCCCTGATCGATACCATCCTCTCCACTCAAAACACATCGGTACAGAGAAACCTCCTTGGAGCTATCTTGTGTGTGTCTCTTCGCTCATATAGGGAAGGAGAATTGCTCGATTGGTTGTTTGCTGTGCTGAATCACCCCGACAGCAAACCCGGTTTGCTCAATTATTCAGTCAGGAAGTTGTCTCAATTCGTGGAACATTACCCGGAATTGACGCAGGAAATCATGTTGGCACTGGAGTTACGGGAAGAACTTTCCGGAAAGGCCGGTTGGGTCGAATGGGGAAGATGGGCTCTAAGACAATCGTCAAAGAAGCGATCAAAGCGTTTGGTATAATGAGATAGGGTTGAATCGAATACTATAAAAAAGCGTGTCGTATGAAACGGAGGCAGGTACATGGTAGAAATGTAATACAAACGTGTAGGGCCACTTTTTTAATCTTAACAGCATCGGTCTTTTTCGTTTCTGTTGCCCAATCACAACTGGCTAAGGATATCATGTTGCTGGGTGAAAAAATAAACGCACCGACCCCGTTTCCTGAAATTTACAACAATGATTTGATTCATCCTTGTGTGCGGTATATTCCTGAAGGTTTTGCCGGCCATAAATGGTGGATGGTGGCAACTCCTTATTGGGGTTTTAACTATAAAATTGAGAATCCGATTCTATATCACGGAGTCATAGATGACAGTACTGATGAAAATGAAAAACCTCCTTTAAGCTGGAATCCTGTTGCCATTATTGAAAGCACTCCTTCTTACGGGCATAATTCGGATCCTTCTCTCTATTTTGTCAGTGATACATTATGGATATTCTGGAGGGAATGTTTTACCCCCTCTTGTTTGAGTGACAGTCTAACGTTGGGGACGTATGGTAAATTCACGACTGACGGGAACACGTTCAGTGAAAAAAAATTATTTGCAAGGGAATACAGCAATACCGAGGATAGTGAATTATGTCCCATCGTTTTCTCTGTAAATGGTCAACTAAATCTGTATGGATGCCATCATCGTTTTTTCCCAAGTAGAAGACCTATAGGTATGACCATCTGGGGTATTAAGGATAATGATCTGATGAACAATCAGTTTGAGCGTTCTCAAGATGTAACGCCTACCTACAAGCGCCGATTTGACTTCTGGCACTTTGATTTGTTCGAGCATGAAAAACGCATGTATTGTGTGGTGACGCCTGAGTGTGCTGATGAAATATTGCTGGGGTATAGTCTGGATGGTGTACAGTTCAAATTCTGGGATACACCGTTACTATCAACCCAAAATACGGGTAGATCGTATTTCTATAAACCAACTGCTGTTGTTTTGAATAATGAGTTTTATTTGATCTATCCTTGTGCTGAGTTTTGTGTGACTCCACAAACCAACAGGTTGTGGATGTCACACATGAACTTTACCGAAATGGTTGATAAGTTGAATAAAAACATGGCCTTGACTTTGGAGGGCGTTTCTGATGAAAAAATAGCGATTTCTTCAGAAAACATGACCCTGATCTTGAACAATACCGGCGGTAGTGCCAAGGTCAGGGTTTATTCCACCAATGGAACGGTGGTCTATGATAGGGTCATTCAACATGGAACCACTCAGTTGTTGCTGGATAGAGGTATTTATATCGTGGCAACCGAAACGTCCAGGCGAAAAATAGCGTTATAGTATTACTCTTTTACTGTAATCAGCAGTATTAGATCGTTCTTATCCATATCGGTCAAATACTCTTGTGATTTGTTTTCGTATTGATGCCGTTTAAAATATTCTGAAAACCGATTTCTTTCATCCGGTGGAATAAAAGTAATTGCTTTTACATTTTCTGCCGGTATGGACAAATAGTCTTCTCTGGATACAATACGTTTATCCCTTACCATTATACAACCAACTTCCTTGACAATAATCGAGTCGTAACACTTAGGGGTAAACCAGCTTGCAAATTTTGGTTCAAGTTTCTTGTTTAACTTGATGATCAATATCTCATTGAAACTTCCTCTCTGGTATTTGTCCAGTAACTCGAGTTTGTTCAGTAAATCTCGTACTTTCTCACCTTGTGTCGTGTCGTTTATTGTCCTGGACAGGCTTCTTGACACCACTTCTTCAGGCTTTATGGATGTGTACTCCTTTTTTGATAGTTGCCTGTCTTCGCATACAATAAAAATTCGATCTTTTCTTAAAAGTTCATATTCAGCCTCGGAATACAACGCCGCTTTTTTGATTGATTCATTAATGGTTTTGTTTTCTGCACGCGTTGGCTTTTTTTCTGACGCTTGAACGTTTGCTTTCATCCCGGAGGACGTGGTTTGTTGTGTGGTTTTCGACGATGTTACCTGTCCTTTCAATACGGTTACACCGACAAACAGAACAACAATCATTGGAATCAGTGTCAGAATTCGTACTTTTGAATTCCGATCGGGTTTGAGTTTTGTCATCATAATGAGTCTTTTTTTTGTAAGTGAATGATGAAAACCGGACGAAAGAGGGAGAAACTTTCCTCCGGAGACCTGATTAACCAGGAGTGTTTGGTACCGATGTCTGTCAACACCGGTATTGAGCACTCCTTCGTCTGCGATAAATTCATGCACCAACAGCAACGACTTCCTCATCATCCAGACAAATGGATTAAACCACATTGCAGCCGATAGCAGTTCCATCAGCAGGATGTCGAGTGAGTGATAGTGTCTTGCGTGAATGGTTTCGTGTATGAGAATGTGTTTCGAACTTTCCTTATCATCCGATACAACCGGCATGAAAATCCAATGGAAAAAGGAGAAAGCGTGTCGGATACTTTTGTGACGTATGATTCGGATGTTTCCCACTCGTTTCTTATCTGATAGTAAGTAGAGTCGAATAAGAACAAGCAAGTGGAGTAGTGTTTTTGCTAAAAGAAGCAGGAGGATAAGAGTGTATAAGCCTATTATTGGAGTTAACCGCATTTTTTCTGTTGCGCTTTTTTGACCGTTTTCGGCTACATTATCAGGCGCTGTCGGTTGTTGAACGGATTCATCCACTTGTGTTGAAAATCCGGTTGGTGTAGGAATTTCCATTTCAACACCTTGTTTTGATTCTGGAAGACGAATGGGGTAAAGGTAACGATCGAAGGATCCAGGTACTGCAATGTGCACATTCGATAAAGGCAGCAATAAGGCAAACAGTATGATTGCAATAAGGTAATACCTTTGTGCAATCGGTTGTGTTTTGTCTCGAATAAACAGCAGGTATCCCAGATAACCAGCACTAAGACAAAACGATGAAATCAACATATATCGGATGAAATCAATCACTTGGCGTTGTTTTTTTCTTGATTTCTTGATCAATCAACTTTCTCAGATCCTCAAGCTCACTGATGGTAAGATTTTTCTCGTTGAAAAAGGAGGATATCAACTGGTTGAATGAGCCGTTGAACAACCCCTTGACGGTATTTCGGACAACGGCTTTTGCGTAATCTTGTTTGGAGATTCTTGAGAAATAAACGTGTGTTTTACCAAACGTCTTATGTCCGACATATTCTTTCTTTTCCAGCACCTTAACAACGGTAGCTACGGTCGTATACGCTGGCTTTGGTTCGGGTAACCTGTCTAAAATATCAGATACGGCTCCTTCCTTAATTTCCCAAAGTGTTTTGAGAATTTCTTCTTGAGCCTTGGTGATTTCTTTCATGATAAATGTTTTTGCAAATATATACTATGGAAAAATAAAAACAACTATATGTATAGTAGAAGTTTTGATTATTAACAATATATAACACTGCCAATGAACAACATTTTATTTTCGTTCATCCTTTGGCTTTCACAGAACAAGTTCCTGTTTCCGGAAAGGCTGAAAATCCTCAACATTTGCAGTTGATCCGTGATGACTCCTGTTCGAAGGGAAAGCGCACATAAAAAAAGCACCCGAAAAACTTCGGATGCTTTGATTGGTGTTGTCCCGCTAGGATTCGAACCCAGACAAACAGAACCAGAATCTGTGGTGCTACCATTACACAACGGAACAGTGTCGTAATGACAGCACAAAAGTACGACTTTATTTTTAATCAACCAATAATCAATCCCTGCTTTTTTATCGTACGTCTGGCTTCCAAGTCCTTGTAAGCTGCTTTCATTTCAGCAAATACATCTTTCACCTTTTCGATTTTGGTGGCCCTGAAGGCATTGCTGCCACAGAAGGCATAGCCACTATTCATTTTCCCCTTGAATGCGCTGTACAAGGCTGAAATGATACAATACGGGCTGTGTTCGACATCGCAGGTCTTGATGCAGTGC
>CAYTIY010000021.1:0-27449 GCA_964438045.1 uncultured Bacteroidales bacterium | reverse complement strand
AAGAAAGTGGAAGAAAACAACGTCGGCATCCGCAAGCACCTGCTCGAATACGACGACGTGATGAACAACCAGCGCGAGGTGATCTACACCAAACGCCGCCACGCCCTGATGGGTGAGCGCATCAGCATCGACATTTTCAACTCCATGTACGACCTGATCACCCAACTGGTTGAACAGGCCGAGGCTGAAAAAGACTATGAAGGTTTGATGATGGATGTCCGCAGTTACTTTTCCATGGACATCCCTATGGATCAGGAGACCTTCGCATCCAACCGTTCGGAAAAAAACATTGACATACTGTTCGACGCCGTTGTGGAGAACTACAAACGACGCATGGAAAAGATGGCGCTCACAGCCGATCCCGTCGTACAACAAGTGTTCGAACGTCAGGGAGCCATCTATGAAAACATCCTGATCCCCATCACTGACGGAAAACGGACGTACAATATTTCGGTCAACCTGAAACGTGCCTCTGAAACCCAGTCAAAGGAAGTGGTACGGTGTTTCGAAAAGAGCATCTTGCTGTACACCATCGACGAGGCCTGGAAAGAGAACCTCAGGGAACTGGACGACCTAAGAACGTCGGTCCAAAATGCCAGCTATGAGCAGAAGGATCCGCTATTGATTTACAAGCTTGAATCGTACAACCTATTCAAGGACATGGTGGTGAACATTAACAAGAAGATTTGCACCACCTTGTTGCGCGGGCAAATACCTTTCCGTGAACCCGAATCGGTACGCCAGGCCACTCCTGAAAAGCGCGAGGACTACAGTAAATACCGTACCCAAAAGGACGAAATCGGCGGAGGCGCACCCTCGTCTCCCCAGGCTCCTCAACAGCAGCCCCAGCATGTACAACCCGTTCGGGTGGAACAGAAGATAGGCCGAAACGATCCCTGTCCCTGCGGCAGCGGCAAGAAGTACAAACATTGTCACGGCCAGAATCTCTGATTCGGATCAAAGCCAGCTGATACACAGCACACCCGCCATTGGTGCGGTCATCAATACACCGGCAATTTAGTGAGAACACTATATTGCCGGTTTGTTTTTTTTATGTACCTTCACTCCGTAAAAAAAGGTTCAATAGGTTTTTCTCATGCGGTATTTTATCACGCTGTTATTCTGTGCAGCATGTTATCTTCATGGCTATGCTCAGTTAATTCTCTTCTCCAACGATACACTCAATCGTTCCAGATTCAGAATAGACTCGTTGTACAGCCGATACAAACATCAGGGGTATGCAGCCGACTATGTGGTTGGCATCAACCTGGGGGTATGGATGTTCGACCGTTTCGTAACCCAGGCTGAGTTTGCACACATCAGCCCGGCTACGGTCAAGGCCAATCTGCGTAAGGGTTTTGTGTGGGACAACGACCTGTTCAACACCAACCTGTTCATGCACCCCTATCACGGCGGATTGTACTTCAATGCGGCGCGTATGTACGGCATGGATTTCTGGCAATCGCTTCCATACTCATTTGGCGGCAGCTTGATGTGGGAAGTGTTTATGGAAAAAGAATTTCCTTCCATGAACGATTTTATTGCCACCAGTATTGGCGGTGCCGGCATTGGCGAAATGACGTTCCGTTTATCCGACAAGGTCATCGATGAACGCACATCGGGCTGGGAACGATTTGGCAGGGAAACGGCCGTTACGTTGATCTCACCCGTAAGGGGTATTGGGCGTCTTATCAGCGGAAAAGCCTGGAAACGGGGAAAAACAAAAGGCAATGTATTACCGGGAAGACCGATAAATTGGTACGCAATGGCCGGTTATCGAAATCTGTACGACGACGGCGAGGAGCACAACGACAAATCATCCATGAACGTGTTGACGGTAGGGTTGTCATACGGTAATCCGTACGATGAAAACAACTACGAACCGTATGATTATTTCATGGTACAAGCCTCGGCCAACTTGTTTTCCAACCAACCGCTTATTGGGCGAGTGACCAGTATGGGCATGTTGTATTCGCGCCCCATCGAATTGAAAAATGCCACCCGTCAACTTTCATGGGGATTATTCCAGCATTTCAATTATTTTGACTCCAAATCGGACTCCTCCAATGTCACACTTTACCCGTACAAACTGTCTGAGGCTGCATCCATTGGCCCCGGCCTTCTGTATAAAAAAACCTATCGAAAGAATTCGGTGTTTTGCGCGGCGGCTTATGTAAGCGGCATCCTTCTGGGAAGCAGCCAAAGCGACCATTATTACGTAAGAAACAGGGATTACAACCTGGGCAGCGGCTTCAGTTCCAAACTTCACCTAGAATGGATGTTTCACGAACGCCTCACCTTGCGGTTTCGCTCGGAGGACTATCGCATCTATACCTGGATGGGGATTGATCCGAGTAACAACAGACGCAGCGCTCAAGGGGACGAAAGCTGTGCCAGCTTGAGTGTGGGAACGCTAAACCTGGAATACCTCTTCAACAGGCATTTGTTTGCTGGCATCGAGTCCGGGTATTATCTCCGGACGACTCGCTACAATGAGTTTCCAACAGTGGAACACGGGGTGATTGATAACAGAATCAACCTTGGCTGGTTGTTCTGACACCAACCACAATGAACGGTTTTGGTGTTGACTTGCATCTTATTATAAAGCTTTTCAACAGAAAAGAATAAAACACGCCTTAAAACCACAGATAATGTGACATTTTGTCAAAATATTAGTCTATTTTATCAAAAAGCAAGCGTTTTAAAATACAATTGGACATTTTTTGACGGAAAATAATAAATAAATCGATTTTTGAAACCAAAATGCAATCTTTTCGAACATTCATCTTGCATATTACAAAAAAAATGCACAACTTTGCCCCCGCTTTCTGACCCAAAGAACATTTTTTTATTGTATAAATAATTCACAACTATGAAGACTGCTGACGTTTTGGCGAACCTCAAACGCCGTTTTCCCAACGAACCCGAGTACCATCAGGCCGTTGAAGAAGTATTGATGTCCATCGAGGAAGAATACAACAAACACCCCGAGTTCGAAAAAGTCAACCTGATCGAACGCCTGTGCATCCCCGATCGTATCTTCTCGTTCCGTGTAACCTGGATGGATGACAAAGGCAACTACCAAGTGAACATGGGTTACCGTATCCAACACAACATGGCTATCGGTCCTTACAAAGGTGGTATCCGTTTCCACTCTTCCGTTTATCCCGGTATCCTCAAATTCCTGGCTTTCGAACAAACCTTCAAGAATGCATTGACAACCCTTCCTATGGGTGGTGCCAAAGGTGGTTCCGACTTCAACCCCAAAGGTAAGTCTGACGCTGAAATCATGCGTTTCTGCCAGGCTTTCATGCAGGAACTGAGCAAGTACATCGGTCCTGACACCGACGTTCCCGCCGGTGACATCGGCGTAGGTGGCCGCGAAGTGGGTTATATGTTTGGCAAGTACAAACAAATGAAAAATGAATTCACTGGAACCATGACCGGTAAGGGTCTGGAATTCGGTGGTTCCTTGATTCGTCCGGAAGCTACCGGTTATGGTAACATCTACTTCCTGATGAACATGCTGAAACGCAGAGGCATCAGCGACCTGAAAGGTCAGGTTGTCACCATCTCCGGTTCCGGTAACGTAGCTACCTATACCGCTGAAAAAGTATTGGAATTGGGTGGTAAAGTGGTTACCCTCTCCGACTCTCACGGTTATATCTACGATCCCGAAGGTATCACCAAGGAAAAGTTGGATTATGTATTTGATTTGAAAAACGTTCAACGTGGACGTATCAAAGAATATGCTGACAAGTATGGTTGCAAGTATGTTGCCGGTGGTCGTCCCTGGGGCGAAAAGTGCACCATCGCTTTGCCTAGTGCTACTCAGAACGAATTGAACGGCGACGACGCTCGCACTTTGATTGCCAACGGTTGTATCGCTGTTTCTGAAGGTGCCAACATGCCTTCTACTCCTGAAGCTGTTGACGCATTTATCGCAGCTAAGATTTTGTACGCTCCGGGTAAGGCTGCCAACGCCGGTGGTGTGGCTACTTCCGGTTTGGAAATGTCTCAAAACTCCTTGCGTCTGTCATGGACACGCGAAGAAGTGGACGAACGTCTCAAAGGCATCATGGCTTCCATCCACGCTGCTTGCGTTCAATATGGTGACGAAGGCAACGGTTTTGTCAATTACGTGAAGGGTGCCAACGTGGCCGGTTTCATGAAGGTTGCCAAGGCTATGATGGGCCAGGGCGTCCTCTAAGGATCATAACTATTCTATACAAAAAGAAGGCTGTCCGTTTGGACAGCCTTTCTTTTTGTCATTTGTTCCGTTTAAACCGTATCACCGTCAGCGACATGGGCGGTGCCGTATAATCAAACTTGTTACTGGCATTGAAACTGGAAACAACGGGAGCCACCTTATCCGGGCTAGCCTGGGTGTTTTCAGCCTGCGCATCTCCGGTCAACAAGGTTCTGACAGCCTTGGCATTCAATTTGCCAAAGCGAGAGAGGTTGACCTTCATGGTTTTGGCGGCCGCACTGACATTGACCAACTTGACGATGATGTCGCCCGTTTGGCTATCCAACACACAAGAAGCAGCCAACGTCGTATCCTTTTCATTCTTGGCGATGACCCCACCGTAGTAATAATCGCCCGCATTGTTCATGAACAGCTTTTGCACGTGAAAATTGGGCGTCAACATAATAGACGTGTTGTCGAAGAAGATCATATCGGTGGTCCATTGCGTGAAATTCCGCTTAGCCAGCATCGGCGCGTACGAAGCCATGACAACCACATCTCCATTGCGTTCCAACCCAGTCAAATAAGCAGCCTCAGCCAATGCATTCCTGAGCTTGTTGCCCCAGGATGCATACTCGCCCAGATAAACCTTAGAGGCTTTCCTGTCGTAGGAGTCGTAACGTTTCTGGTTACCAATGAACCATTCGGGCTCAACATAGTAGTGCTCGTCAATGATGGGAACATGGAGTTTATTGGCCAGCTTCCAGCCTTTTTCGTAATCCTCACCACTGTGAAACGGACCTGAAGTACCTACCACCTTGATGCCAGGATACTGTTTCTTTACTGCGTTGAAAACCTGGGTGAACCGCTCTTCAAACTCAGGCGTAATCTTATCTTCGTTGCCTACGCCCACATACTCCAGGTTGAACGGTTCCGGATGACCGGCGGCAGCTCGTTTGGCGCCCCAGGTTGATGTCACCGGACCGTTGGCCCATTCGATAAGGTCAAGCACTTCCTGTACATAGTCGTCCATTTCTTCACCGGGAATTGCGCGCTGACCCGTCCCCCCCGTCTTGTAGGTACCGCCAGAGTTCTGACACGAAACGCCGGCCGGGACCACCGGAAGAGCTTTGGCACCAATGTCCTCACAAAACTGGAAATACTCGAAATACCCCAAACCGGCCGTTTGGTGATAATTCCAAATATTGCGTTGTTCCACGCGTTGCTCCAGCGGACCGATGGTGTTTTTCCAGCGATACATGTTGTGCAGTCCGTCACCATGCACCAAACAGCCACCCGGAAAGCGGATAAAACGCGGCTTCATGTCAGCCAGTGCTTGTGCCAGATCAGACCTCAGTCCGTTGGTTCGGTTCTTAAACGTTTTTTCAGGAAACAGGGACACCATATCCAGGGACACTTTTCCCACGCTGGTCACAAGTACCAACAGCGAGGCTTTGTCGGCAGATGCGCTGGGCACCAGTGTAGCCGTGTATTGTTTCCAGTTTTTATCGGAAAGGGTCAGGGCTTTCTCTGCCAGCACCGCCCCTTTGGGATCCTGTAGTTGCAACAGGATATCCACCGGAGTGGCGGCATCGTTTTTGGCAAACAGGGAAAAACGGTAATTATCCCCCGCTTTTACTACCATCCCGTTGAATCCGGTATTTTTGATTCCTACACCGGATGCTCCCTTATGCGAAGGCTCTTTACCGATAAATCGGGCATCCAATGTGATGTAATGAGGGTTGTTCGAATGTACCGGCGATCCGGTCTCTACGCTGATGCGTCCGTACGAATAGCCAGGTGACTGGAAATCCCAAAAGGAAAAAGGGTTCCAGCCTGCACCTTCGGTTGGGTTGTACTCAAACGATCGGTTTTGAACCAATTCGGCATACAGGCCGCCATCGGCCGCATAGTTGATGTCTTCGAAAAACAGGCCGAACAGGTCGGTACTGATTTTTTTTCCTCCCTTGGCCACTTGTGCCGATAGGGTTGACAGCTGGCAGGATATTGCCAGGATGACAACCAGGAATGTTGCTTTTTTACGGATAAACTTCATATTTGTTGGATTTAGAGTGGTTTCTTGTACACGTGATAAGTAGTTTGCCGACGGCATCGATAGAAAAACGCAACGACATCGGGCTACGCCTTGGTTCCTTCCGACATAATTATCTTCATGTGGGGATGCAACAAATATACGCATTCTTTTATGTGTTCCCAGACCTTGGATTTTGCCGTTTCAAAAACAACTTTTAACTACAAACGTGTCGGGGTTTGTGTATATTTGCGTGAAAAATACAAGAAACCATACCTGTTCCATGAAAAGAAATAGCCTGATTATTGCCTTGGGGTTGTTCGTTGTCCAAGGGGCATTTGCCGCTTACGATTACCCCATCTCAGCCGTTGACGTGAAAAACGTCGTTCTGAACGACGAATTCTGGTTGCCCAAAATCCAGACCATACAAGACACGACTATCCGATACGCCTTTGAAAAATGCGATCAGGAAGGGCGTATGGAAAACTTTCTTATTGCCGGCGGGGTGAAACAAGGGAAAACAAGGGGAAAGATGCCGTTTGACGACACCGATCTGTACAAAATCATCGAAGGCGCCTCCTACTCCCTGATCAGCAAACCCAACCGGGCCATGGATACCTATTTGGATTCCATCATCAACATCATCCGGATTGGCCAGGAAAAGGACGGTTACCTCACCACCTGGTTTACAATCGACCCAAAAAATCCACCGGCCAGTTGGGTGAACCCATCCACCCGACGGTGGCAAAACGAAGTTTCCAGCCATGAGTTGTACAACAGCGGTCACCTCTTTGAGGCTGCCGCCGCCCATTTTTTGGCCACCGGTAAACGGAACCTGCTGGACATCGCCGTGAAAAACGCAGACCTGCTTGTGGCCAATTTCGGACCGGGTAAACTCACGGTTCCACCGGGACACCAGATTGTGGAAACCGGATTGATCAAACTCTACCAAATCACCCGAAATGAAGCTTACCTGCAGTTGGCCAAATACTTCCTTGATTGGCGTGGAGACAAACGGACACACGAATTGTACGGGGCCTACAACCAAGACCATTTGCCGGTGATCGACCAGGCCGAATGTGTCGGTCATGCGGTCAGGGCTGTCTACATGTACGCTGCCATGACAGATGTCGCCGTGATGTACCATGATGAGGATTACAGGACAGCCGTCAGCAATTTATGGAACAACATGGTCTCCAAAAAAATGTACTTGACAGGGGGAATCGGTTCAAAGCACGACGGCGAATCGTTTGGCCACAACTACGAACTGCCCAATCTGTCGGCCTACAACGAAACATGCGCCGCTATTGGAAGTGTTTACTGGAACCATCGCATGTTTCTGCTGACCGGCGACGGCAATTACTATGACATCATCGAACGCACCTTGTACAACGGAGTGATTCCCGGTATTTCCGTGGATGGAAAGCAATTCTTTTACCCCAACCCCTTGGAGTCCGACGGATCATTCACCTTTAACCAAGGAGCCCGCACGCGCTCTCCCTGGTTTGACTGCTCCTGCTGCCCAACCAACCTGATCCGCTTCCTTCCTTCTGTTCCCGGCCTGATTTATGCCACAAACAAAGACAACCTGTACGTGAACCTGTATATGTCAAACAAGGCATCCTGCACCGTTAACAAGAATACGGTAGCCATCAGCCAACAGACCGAATATCCCTGGAAAGGTCTTACGACCATCACAATCGATCCGGCGACTGAATCGTCCTTCACCCTGAACGTCCGCATTCCGGGATGGGCCAACAATGAAGTGGCTCCCGGTGATCTTTATTCGTATACAGAAGAAAACACGGACGATTTTGCGGTTAAGGTAAACGGCAAACGGGTAAAGGCCGATATCAAAGATGGATATGTCGCCATATCCCGCATCTGGAAAAAGGGAGACGAAGTGAACGTTGAATTGCCCATGAAGGTTCAGGAGGTAGTTACCGGAAAGGCCGTCAGTGAAAACAAGGGGAAAGTGGCATTTGAATTTGGCCCTCTTGTCTATTGCGCCGAGCAAGCTGATAACACCGACATGGACAGTCTTCATGTGAACAAAAAAACATCACTGAAACCTGTCAAAGCAACACTGCTCAACAACGACATCCTATTGCTCAAGGGGAAAACCGGCTCAACGCCCATCACCCTTATCCCCTATTACCTGTGGTCCAACCGCGGGGTAGGAAAAATGAAGGTTTGGATTCCCGAAAAATAAAAAGAAACGGGCACCCTTTTGAGGTGCCCGTTTCTTTTTTATAACTGGCCGTTATTCGGACAAACTCGGTACCCTCACCCAATACTGGTCAAACTTGTTGTTCTGACCAATGATGTGAATCAAGTCCGAATTTAGGGTTTCTATCTTGAACGAGTTCGTCTTTTTCAGATCTTTTTCCAACCCCGGTGTACACTTCTCGATGGTCTCTTCATACCAATCCCTCTTGAGGGTGTAGGATCCGGAATAGATGATCACAATATTGTCTTTGGCCTCATCCACCGCCACGACCATGAATTGAGTGGGGGTTATGACTTTGTGTTCCGAAAACTGCCCCGATGTCAAAACGTTTCCTTCCGCATCGCACAATTGCCAAATGCCAACCAGGCCTTTTTTTGTAATATTCTGGGCCGACACCGATTCAACCTGAAAAAACAGGGAAGCACACAATAAGAATACCGGTGCTAAAATCATAGATTTTGTTTTCATGGTGTTTCTTTTTTGGGGTGAGTATCTCAGTTCTTTATCCAATAACACCAAACCGACTAGAAAAGTTTATGAAAAAGGGCATAAATACAGGGATCCGCACATTATTTCCACAACAAAAACAACATTCATTTTTTTTGTTATTTAGTTTACAAAATGATTTGCATCTTTTTTTTTGTTATCTTGTAGCCAAATAAAAAAACCATTCCTAATGATGGAAACCATGCATCCATCATTTTTAGTTATTACAAATTGTTGTATTTTCAATCTATGTGGTTTCTTTTTCGTTTGCTTATTTTTCTTTTTTGCTTCTTTTGCTTTTCATGTAACAACTCCGAGAAATCACCCAATGACAACAGTGATATAACACTACTTGTCAAGCAGTTAAATGATTCTCTGACTGTTAATCCAGAATATGTAAAGGATCTGGTTGCCAGGAAGCTTCCTTCGTGCAGGGACAGCCTGGACTACTACGAATTGACGTACCTGTACGCAAACAGCTGTTTCAAACTGACGCAATTCGATTCCACACTCGTCCTGACGCACCACATTCTGTCTTATTGCGCGTCAGCACCACCAGAACATGCCATTCGCTCCCTGGAAGCCAGAACTCAGAACCTGTTGGCCAACTACTACAACAACATGTTCCTTCAGGATTCGGCGTTACATTACTATCAAAAGGCGCTTCTATTCTTTCAAACAACCAACGATCGTCCAACCACCATTCTCTTGTACATCAACCTGGCCGATGTCAACATTGGAATGGGAGATTACGCCAATGGGGTGAAATGGTACAAAGAAGCGTTGATGTTGTCTGACTCCATTCGCAGCAAGGACAATCTGTTTTCCATCCACAGTGGCCTTGGACGAGCTTATATGGATCTGAGGGACTTTCAGGAATCGGAAAGACACTACCGGATAGGAGAATCCGTTCTTTCCACTCAACCGCTGATCGACCAATACATTTATTGCAACAACCGTGGAAATTTGTATTACTACTGGGACAGGCACGAGGATGCCCTGCCTTGGTTTCAAAAGGCGTTAGCATTGGTCACGCCCGGCAATTACGAATTTCACATTCAACTCACCGGTCTGAATCTGGCCGACATATACTTACGGCTTGACCAACTGGATTCAGCCGATTATTACGCAGAGAATGGCAAGGATTATTTTCGAAGCATTCAACACACATCGGCATCCTATTACAACACAGCCATCCGTGCGGGGATTGCCTTGAAACAAAACCGTTTTTCCTCAGCCAGAGTACTCCTTGACTCGATTAAAAACCCATCTGGTATTGACAAGAACCTCATATCCATCCGAAACAAAATCTACATTGATTACTGCGTTTCGGTTGGAGATTACCGGAACGCCTACCATTGCCTGTTGCAAAACGTGGCGTTGAACGATTCCCTTCGGGCTGATTACACCCAAAAGAGGGCTGACACCTACGACATGCAATATAAGTTGGACTCAAGTTTGTTCAAAAAGGATCTGTTCATCACCCAGCAGAAAACGGTGATTGACAGTATGAGGTTCAGGCAAATCCTGTATCTCACGGTTGGATTGGCTGTCATACTGCTTACGATAACGACGCTTTTCTGGCTTCGAAACAAACGTCGGTTTGAAACCTTGCAGTTTCAGGGCCGCATGGTTCAATTGCGCATGCAGAACATTCGCAACCGGATCTCACCCCACTTTATTTTTAACGTACTAAACTCGATAACCACGGCGCATGTTTCCGATGATCGCAGGGAACTTCTTATTGTTTTGTTGAGGAAAAGCCTGGAGATGGCTGAGGAATCGTTGGTTACGCTTCAACAGGAACTGGATTTTGTCCATAAGTACATTCAACTGGAACGGTACAACCTGGGCGATGCCTTTCATTTTGAGTGCTCCCTGGACCCTGACATTGAGCTTGAAAAAGTCATGATTCCCCCCTTGTTTATTCAGATACCGGTTGAAAATGCTATTAAACATGGATTGAAACCGTTAACTGGTGAAAAAAGGTTGTCAATACACGTGAGGAAAGTAAGTAATGGCGTAAGAATTCTCATTCACGACAACGGACGGGGTTTCCAGGCTTCGACAGCAGTAACAGCTGGTACCTCCACAGGCATGAAGGTGTTGCATGAAACAATCGCCTATTTGAATACAAAAAACACCGCCAAGCTGACGTTTTCCATACCTGATCGTGAATTGGGCGACGTTTCCGGCACAACCGTTGAATTGTTTATTCCAGAAAAAATTGTATTATGAGAGTGGTCTACGATTGTTACATCCTGGATGATCAGGAAAACAGCATTGATGTGTTGTGTCAGGCATTGAAGCCCTTTTCCGGTCTAAACGTTTGTGGTCACTCCACATCAGTAGATATTGCCGCCAATCAACTGTGCACCCTCAAACCCGACCTGTTGTTTCTGGATGTCGAAATGCCAGGATCCACCGGGTTTGATTTTCTGCAACGCATGCGGGAACACATTTCATGGCCTATGCGGGTTATCATCTATACCGCTTATGAGAAATACATACTTCAGGCCCTTCGGTCATCAGCCTTCGACTTCCTGTTAAAGCCTTTTGTAAAAGATGAACTGGAATGTATTGTGAATCGTTTTTTTCTGGATCCTCCCACTAGCGAAGAGTATAACCGACAACTGGACCAACTCAACAGGCAGCTGACCATGACCAAACCGTTCATGGTACCCACTACTACGGGGTCACGGGTTGTATATCCCCATGAGATTCTTTATTTCGAGTACAACAAACTGTTGCGCTACTGGCACTTATACCCCAAGGATGGCACTCCCATCAAACTGCGCCGCGAAACGACGGCTGACCACCTCTTAGCAACCTTGCCAACATTCGTCCGCATCAACCCGCAACAAATCCTCAACCCCAACGCTCTCCACCACCTCGAGGGCCGCACTTGCCACCTAAATCCCCCCCACGACACCCTTACCAACCTGGTCGTTTCCAGAGACTGCCTTAAGAATTTGAAGGAGTTGTTTGAGACAATGTGATGCTCATCCAAATTTCAACCCACAATCCCCTTTTTTTTACCCGATAAACCTACTCTATTCCCCACCAGTCAGATTATTGTATCTTTAATTTATAGAAAGCGGTTCATTTACGTATTTTTGTTTATTTTTTCATTATGGTCTGCGAAAGGTTAGACCATGCGAACATGATCAAATCCCTTAGTATTCCATAAATAGCCCTATATTCAATAAAGTACATGAATAAAATCATCTTTCTTTTGACATGCTTACTCGTTTCGGTTAGCACATCGGCTTATTTTTATCAATCGGGCATCTATTACAACTTCACGTCGGATAATACCGTTGAAGTAACTCACAATAATAATTACAACTGTTATAGTGGCTCAGTTACCATTCCCTCAACAATCATCATAAGCGGAAAAGAGTATACCGTAACCTCAATTAGTAAAAACGCGTTTTATAACAACGTGTATGGTATTGGTGTTACAGAAGTAGTATTACCGAATACAATAAAAACAATTGGCCATTCTGCATTTAAAGGTTGCACACAGATGACCAAAATTAATATTCCTGAATCCGTCGATTCTATACCGGACTGGGCGTTCTGTGAATGTGCAAGTTTAACATCCATCAACTTTCCAAAAAAGTTGCGTTACATTGGCCAATATGCCTTTCAAACGTGCTGGGGTCTCACAAGCATCGATTTACCTTCAGGTGTGACCATTATTAAAGATCGTGCCTTTTACAATTGCAAGAACTTGGTATCTGCTACAACACCTTTTTGGAAAAGCGAAATCTTTTTAGATTGCCCCAATCTGAAAACCATATATATTCCTGAAGGAACAACAAGCATTGCCAGGTCTGCCTATAGAGGTAATAAGAACACATCAACTTTTATCATTCCATCAACCGTTACATCCATTGGAAGTAGTGCATTTTCCGAATGCAACCGAATCAAATCAATTGAGTTGCCTGCCGGATTACAAACGATAGAATCTGGCGCTTTCAGTTATTGCGATAGTCTGCAGTCCATAAAAATACCCGTAACGGTTGTGAGCATTGGCTCTGATGCCTTTAATAGTTGTCTTGATTTAAAGACGGTAGAATCACCCATCTCAAGATGGTATGAATATCTATCATTCAATAACACCTATTTCTCCTATTCAATATTTAGGAATTGCCCCAATCTAACTACGTTTATTGTTCCGAGTGGAGTGGACACCTTGGCTGATTATATGTTTTCCGATTTAAGTACGTTGACAAAAATTGAATTACCTGTTTCAATTACACGAATTGGAGACTATGCTTTCAATAATTGCAGCTCGTTGGTAGAGTTGACATTGCCACCCAATTTGACAAAAATTGGAAGTAGTGCCTTTTTGAGTTGCGGAAACCTCACGTCAATGGTACTGCCAAATACACTAAACAATATCGAATCATCCACTTTTAAAGGATGTAGTCATCTTGTTTCGATTAAATTACCGGATAATTTGCAAAGAATCGGCGATCGCGCTTTTTACGGTTGCAGCAAGTTGGTTTCCATAGAATTGCCAACCTCGCTGAAATCATTTGGAGATGCTGCGTTTGATTCGTGTTCAAGTATAACGAGTATTCGAATTCCCGATTCGTTAGAAAAGAATTATAACAATAATTATTATTACACCTATAATTTGGGTTGTTGCATAAATCTATCAAAAGTATACACAACCGGTAACTCTATACAACTGGATTTATCCTATTGTCCAAAATTGGATTCCATTATCGTTCCAGAAGGCACAAAAACACTCTGTAAAAATGCATTTAGCGGTATTTATTCACGTAATAAAATAGCCGTTTCACTTCCCGGTACCTTGGTGAAAATTGACACTTCTGCCTTTGAAAGTTCCAGTTGGATGAGATCCGTTACTATTCCAAACTCAGTTGAAACCATTGAGAAGTATGCCTTCCGTTATTGTGAATCACTGACTTCCGTCAGCATTCCATCCTCCGTAAAAAAAATTGACGATTATACGTTCTTTCATTGTTCCAACTTGAAGGAATTCTTTGCTTTAGGCGAAGATGCATCCTCCTTGGTCTCCATTGGCAATTACGCTTTTACTGATTGTCCCAACTTGTCAAACATCAAACTGTCATCATCCGTCACATCGATTGGCAATAATGCATTTGAGGGCTGCTCGAGTCTGACAACGATAAGTCTACCTTCTTCTTTAACTGCTATTGGCAATAGTGCTTTCTCAAGTTGCCTGGGACTCACAACAATTAAACTACCCCCATCTGTGACAACGATTGGCAGTAGTACATTTTATGGTTGCTCCGGGCTAACAGAAATCATACTTTCCCAATCATTAACTTCAATTGGTAATGGGTGTTTTTATAATTGTTCAAACTTACAGAAAGTAGCGTTCTCAGGATCGCTGAATTTAATTGGAAATTACGCCTTCTCCGGTTGTACCAGCATAACAAGCATAGATATACCGACTAACGTGTCTGTTTTGGGTGATTATTTATTTAGACAATGTACCTCATTAAAGACTGTATCCTTGCCATCCACCCTGACTTCAATAGGAACCAATCCTTTTTCCGGTTGCACCGGCATGACTGGCATTTTTGTCAATGAGGAAAACAACAGTTTTTCAAGTATTGAAGGAATCTTATACAACAAGCTAGCCACAAAGGTTTTATATTGTCCATTGGGAAAAACAGGAAACATCTCTTTACCACTTACACTTCAATCAATCGAGGCAAATGTGTTTTCTGGTTGTTCATACTTAACTGGCATCACGCTGCCTTCTTCATTAAAATTCATAAAGAACAATGCTTTCTCAAACTGTGATGGATTACAACACATTTATTGCACTGTAGAAACTCCACCATACTGCTCTCTGCTTGTATTTTACAATGTCAACAAAGAATCATGCACGCTCCATGTGCCAATTGGTTCAAAAGCCAATTATGAAGCAGCAAAAATCTGGAAGGAATTTAAGTTGATTGAAGAGTATGACCATACCGATTTGAAACGAACCGATTATGCCAAACCCTACTTCTCGTTTAATTCCGGGTCTGGTTTGCTGCAGGTTTCAGGAACCGTGTTTGATAAAGCTTCAGTCGACGTGTTCGGATCAGATGGCGTTTTGAAATTAAAATCAGTTATCCGAAACGACGAGTCGGTATCCCTGTCCTTCTTGCCAAAAGGTGTCTATCTGGTTCGTGTCAGTGTAAATAACTCGGTATTCACCGATAAGATTTACATTGCAAAGGCTAAATAGGAACGTAAGCTTTCACATCTTCGTTTTATTCTAACTTTGACTGTTTTTACATTTGTATACGTATTTGTAAAATAAACCATTTACACGACCACATACCATGATCGAATTACCTGAAGCCATAACACTGGGGCGGCAACTGAACGAAGAACTGACGGGTAAGCGGATTACCGGCGTCTTCAATGCCAACAGCCCTCACAAGTTCGCTTTTTTTCACGGTGATCCGTTGAGCTACGGATCATTATTGACAGGGAAAAAAATTCTTTCTGCCATAGGTTGCGGCATTTTTGTTGGCATTTTACTGGAAGATGACACTCAGATCAGCTTCAACGATGGTGTCAACCTACATTATGGCCATAACACATCAAACATTCCAGCCAAATACCAGTTGCTACTGACGTTTGACAACGATTCCTTTCTCGCCTTTACGGTTGCCATGTACGGTGGCATTTCGGCCTGTAAGGGTGAATTCGACAATCCGTATTTCCGAAAGAGCATGGAACGCGTCTCTCCCCTTAGTGATACGTTTGATGCGACTTATTTCAACGAGTTGATCAAAAAAGAAACAAAAAACATATCCGTTAAAGCGCTCCTGGCAACCGAACAGCGCATCCCGGGAATAGGCAACGGGGTGCTACAGGACATCCTGTTCAACGCCCGACTGCATCCGAAACGAAAAATAGAATCGTTAAACGTCAGCGAAAAAGAACGGTTGTTCACTTCCATCAAATCAACCCTTCAGGCCATGATAGATGGAGGAGGGCGTGATACGGAAAACGACATCCACGAAAAGAAAGGTGGTTACGCCACGGTGATGTCGAAAAACACCTTGTCCCACCCCTGCCCGCGCTGTGGTGGAACAATCATCAAGGAAAGTTACATGGGCGGAGCGGTGTATTATTGCCCCCGGTGCCAGCCAGCTATTTAATGGTTTCTATAACCGCAGTTTCTTCCACTCCTCCTTCATCCTGGCGATGTCGGTGATCCAGTCTTCGATGTCGTTCTCGTGTTCGAGTTCATCGTTGAGAATCTGAACAGCCATTTGATGAGTAGAATGGTCCTTCCCATTGGTAAAATCGGCTATTTCCTGGTAGCGGCGAATAGCACAGCGTTCCCCGTTAAGGTTTTGCTCCAAAATCACTTCTATATACGGATCGGTGGGTGCTTCATAGGTGCAGCCTGCATGTTTGGGCCAATCGGAAGGATTTATGACAGGAGTACCGCCCAGTTGGATGATGCGGTTGACCACCAAAACAGCATGCCCCAGTTCCTGATCAGCGTGGAGCAACAATTCGGGTTCAATTTCACTGCGCATGGGGCCTTCCATCAAACGAGCCCCAATCCAATACTGGTAGTAAGCCAACCATTCTTCCGACAAAGCGGCATTTAACATTCCCACCAATGTTACCACATCGACCGATGAAATCTTAATTCCTTGTTTTCCCATAGTTGTACTTAGTTATGACGGTTCATTTTAGTTCAGTAAATACATCCCTAAATATCACCAAAAAAAGGATAAAAAACAAGGGGTTACGGCATAAAAAAAAGAACCGAATGCATGGTATAACACATTTGGTTCTTTAAAAATCATTCGCCTTAAAAACAGGCTTTGGGTGGAGTATAGCGGACTCGAACCGCTCACCTCGACACTGCCAGTGTCGCGCTCTAGCCAGATGAGCTAATACCCCGGGAGCTTTTAAGCGGGTGCAAAGATACACGAAGTTTTTTATTTTTACTATCTTTGGCACATACTTTTTTTGGAAAAAACCCACAAAATAATGTTGATCGTTAACACCACCTACCACGTAGCCGAAGCCAGCGAGACCTCTTGGAAAACCTGGGTGAAAACCGTCTATATTCCGGCCGTTACAAAATCCGCACAACTGGTCAACCCACGCCTGTTCCGATTGATGGTAGAAGAGGAACCTGGCACAAAACACTACGCCTTACAGTTTGAAGTGGCCGATCTGTCAACATTGGAAGCCTGGTTTGAATGCGACGGAAAGCAACTCCAGCAGTGCATGGGAAAAGAATTCAGCGAAAAGGTACTGGGATTCACCACCTTGATGGAAGACCAACTCCTGTAAAACAACAGCGCTTATCATGACTTCAACACCCCGAAAACCCGTTGTCATCAAGGAACGCATCATCCTGGGCATTGACCCCGGCACTACGGTCATGGGATACGGTTTGTTGAAGGTGCTCGACAATAAGCCCGAATTGATGGCCATGGGAGTGCTGAAGCTCAACAAGTACGATGACCATTATGTGCGGTTGCAAAAAATATTCAACCGCTGCATGGGATTGATAGACGAGTTCTTGCCGGACGAACTGGCCATTGAAGCACCGTTTTTTGGCAAGAACGTACAATCCATGCTCAAGCTGGGACGTGCACAGGGAACAGCCATCGCAGCCGCCTTATCCAGGGACATTCCCATTTTCGAATACGCCCCACTTAAGATCAAAATGGCCATAACAGGCAACGGAAAAGCCTCTAAGGAACAAGTGGCTGACATGCTAAGGCGTATGTTGTGCATCAAAGCCGAAGACATGCTCCCCCAGTTGGACGCCACCGATGCGTTGGGTGCGGCACTGTGCCATTACCTTCAATCCAACCGCCCCCGACAAGAAAAAGCCTACACGAGTTGGAAAGACTACCTGTCGAAAAACCCATCGAAAGTTCGCTAAAGCAACGTATGTTTCAAGGCAGCGTCACCTTGATTGAGGCGGCAATATTCATGGCTGTGGTCAGCGTACTCAAATCGGGGTTCAAACGACCATCTCTGCCAGCATAATGGCTATACCCCATCGGCTTCAAGGTATATTCCTTCACGGAAGAGGCTACGTCTATTTTGACACCGTACACCAACGCCGGCTGACTGGACGTCAAATAGTCCTTATCTCCCGGATATTTGTCGTTGAACCAGAAGTCGTTCCAATCCCACGATTGATTGATTTCCACGTACAACATGGCTGAACCTTTCAACGGTTTGCCGGTGGTCAGGGTCATAATGAACGAAGAGGGAGGTGTCGCACCCGTAACTCCATCTACCTCGGGTCGGGATGGCGTAGGCAGCAAGGTGCCTTTTTCATTTGGAATGTTTCGCTGGTACATCCAGTACGGAAGTGCTGCCGGACGTTGGATTTCACCTGCCTGCCAAAAACCCTTCTTGCGGTTAGCACGGGGAAAAACGCCTTTTCCAATGGTTTGCGACACATACAACGTTTCAATAAAACGGCCCTGTTCGTCGGCCAACCAGACGGCGAACAACGGATGGTTGTGTTCTTTTCCCTTCTCAAAATTCAGCGTCAAGGAGGTTCCGGCGCGTCCGACGCCGTACACATACACATCCTTTGGTGCTTCTTTCTTTTTGGCCGATGCCCCCATAGTCAGAGCGAGCAACATCGATGCTATCATAAACAAGTTTGCGTTTTTCATGCTGTGTTCGAATTAGAAGTTCACCATTAGGCCCAAGGTGGGCAATACCGTTCCATTCAAGTTGGAAACCGTTCTCAGCACGTACCGTGAGGGATCGTCACCGTCAACAACGGGGTTCCCATCCGTGTCGAGGTTGGTATAAATGGGCGTCGACTCCGATTTGTATGCGGCCACATTCTGAACATCCACATAAACGCCCAACATCCACTTCTTAAAGTAAAATTCCTTGTCCAACCTAAGGTCGAGAATGTTTGAACCGCTTAGGCGCAAGTCGTTGTATCGGCTGTAGTCCAAAAACGGCTGATTTCGAATATCCCATACGTCCTTTTGACTGGACAAAGCCATGTCGATGGGCGTGTAGGGCGCACCCCCCACCCAACGCCAACGAGCGGCCAGGTTCCAGCTCTTGCCAAACTTGACGCTACCCAACAGATTAAACAGGTGACGCGTATCCCAGGATGAGGGTCTGTACACACCGGATATATCGGTAAACTCACTGCGGAACCAAGTATAGGTTGCTGTCAGACTGACACCCTTGCGTTCCATGATCTTCATCAACAACTCCACACCGTATGCCCGTCCTTTTCCTTCGGAGGTGATTTCCTCGTCACCCACCTGGCCGTAATCGGTACCTTTGCTGGCCAAGCTGATGCCTTCTGCAACAGACATGGCATAATGATCATAATTTTTAAAGAAGCCTTCCACCGTGAGTTTAGTCTTCTCGAAGGGCTCGACTTCAATGCCGGCAACCACCTGGTTGGATCCGGTAAACGCCACCTGTTCGTTCTGATTGACCAATACACCCGCTGAATTCCTGAAACCAAGACTGGTGTAGGATGGCTGCATGAGATAACGGCCGATGTTGGCATTGAGCCTCCATCGTTCATCCAGGCGGTAAGAGGCCGACAAGCGGGGTGACAATTGGTTCAACGGGTTACCCATGCGTTTGTTGTAGCCGTTGCCCGACAAATTCAGTCCAAACGACAGATTCAACCGGTCATCCAGATAGCTGTCAGACAGTTGGCCAAACAGCTGGTAACCAAACAGCATCAGTTCGGTGTTGTAAATCAGGTCGGTTGGCGCCCTGTTAATCAATACCTTTCTGTAAGTGTCGTTGGTGTAACGGGCCAGTTTCACTCCCGCACCCACCATGACACGCACGGGAAAATCGGGATACACACGTTCGAAACGCAGCTTGTTTTCAGCCTCATCCGAGGAATAATCCTGCGTTTTTGGCAACGTTTCATCATTATTGGTGTATTTGAAATTGGCGTTGCGCAGCATGTTCCGACTCAGCACCCAAGTATCAAAATGCGTTTCGGAAAAGTGTTTGTATACGGCCCCCACGGTGTAATTCCACTGCTGATAAATGGGAAGATAGGCCAACAAATAGCGTTGGCTCTCCGTTGGATTGCTCAGGTTCAGGTTGAGCACCATGTCGTCGATGGCGCCTATTCCGATAATGGACAACTCATTCCTTGGATTCAGTTGAATGCGGTGTTTGAACTGAAAGTCGGTATAGGTAGGCAAAAAAGGCAAACCGATAGCCTTGAATAAAAACTGCAGGTATGATTGACGCACCGAGGCCAGGAAGGTTGAGTTCTTACCCATAGGGCCATCCACCGTGATGCCGGCATCAGAGGCACCCAGCGCCAGGTCAACGTGCACCTTGTCTTTTCTACCATCCCGCTGTTTGATATCCATGACGGAGCTTAGGGCATTTCCCCTGCTGGCCGGAAACGCACCGGTGTAAAAATTGATTTCTCGTACAAAATCGGCGTTGACCACACCAACCACCCCACCCGAAGATCCTTGAGTCGCAAAATGGTTGATGACGGGAATCTCAACTCCATCCAGGTAAAACACATTCTCGGATGGCCCACCACCACGCACGATCAGGTCGTTGCGCTGCGGACTGGTCGCTCCCACACCGGGAAGCGTTTGCACCACCTTGGACACATCCCTGTTTACGCCCGCGCTCTTTTCCAGTTCCTGAACCCCCACTGTTGACAGTGACAATGGACTCTCAATCTTGCGTAAGTCCAATGTTGTTCGGTTTGAAACAGTGACTTCCTTTAATTCGGTCAACGATTCCGTCATGGGAATGTCCACAAATACGGTTTGGTTGCCCCTTACCTGAATCTCGGGCGAAACGGCAGGTTGATATCCCAGAATTGCCGCTTTGACTCGGACAAATCCGGGTTCAATACCCGTGAAAATGTAATTACCGTCCAGGTCGGTTGTGGAACCGATTGTTGTTCCTTCCACCGAAACAGTACAGAACTCAATGGGTTCATTGGTTTTTGCGTTGAAGACCCGCCCCTTGATGGCGCCTTTTTGGGCAAAAAGCCCCGACGAAAACAAAAAGAAGGCGAAAAGAAGGCTGCACGTTCGTTGTTTCATGTAGCTCCAGATTTAAAAGGAGGTGATGACTAGATTCCTTACGACAAATATACTATTTTTTCACACATCATTTATCATTAAGAATATTTTTTACTCAAAAACAAATTAGCTGATTTTGACTGTGCGGATGAGCACTTTGTCGCCATTCCACAACGTAGTGGCAAACACGTAGTCGTCACCTCCCTCAGGCACTTTCAATGTACGGCGAATGGCGGCCACAGTGTCAGGAAAGTTCCGTACAGTAATATTGGCCTTGACCACGTTTGGCCAGCGTTGGCTGAAGGCTTTGCGCTGATAGGGAATAGTATCCAGGATGCGAAAAACACGACCGGGAAAATCGGGTACACATACATCTGCAGTATATAGGTGGCTGTTGGAATGTAACTTGGCAACCGGGTAGCGTGTGGTGAGGTATGCAAATGCACCGGCTTTCAGCAAGGAAGCATTGGGTTCGTACAAATAGGTACCCAAACGGTCTGCCTCGTTGGCCCTGGCCTCTCGCATCGCATCCATTTCAAACACGTCAAACTCGTCACGTCCCTGCGTCCTTAGGTTGACACAGACAATCTCAACCCCGGGCGATACAGGCTCAACTGCCAGCAGGAAAAGCAGTTCCTTACATTCACCATCCACAGATACCACATGCACGGCCCTCGATTCTGGCAGTTGTTTCAATGCCAGTGAGATATCTAACATGGGCGAAGCTTTGACCAACACATAACGGGCTTTTTCCAACAACAAATCCCTGATTCGAACCACATCGGGCTCACAGTCGGACAATACAACCACCTTGCCACCGTCGGCCGAACGCCTGGCCGGATCAAGGTACAGCAGGTCAACCGGCTCCATACGGGTTAGGTATTCCAGGCTGTCGGCCTCGTTTACACGAAGATTGCTTCCTCCCAGCACGCTGAAATTGTGTTGCGCGGCGGCACAAAGAGCTGCTTGTCGTTCCACATAATCGGCTTGATCCATTTCACGGGAAAGAAACCAGCAATCCACACCCAATCCACCCGTAAGGTCGGCCATACGTCGAATCGGCTGAAAAGGCAACGTCTGCAACAAAGCAGCCTTATACCTTGCAGTGGTTTCCGAGGAACATTGCTCCAAGGAAAGCAGGTGTGGAAACAACAAATTGTCGGCGAATGCCGACCAAGATGGCACTTTTTTCGCAACCACCTGCATCCCCCTAACCTGCCGAATCACCCTTGACGCATCCAGCGTGCGGCATTTGGACAGCTTCAAAGCCAATCCGGTCAACTCGTCGCGGGCATGAGTGCGAATGAATTCGCGTTCCTCGGGAGTGGGCATATCCATAATGAATCGAATTAACGGTTGAGCAGAGTCTGCAACCAGTCTACCAAAATTAACACCTTTACGGGCAACCCCCAAAAAATATGCGTATTTTTGTTCATCTAACTGACCTGTCATGAATCATTCGCACTCTTTCCGCACGTTTTATTTCAAGGACACCTCGTTTGCCAACCTGATGACCAAACGCATCTACAACATCCTGCTGATTGCCAGCAAGTATGATGCATTCACCCTGGAAGACGACGGACGCGTTGACGAACAGATATTCAATGAGTACGTTTCGCTCAACCTGCGGTATCCGCCCCGCTTCACGCAGGTTTCAGACGAAACAGAAGCCATGGAGGCGCTTGAGAAGAACAGTTACGAACTGATCATCATCATGCCTGGCGACATGAAAAACATCAATTTTGAAACCGCCAAGGTCACCAAGGAGCGGTATCCTGACATTCCCATCGTGGTACTGACGCCCTTTTCCAGGGAAGTATCGCATATCATGGAGAAAGCAGACCTTTCAGCAGTGGATTACGTGTTCAGCTGGCTGGGAAACACCGACCTGTTGCTGGCCATCATCAAGTTGATCGAGGACAAGATGAACGTGGATGCAGATATCGAGTCGGTTGACGTCAGGGTCATTTTGGTGGTTGAAGACTCCATACGCTTCTATTCGTCGATTCTTTCCAACCTCTACAAGTTTGTATTGGAACAGTCACGCAATTTTTCCACCGAAGCGCTCAACGCCCACCAGCAGATGCTACGTATGCGCGGACGCCCCAAAATCCTGTTGGCACGCAACTACGAAGAAGCCAGGGATCTCTATAAAAAATACCACAAAAACCTGCTCGGACTCATTTCAGACATGAGTTTTAACCGGGAAGGTGCCAAGGACAAGATGGCCGGTATCCGGTTTTGCCGTCGGGTTCGAAACCAGGATCCAGTCCTGCCCATTATCCTGAACTCTTCCGACACCGACAACAAGGCCTATGCCGATGAAATTGCCTCCGGTTTTATCGACAAGGCTTCCAAGACCTTTCCTCAGGAACTGCGCCAAAAACTGACCGACAACTTTGGATTTGGCGACTTCGTATTCCGTGACCCCGAGACCGGAGCGGAATTGGTGCGCATCCACAACCTGAAAGACTTTCAGGAGAAGCTGTTTCAGATTCCGGAAAAATCGCTGCGCTACCACCTGGAATTGAACCATGCTTCCCGCTGGCTATACTCCAGAGCTATGTTTCCCTTGGCCAAGTTCATCGAAAACGTACTGATCCAGGACTACGAGGATTCGAACGAGGTACGAAAAATCATTTTTGAGGCCATCGTGATGTATCGTCGCACCAAAAACAGGGGGGTGATTGCCGAATTCAAGAAAGAACGCTTCGACAAGTACTCCAATTTTGTCCGTCTGGGCGACGGCTCGCTCGGCGGCAAGGGTCGCGGCCTGGCCTTCATCGATGCACTTACGAAACGTAATTTCGACCTGAACGATTTTGAGGGCGTCAACGTCAGCATTCCCAAGACGTTGGTACTTTGTACGGAGGTATTCGACCAGTTCATGGAGAACAACAACCTGTACCCTATGGCGCTGTCCGAGGCCAGCGACGACCTTATTCTGGAAGCATTCCTGGAGGCCCACCTCCCCGAGGGTTTCAAGGACAACCTCAGGGCCTTCTTGTCCGTGGTACGCAAACCCATCGCCATCCGTTCGTCCAGTCTGTTGGAAGACGCCCATTACCAGCCATTCGCCGGTATTTACTCGACCTACATGATCCCTTTCGACGAGGACATCGAGAAATCGCTGAATATGCTCAAGAAAGCCATCAAGGCCGTTTACGCCTCGGCGTTTTACCAAAGCAGCAAGGCTTACATGGTGGCCACGTCCAATATCATCGACCAGGAAAAAATGGCCATTATCCTGGAAGAAGTATGCGGAAATGCGCACGGTGACCGCTTTTACCCCACCTTTTCCGGTGTGGCGCGTTCGCTCAATTACTACCCCATTGGGCATGAGACATCCCAGGACGGCATCGCCAACGTGGCCCTGGGATTGGGTAAGTACATCGTGGATGGTGGCGTTACATTGCGTTTCTCGCCTCGTCACCCACACAGCCTGCTACAAATGAGCTCGCTTGACTATGCCCTGCGGGAAACTCAGACCCAATTCCTCAGCCTCGACCTCAAACAAACCGATTTCAAGGTGACGACGGACGACGGTATGAACCTGTTGCACTTGCGGGTACAGGATGCCGAAGAGGACGGCACCCTGGAACACCTGGCTTCCACATTCGACCCCTATGACCAGGTTTTAAGGGACGGCGTCTGGGGAGCAGGACGCAAGGTTATCTCATTTGCGCACATCCTCCAGAACGACACCTTCCCCCTGGCCAAAATCCTGGAATTGGTATTGTCTCACAGCCAGAAAGAAATGGGCAGGCCCGTGGAAATTGAATTTGCAGTGGAATTGACACCCGATGAGAACGGTGATAAGAATTTCTATCTCCTGCAAATCCGCCCCATCGTGGATGCCAGGGAAATGCTGGAAGAAGATCTGCTTGCCATACCAAATGAATCGCTGATCATTCGGTCGCACAATGCCTTGGGACACGGCATTGATACCGATATTTTCGATCTGGTCTATGTCAAAGCCGATAGCTTTGGCGCTTCGAGAAATCAACTGACGGTGTACGAAGTGGAAAAGATCAACAACCAACTCACGCGCGAAGGCCGCAACTACGTATTGGTCGGCCCGGGCCGCTGGGGCTCGAGCGACGCCTGGCTAGGCATACCGGTCAAGTGGCCGCAAATATCTTCGGCGCGGCTGATTGTGGAAGCAGGTGCTACCAACTACCTGATCGACCCAAGCCAGGGCACGCATTTCTTCCAGAACCTAACCTCCTTCGGTGTCAGTTATTACACCGTGAAACAGGATGCCGGCAGCGATTTCTGTGATTTCACATACCTGGACAGTTTGCCCGCCGTGTTTGAAAACGATTACCTGAGACACATTCGTTTCGACCACTCCATCGTAATCAAAACGGATGCCCAGAAAGGACTGGGAATTTTGATGAAATAGACGATTTACGACACAAAAGAAGGGCGTCTTTCAGCAATAGCTGAATAGACGCCCTTACTATAAGATCCAATCAGATACGTTCCGTTTTCGTTTAGAAAATCACCTTGAATTCAACACGGCGGTTCAGAGCACGACCGGCAGCTGTGGCGTTGTCGGCTACAGGTATGGTTTCACCGTATCCCTCTGCCATCAAACGAGCACCATCAATGCCTTTGTTTACCAAATAGGTCTTAACGGCATCGGCCCTGTTCTTTGAGAGTTGCAAGTTCTTCGCATCGTCGCCTTGGCTGTCGGTATGACCGTTGATTTCCAGCATGTAGGTGGGGTTTTCACGCATGACGGTTACCACCTGGTTGAGAATGGAATAGGACGAGCTCTTCAGCACGGCCTTACCCGATTCAAACTGGATACCTTGCAGGGCTTTGGTAAAGATTTTCTTGGTTTCTTCCTTGATTTCAGGACACCCCTTGTTGGCGGCCACACCGGCTACGTTCGGGCATTTGTCGAGGTAATCGGCAACACCGTCCTTGTCTGTGTCAACAGGGCAACCGTTGGCATCCACCTTCACGTTGGCAGGGGTATTGGCACACTTGTCCAAATAATCTGCCACGCCGTCCTTGTCCGTGTCAACCGGACAACCGTTGGCATCCACCTTCACATTGGCAGGGGTATTGGCGCACTTATCAAGATAATCGGCTACGCCGTCCTTATCGGTATCAATCGGACAACCGCTGGCGTCCACCTTGGCATTGGCCGGAGTGTTTGGGCATTTGTCGAGGTAATCGGCGATGCCGTCCTTGTCGGTATCAACCGGACAACCCTTGGCATCCACCTTCACATTGGCCGGGGTGTTGGCACACTTGTCCAAGTAGTCGGGTATCCCGTCACCGTCACCATCCAACGGACAACCGTAAGTATCAACCGCTACATTGGCCGGGGTGTTGGCACACCTGTCCAGCTTATCGGGTATCCCGTCACTGTCCGTATCTTTTGCGCGGCCCAGGTTGAATACCAAGCTAAGCATATGATTGCCAAAACCATCTGTAAAATCCTTGGTTTCATAGATGGGTAGTTTGATGCTGCCATCCGGATTGGTGTTATCGCCCAATACCCTGGTCTCATCCATGCGGTCACCCGTCGTAAAATTAAATTGGTACTTGTACTGCAAGGACACGACCTCGCTCAACCTTAGTTTCAATCCGGCACCCACGGGAATGGCCAAATTGGTCACTTCAATAATTTTTGGATCTTCCGGTTCCGAATTGGAACTTCTCCTGAAGTAAGATACGCCACCCACTCCCAGCGTTAAAAAAGGCGACAATGGGCTATCTTCACTAAAGATGTAACCATTGTTCAACTTGTAGTGGCCAGAAAGACTCAGATCCAATTTGTTACCCCTAAAGTTGTCCAATGCACTTTTGCGATAGCTGATATTTCCCCAGTTCCCCTGCAATCCCAGGTCAAAGGAAGGGTTTAGGTACATGCCCAACGACAATCCGAATCCCTCTTGCAAATCTTGGGAAAATTTCCAAACATCACTGCCCAAGTCTCCATAGTACTCGCTGTGTGTGGCATTTAAACCTAATGCAAATTTGCTGTCAGCTGTCTGCCCTACTGCCATGGTGGCCATCAGCACAGCGACAACCACCAAAAAAATTGATTTTCTCATGTTTACATGGATTTAGATTAATACTATTGACAAGTATACATATCGAAGCATAGATGCACAATTAATACGTTACAAACAACCAAACTATTTTTTTTGTTCACAACATGTTACAAATTCATTCTTTCATAGTCTAATTCTCAATCATGTTTTCGCTCGACTATATACGTATGAATCCCGCTGTAATTTCATTCTGCCTGATTTTATTCTTAGCATCCGGAGTATGCCGGGCGGAGTCGAACAATTCTACATCGGGTGATTTTTCCTCATCCAATCTGCCCATTGTTCTGATTAACACTGAACAATCGATCAATTTCTACTTCCTTCATGATGATGGACAAACTATCGTTTAACGCTTACCGGGTTTCCAGTTATGCGG
>CAYTIY010000020.1:25106-27523 GCA_964438045.1 uncultured Bacteroidales bacterium | reverse complement strand
ACATCCCGATCGTGCGGTTACCGTTTATAGCAGAGCCTTAAAAAGATTGTATCCCGACGCACCTGTGATTATTGGCGGTATTGAAGCAAGTTTGCGACGTATGGCGCATTATGACTATTGGTCGGATAACCTCAAGCCTTCCATACTGATTGAAAGTGGAGCCGACATGTTGGTTTATGGCATGGGAGAAAAACCGTTGATGGAAATCTGTCAACGAATCAAAAACGGTGAAGGCCTCGCATCCATGACGGATGTTCCACAAACAGCCCATGTCCGTTCATTATCGCATAAATCACCGGTCGAAGACGGTGAGGCGTCATCCGGTCAAACGGTTATACGTTTATATTCGCACGAGGAATGCGTTGCCGACAAGCTGAAGCAAGCTACAAACTTCAGGCACATAGAGGAAACATCAAACAAATGGCAGGCAGACATATTGGTTCAATCCGTGGGAGATCGGGAGGTGGTGATCAATCCACCCTATCCCATTATGACAACCGAAGAGTTGGACAACATCTATGAATTGCCGTTTACCCGCCTCCCTCATCCCAAGTACAAGGATAAACAAATCCCCGCCTATGAAATGATCAAGCATTCGGTAAACATCCATCGGGGTTGTTTTGGAGGGTGTGCTTTCTGCACCATTTCGGCGCATCAGGGTAAGTTCATTGTGAGTCGAAGCAAGGAGTCCATACTCAATGAGGTGGTCAAAATAACCAGGCAGGATGATTTCAAAGGGTATATAAGCGATTTAGGTGGTCCTTCGGCCAACATGTACCGCATGGGAGGAATCGATGTTTCCCTTTGCCGACGGTGTAAAAGAGCATCTTGTATTCATCCTTCCATTTGCTCAAACCTGAATACCGATCACAAACCGTTAATCGCCCTTTACAAGGCGGTCGATGCCATTCCAGGTGTCAAGAAAAGCCTTATAGGAAGTGGTATCCGCTATGATTTGCTGGTTCAACGAAAAGCAGGCAAATCATCGGACAATCATGTGCGCGAATACATTAAGGAGTTGATATTCAATCATGTATCAGGAAGATTAAAGGTGGCACCCGAACATGTTTCCGATTCCGTCCTCGAAATCATGAGGAAGCCCTCTTTTTCCCTGTTCAAAGAGTTTGCATCGAAGTTTGAAGAAATCGAGAATGAACGTTTGAAACAGGCAACGACGGGCAGGCAACAACTGATTCCCTATTTCATTTCGTCGCATCCCGGTTGTACGGAATTGGATATGGCGACATTGGCAGTTGAAACAAAATCTCTGAACTTCAAGTTGGAGCAAGTACAAGACTTCACTCCCACTCCCATGACGTTGGCTACGGAAATCTATTACACAGGTGTGCATCCATATACGCTGAAACCCGTTTTCACGGCAAAGTCACGCGAAGAAAAACTGTCTCAACGGGACTATTTTTTCTGGTACAAGCCAGAAGCCAGGGATTTTATCATTCGACGTCTCAGACGCCTAAACAGGCCTGATCTGATCAAACGTTTATTTGGATAAGCCGATGCTGCGTTTTCCGATGCATTCGTATTCGAAACCTGATTCAATCAGGTCACTTTCTTCGTAAATGTTTCGGCCGTCAAAAACCACAGCATGGTTCATCAGTTTCTTGACAACGGCCCACGATGGCAGACGGAATTCCTTCCATTCGGTTATCAACAAGAGTGCATCAGCACCTAAAACAGCATCGTAAATATCTTTGGCATAAACAATTGAATTGCCGATTCGATGTTTTGCCTCTTCCATTGAGACGGGATCATAGGCGCGCACGTTGCAGCCGGCTTCCAACAATTGGTTGATGATGACCAGGGAGGGAGCCTCACGCATATCGTCGGTTTCAGGTTTAAAGGCCAATCCCCAGATTGCAATTGTTTTTCCCTTCAAGGATTGCGTAACGGTATTGGTCGGTAGGGATGACAAATCAAGCACTTCGTTTTTTCCGCCTTCCAACGCGTAAAAATAGTGCAGCAGCTTTTTGAACAGAATGTGTTTCTGTTCGTTGTTTACATCTTCCACAGCCTTGAGAATGCGCATATCGTATCCATAACCCATGGCCGTTTTGATCAATGCTTTCACATCCTTGGGAAAACAACTGCCTCCGTATCCCAGACCCGGGTATAGAAATTTATTGCCGATTCTGGGGTCCGAACCGATACCTTTTCTGACCATATTCACATCGGCGCCGACCAGCTCACACATGTTGGCGATGTCGTTCATAAAACTGATACGGGTTGCCAGCATGGCATTGGCCGCATATTTGGTCATTTCCGCGGATGGAATGTCCATAAATATGACCCTGAAATTATTCAGTAGGAAAGGTCGGTACAGGCGAGCCATCAATGATTGAGCTTTTTCGGAATCAGTTCCAACCACCACGCGGTCCGGTGACATGAAGTCTTTAATCGCT
>CAYTIY010000020.1:0-25096 GCA_964438045.1 uncultured Bacteroidales bacterium | reverse complement strand
ATCCTTGATGGCCGCTCCTTCTTTCAGAAATTCCGGATTGGAGGCTACATCAAACGTCAACGTTGACTTTCGTTTGTCGAGTTCTTCCTGTATGACACGGCTCACCAATTTGTGTGTACCTACCGGAACAGTACTCTTGGTCACAAATACCAGGTAATTGGTCATATGTTGGCCTACGCTTCTGGCTACGGACTCAACATATTTCAAGTCTGCGCTTCCGTCTTCATCCTGAGGGGTTCCCACTGCACAAAATACGACTTCTATCGAATCAGTAAGCACGGATGAAAGGTCTGTTGTAAATTGCAACCTGCTGGCTTGTTGATTCCTAAGCACCATTTCTTCAAGACCTGGTTCATAAATTGGCAGAATGCCATTTTTCAGATTGTTGATTTTGGCTTCATCCACATCGATGCAAATCACTTCTGTTCCATTTTCTGCAAAACAGGCACCAGAGACCAAGCCTACATATCCGGTACCGATAACAGCTATTTTCATATACTACTTCTTATTCGTTCAGTGTACTCCTACTTCGCAAGTCAAACTACACCTTGTTCAGGTGCCAACAAGCGACGGGTTTAAATTCCTTTTCTTCTTATTTTCAGACGAATCGAGTTTTTGAGTGGTTTTTCGCACACAAATGCCAGGTAACCACCCCCACCCGCTCCGGCCATCTTCCAGGCCAGTACTTGATCTTTGTATTGTTCAATGACTTCCTGGATCTGGGTTGACATCATGGCCGGAAACATGGCTACCTGTGCCTCGAACGATGCTTTATAGGAATCGGCAAAGGCAAAAAGGTCTTTGTTCAATATGGCGTCCCAGCATGTTTGGGCAGCATGGGTCAGCGACATCACGCCTTCTTTATTGATGGCACTGTTTTCCAACACGTTGCAACCCTGTTCCCGTGGCCATAACAACACCATGCAGAGGTGTTCTTCCAACCAGGACAAAACCGATTCATCGTGACAGGATTCAATGCTTTCAGGCCAGTACTTTCCGTTGTAGTAATGGCGGTTCAGTCCCGGCATGCAGATACCAATGGAGTCTTGTGCACCGGATATCTCGGAGCGACCCGGTTCGTTTTCAAAACGAAACAACATTTCAGCCAATTTCTCAGGGTGATCCAACGGTAACTGGTACGGCCATAACTTTCGTGCCGCATTTCGTGTGGAAGTTGACATACCGCAACGCTCCAAGAATTCAATGGTGGGTTCCAACGATATGGTAATGGCCCATCCCGGGGCGTGACAAGATACATAAGGTTGGTCTATCCATGTTCCAGCCAAATCAAGTCTGAAGGGTAACTGACATGAATTGACCGTGCGGATGGATGTTGTGGAGCGTGCAGGAAGACCAGCCTCAGGAATTCGTTTCAAAATTAAATAGTCAATCCCCAGTTCGGAACAAAGTTTTTCCTTAGCTGGAGAGTGGCCGTCTTCGTTTACAACAAACAAATCGGGTATGAACCTACGTACATCGTCTTCAAAGTCCATCATGCCCGACCCTACATTGATCCAAGCATCAGTCACGTAACGTATGGATTTGACCATGTACAGACGTTCCTGCTCTGAGTTCATGGTATTTCGGCCCTTCAGGTCGCAGATGGTTGCGTCTGAACCCAGACCTACGTATAGGTCACCATAACTGGCCGCTTCCTTGAAAAAGGCAATATGTCCACTGTGCAGTAAATCGTAGCAGCCCGATACAAAAACACGTTTATTCATTGTACTTTATTTGAGTAACCCTAGAACCTATAGGCCTCGTTGAGGAACGGTGCTTTCAGGTCTTTGGCGGAAAGAATCAATGCGTTGGTTTCCACCGGCCAATGTATCCCAAGGTCAGGATCGGCATAGTTCAATGAAACTTCAGCCGAGGGTTGATAGGTATTGTCAACCTTGTACTGAAACACTGCTTCCTGGCTGGTTACCAAAAAACCATGATAAAACCCTCTTGGTACAAACAACTGCCGTTTGTTTTCACCGGATAATTCGACAGCCACGTGTTGTCCAAAAGTTGGTGAATCCTGGCGCATGTCGACAACGACATCCAACACTGAACCAAGGATGACCCGAACCAGTTTGGCTTGTGCGGCATCACCCGATTGGGCATGCATGCCTCTTAGCACGCCAAACGTGGATTTTGATTCGTTTTCCTGGATAAAGTGAACCTTACCAATGTGCTTTTCAAAGTCAGCTTCCTTGAATGACTCCATGAAATACCCGCGCTGGTCGGCAAATACTGTCGGCTCAATAACCCAAACACCGGGAATGCTCTGTTCAATATATTGCATGGTCAACGGTTGGAATACATGCGTTCATAATAAGACTGATAATCTCCGGAAGTCACTTCCTCCACCCAGGTTTGATGTTCAAGATACCAGCGAATGGTTTTGACAATACCCATTTCGAAGGTTGTTTCCGGATACCATCCCAGTTCGGTTTTCATTTTTGAGGGATCGATGGCATAGCGTTTATCGTGCCCAAGTCGATCCTGAACATATGTAATTAAGTCGTATGAAATGGTTGAAAGGTCAGTCTTTAGGCATTTTCTGTAAGCTGGTTCTTCCACCATCAGGTTTCGGATGGTATCGATGGTCAATTTGACAATTTCAATATTCTGTTTTTCGTTATGTCCGCCTACGTTGTATACCTCGCCGGCTTTTCCATCACGTATAACCTGTTCTATGGCTTTGCAATGATCCTCCACATACAACCAGTCCCTGACATTCGAACCGTCGCCGTAGACAGGCAAGGGTTTGCCTTCAAGTATATTTTTAATAATGAGAGGGATAAGCTTTTCCGGGAAGTGGTAAGGACCATAATTGTTGGAACAACGGGTAATGGTTGCCGGAAACTTGTACGTTTCACAATAGGCTTTCACAATCAAATCGGCTGCGGTTTTGGATGCTGAATACGGGCTTCTTGGATCCAATGGGGTTGACTCCGTGAAATAACCGGTGGCTCCCAACGATCCATAAACCTCATCGGTGGAAACTTGGTGGAAGCGAACGTGTTCTTTCCAAATTGGATAACCATTTTCATCTTTTCCATTCACCCAGAATTTTCTGGCAACATCCATCAGATTTTGAGTACCCAGGATGTTCGTTTCAAGGAAGAGTCTGGGATTCACAATGCTGCGATCCACATGACTCTCGGCTGCAAAGTTCACAACCACGGAAATGGGGTATTTTTCAAACAACGATGTCACCAGTGCCTGGTCACAAATGTCTCCCTTTACAAATACACAACGCTGTCCATCGACATCATTGGCAATGGTTCCGTAATTGCCGGCATACGTCAGGGCATCCAATACAACGAGTTGTACGTCTTCGTACGAGGAAAGCAGGTATTTGACATAGTTCGCGCCAATGAATCCGGCGCCACCTGTTACTAAATAAGTTCGTTTCATAGTCGGTAAAATAGTAGACAGACCTCAACCTTCAATCAGTGAGGATAGGTATTGTCCGTAAGCGGTTTTTTCCAATTTTTTTCCAAGTTGTCGCAATTGATCGTTGTTGATCCAGCCATTACGCCAAGCGATTTCCTCGATGCACGATACGTAGAAACCTTGGCGATTTTGAATGGTAGCTACAAAATTGGAGGCTTCCAGCAAGCTGTCACAATTGCCTGTGTCCAACCAGGCAAACCCGCGACCGAAGAGCTCAACGTTCAGTTTTCCCTCATTGAGGTAGACCTTGTTCAAATCGGTAATTTCATATTCTCCACGTGCCGAAGGTGCCAAGGCGGCTGCTTTCTCGGTAACGGTAGCATCGTAAAAATACAATCCAGGGACGGCATAATGGGATTTGGGGTGTTCCGGCTTTTCCTCCAGAGACATTACCTTTCCGTTGGTGTCAAATTCCACTACCCCGTATGCCCTTGGGTCCTTGACGTAATAACCAAAGATACAGGCTCCATTCTGAATGCTGGCCGCACGTTTGAGCATTGTTGAGAATCCCTGTCCATAAAACAGGTTATCTCCCAGTATCAGGCATCCGGGTTCTCCGTTCAGGAAGTCAGCACCCAATACAAATGCCTGTGCCAGACCGTTGGGTTGTTCTTGAATCTTATAGTGAAATTTCATTCCCAAATCAGATCCGTCACCCAGTAAGTCTCTGAACATGGGCAAATCACGGGGTGTTGAAATGACCAACACCTCACGAATGCCGGCAAGCATCAGCGTGGATAACGGATAGTAAATCATCGGCTTGTCGTAAACAGGCATAATTTGTTTGGAAATGGCCTTTGATAACGGAAACAAGCGCGTGGCACTACCTCCGGCTAAGATGATTCCTTTCACGTGTGTTTTTTTAATGAATAGGCAAAGTTATAAAAAATCAGCGAGCCTGATACCATTCGTAAAGTTTGCGCACCCCTTCTTCAATTTCAATTCGGTGATGCCATCCCAGCCGATGGAGCTTTGAAGGATCTGTCAACTTGCGAAGGGTACCGTCGGGTTTGGTGGCATCGAAAAACAAATCACCGGTATAACCCACCACGTTGGCAACCAAGTGTGCAAGATCACGAATGCTGATTTCTTTTCCCGTACCGATATTTATGTGGCAGTTACGGACTTCAGGGTCAGAACCTTTCAAGTCACTGAAATCCACGCGTTCCATGACAAAAACACAGGCATCGGCCATTTCCTCACTCCATAAAAATTCGCGAGTAGGTGTACCCGTTCCCCAAATGGTGATTCTGTTAGCGTTTACACCGTATTTAGCCAGCTTCTCCGTCATATCCGACAGGGAGGCGTTGCCGTCCACTCCTTCTACCGGGTATCGGTTGAAATCGGTACGGAGTGCGGTTTCATCACCCGCCATCAGGCATTTTCCCAGGTGCGCTTTACGGATGAGAGCCGGAAGCACATGGCTTTTCTCCAGGTTAAAATTGTCGTTCGGGCCATACAGATTGGTTGGCATCACAGCAATGAAGTTTGTCCCGTATTGCAAGTTGTAACTTTCGCACAGTTTGAGCCCTGCAATTTTGGCAATGGCATAGGGCTCGTTGGTGTACTCCAGTGGTGCGGTAAGCAGGCAATCTTCCGACATGGGTTGTGGTGCCTCACGGGGATAAATACAGGTACTGCCCAGAAATAAAAGCTTCTTGACGCCGTATTTCCATGCGCTATGGATTACGTTGTTTTGAATCTGCAGGTTGACGTAGATGAAGTCGGCTCTGTATACCGAATTGGCAACGATGCCACCCACATGGGCAGCGGCTAGAAACACGTATTCGGGTTTTTCCTGTTCGAAAAAGACATCCACCGCTTTTTGATCGGTCAAATCCAACTCGTTGAATGTACGCAAGACAAAGTGTGTATATCCCTTTTGTTTGAGATTCTTTAAAATGGCCGACCCAACCAGTCCTTTGTGACCGGCCACAAATATTTTAGCATTTTTTTCCATGAGTTATTCGAAATAATTCAGGATGCGATAACCTCCTTCTTTCAAGTATGTTTCTTTTTTCATCAACTTTATATCACTGATCATCATATCGTTACACAGCGCCTTTAAGTCGTACTTAGGTGTCCAGTCCAGTTTGGTTCTGGCTTTTGTGGCATCACCGATCAGTAGGTCTACTTCAGTTGGACGGAAGTATGCAGGATCGACACCAACCACCAGTTGGCCAATCCTGGCCACAAAACCATCGTAGTATTCCTGCCCTACCGTTTCGGCAAAACGTGTTTTTTCTACTGCTTCCAGATAGCCTTTTTCGTCTGCTCCTGTCCCCTCAAACCGGATGGAGGCGCCAATTTCGCTAAAGGCCATGGTAATGAAATCACGGATTGTTGTCGTGACACCAGTCGCAATCACGTAATCATCCGGTTGATCCTGTTGAAGAATCAGGTACATGGCACGAATGTAGTCTTTGGCATGCCCCCAGTCGCGCTTCGACGATAAATTTCCCATATGCACGCTTTTTTGCATGCCAAGAGCGATGCGTGAGACGGCTCTGGTTACCTTTCGGGTCACGAACGTTTCACCACGCAAGGGCGACTCATGATTGAACAGGATGCCATTGCTTGCGTGCATGCCATAGGCTTCCCTATAATTCACGGTTATCCAATAGGCATATAATTTGGCCACTGCGTATGGACTCCTTGGATAAAAAGGAGTGGTTTCCTTTTGGGGTACCTCTTGAACCAATCCGTACAATTCTGAAGTTGATGCTTGGTAAATGCGGGTCTTTTTCGTCAAATCAAGAAGCCTTACGGCTTCAAGAATGCGCAATGTCCCCAGCCCGTCAGCGTTGGCGGTGTATTCAGGGGTATCAAAACTTACCTTTACATGGCTCATGGCAGCCAGGTTGTAGATTTCATCGGGTTTGACTTCCCCGATGATACGAGTAAGGTTCATGCTGTCGGTCAGGTCACCGTAATGTAAAATCATATTGCGGTTTTCTTCCCAGGGAGCTTGATACAAATGGTCAATCCTATCGGTATTGAACATGGATGATCGGCGCTTGATACCGTGTACCACGTACCCTTTCTTGATCAGGTATTCGGCCAGATACGCGCCATCCTGACCGGTGATACCGGTGATTAATGCAATCTTTGACATAGTGTGTTATTTATTGGGATAGCCACTTCATGGGTTATCAAATTGTTGATTCGGCGAGTAATTGCTCCTGAAATCCGGCAAAAATGATTTCAGTGTACAAATTGTCTCCTTGATGGCCACTTTTTCAGAAAGATCGACCAGCTCATCGATGACAGCAGAAACTTCCTCAAAACGGCACGTTGGTGAATTGTCAACCAGGATATGCTCGTGTTCAGTTGTCAAGACGTTGCTTAGCTCGCTGTACGGTTGTTCCTGCAATTTCTCTCCTGCTTTCAAACCGGTATAGATTATCTGAATGTCTTTGTTTGGAGTATAACCAGCCAGTTCTATCATACTGGAGGCCAATTTTGAGATTCGAAGGGGTTTCCCCATGTCAAATAAATACGTCTGGCCGTTTTTGCCAAATGAGGCGGCTTCCAACAACAAGCAGGCGGCCTCTTGGATGGTCATGAAATACCGATACATGTCCGGATGGGTCACAGTGACAGGACCGCCCTCCTCGATTTGTTTGCGGAACCGTGCGGTGACAGAACCGCTGGGACCAAGAACGTTTCCAAAGCGAACGATGAAGAGTCTGGTTGCCTTGTTTTCAATCTTCAATGCCTTTGATCGGACATACATTTCGGCCAGTTGTTTGGATGCGCCTACGACGTTACCGGGATTAACTGCCTTGTCGGTTGAGATCAGGACAAAACATTCCACTCCGTGTTCAACGGCCGCATCACAAACCCTACGTGTGCCCAATGTATTGACCAACAAGGCCTCACAGGGGTTTTCTTCCAAGAGGGTAACGTGTTTATAGGCAGCTGCATGATAAACAATAGTGGGCCGATACATACTGAATACATTTTCCAGACGATTCAGGTTCCTAACATCGCCAATGATGGGAACGAAACGGACAGAAGGGTAATTTTTCTGCATTTCCAATTGAAGGTTATGCAGGGGTGTCTCTGCCATATCAAATAAGAGCAACAACCCGGGATTCGTATTGGCCGCTAGTTGGCGAACGATCTCACTACCTATGGCACCGGCAGCACCGGTGACCAAGATGGTCTTTTCTTTCGATTGGTCTGCAATTCGTTCCAGATCAATGTGTATTTCTTCTCGTTCCAACAAATTCTCGAGTTGAATGGGTTTCATTTGAATCCGGCTCATTCCAGAAGCGTCAACTCCCTCCAAAGGTGGTGAAACCAAAATAGACAATCCCATGTCAATACACGTTTCAACAAACGACTGTTCGTTTCTTACACTCTGGTAACCGGGAAACAAGATGGTTGTTATTTCGTATTTGCTTAGAAACCAATCCAAATAATCGATATCCAGTACAAAAACGGGCAAATCCTGGATCCTGGTTTTTTTTGCGTTCTCATCCCGGGTGATGAATCCTTGAATGAGAAGTTGGCTGTGTGAACTACGGTTGACCCAATTCGCCAAGGCAAGGCTGTGAGGACCAATGCCGTAAATCAACGTTTTTTTTCTTTTTCCGAAGGTGGTGCTTTTTAATCGGTTGAATAAAAAAACAATCACAAACCGAACACTTAGAATGAGGAAGAAACAAAACAAAAAAGTGTTTGATACGAAAAAGAAAGAAGGTCCTTTTGATACCCCGATAATTAACAGGACTGTGTAAAGAATGGCTCCGGAGAGTAAGAGTGATAGAAATACCCGCCAGATTTCCCTGAAGGATGAATGTCGAATCAGTCCTCTGAAAGACTTTAGCAGATAAAAAGATACGGCACAGGCTCCCAGATAAATTGCAAGTAAAATCAAACGATTTTCTGTTGGCAGCGGAAGAACGGACGTGGACAGCTGCACCCACAAGGAGCACATAAAACCGACGGTACAAATGAAAAGATCAATCAAAAGCACAATTCCCCTATTATTCAGGGAACTTCTCATCAGTTTATTGAAAAAATCCCGAAAAAGAAGTGTAAATTGTTCCACAGGTCATATCGGTTATCGTCCAACAAATGTAATGAAATGATTTCATACCCACAAAATAACGATACCTATACAGTGTAAAGCTAGAATCATTGCCTTTTTTCGTACTTTTGCGTTCTCTACGAAATACGATGAAGGTTGAAACGAAACTCCAATATACCTTATTTGACAAGCTTGTCAACAAGGATAGAACGTTCATGCTTTTCAGGGAGCCAGGCGCCACGGATATTTCCTTGGCAGTCTTCTCGGCTTCATCCATTGAAACCTTTCTGGAGCCTAGCCGATTGAACGGAAAGACCGGCTACGTGTTTGCTCCTTTTGAACCAACGGCAACACACCCCATCGTCTTGTTGAACCAACCGACTGTATATGTAGGTGAAGAATTCATTCGGCCGTACCTTGAATCCATATTAACACACGGTATAGAAGAATCCGTACATGCGGACTCGTTGCTTTCGTTTGATGAAGGGTCTGAAGAGAAAAAACAGTATGAAGTGGCCTTTTCGGCCTGTCACTCAGCCATCAATCAGGGCAAATGCCAAAAGTTGGTCCTGTCCAGAAAACACACCATTAGACGACCCGACAGCTTTTCTGCGGGAAATCTGTTTGAAAAGGCTTGCGGAGCATATCCTGAAGCGTATGTTTACCTCTTTCATACGCCCATCACCGGAACCTGGCTAGGAAGCACCCCGGAGGCTTTGTTGCTAGGAAAAGGAGAAAGCTGGCAGACAGTAGCTCTCGCCGGGACTCAACAATCAATCGACAAGACCTGCGTTTCCTGGGATGTAAAGAACCGTGAAGAACAACAAATCGTGACCGATTATGTCGAACAGGCACTTGACGGCCTGGGATTACGAACCGAAAAGTACGGACCGGTTTCAATCAATGCCGGGCAGTTGGTCCATTTGAAAACAACGTTTCAGTTTTCAATTCCATGTAAAAAAGAGTTGTCATTGGGTACGTTGATCGATATACTGCATCCAACTCCAGCAACCTGTGGTTACCCAAAAGATATGGCTATGCGTTTGATCAAGGATTTTGAACGCCATGACAGATCTTATTACTGCGGTTTTGTGGGAGCTATCCGAAATGACGACGAAACGCAACTATACGTCAACCTGCGGTGTATGTCAATCACTCCGAACACCTTGATTTTATACGCGGGTGGAGGTATTTTGGCTGAATCATCGTGCGAATCGGAATGGGAAGAAACCGAAAGTAAATTGCAGACGCTTTTGTCATTGTTGACATAAACATATTTACCATGTACTCGTCAAAACAGACAATCCTGGAAACTGTCGCTTTGCTGAAAGCGCATGACGTGAAATGCCTGGTCATTTCACCCGGTTCACGAAATGCACCCTTAATTCAAAGCTTCATAAGTGATCCCTTTTTTACTTGTTATTCAGTGCTTGACGAACGAAGTGCAAGTTATGTGGCCATTGGATTGATTCACCAACTGAGGAAACCTATAGCCTTGTGTTGTACCTCTGGCAGTGCTGTGTTGAACTATGGACCGGCCATTGCGGAAGCTTGTTACCAACATCTTCCGCTAGTGATTTTATCTGCCGACCGAACACCAGCCTGGATCAATCAATTGGATGGACAAACCATTCCCCAAACCGACTTGTTCCCTTCCTTGTTGAAAAAAACCGTACAACTTCCGGAAGTCGTTGATGCAGAAACCCGGTGGCATTGCAACCGTTTGATTAACGAAGCCTTATTGGTGTGCAGGCAAAACGGAGGAGGTCCTGTACAGCTGAACATACCCATTGCTGAACCCTTGTTTGATTTTGGGGTAAAAGACTTGCCCCATGTAAGGAAAATAACACAATCACCATCTACTGAAGCTTATTTTACCGAATCCATGGCTTCTACATGGCATACTTCCAAAAAACGCCTGATAGTTGTGGGGCAATTACCCAATCAACCCGAACTGGAACGTGTTTTGGAATCATTGGTGCTTGATACAGATTGCGTGGTTTTATGTGAACACCTGTCAAACCTGGATTCAGACTGTTTCATCCGGAATTTTGACGCACTGCTTGGCTTTTCCGACGAACACACGCGTGCGCAACTCCTACCCGACTTGTTGATCACCTTGGGTGGACACTTGGTTTCGAAGCTATTGAGAAAATGGTTGAGGTCGAACCCCTCCTTTACGCACTGGCATATATCACCGGACAATACTATGCCGGATACTTTTCAAGGACTTTCAGACCGGATAGAGGGTGAACCTTCTGCCTTTCTGCACCAGTTGAATGTGTCTGTTAAAAAAGAAACAGAAACAGCTTTTTCCTCCATGTGGAAGCGGTTTTCCTCAGCCATACCTGTGCCATCAACGCACTTGCCTTTTTCCGACGTTGTAGCTACAGGGCTTTTTCTCGACCGCCTGCCACGAGAGTCTACGTTATTTGTTGCCAACAGTTCACCGGTTAGAAACATCCACTTGTTTCATAAACCGTCTATCGATAAAATTGTTTGCAACCGTGGAACGAATGGCATTGAGGGAAGTGTGTCGACTGCCATTGGCCTATCCTTGTCAACCGATAAGCCAGCGTTTGCCTTGATGGGAGACCTTAGTTTTTTTCACGACCTGAGCGGTCTCTGGAGCACCTATGGTTTGTCCAACCTGCGCATTCTGCTTATCAACAACGGTGGTGGCGGGATTTTTCATCAACTGGAAGGATTGGATTTATCCCCTTCACTGGAAGCATACGTTGCCGCCAACCACAATCGTTCAGCTGAGAAATGGGTTGAAAGTGCAGGGTTAATTTACCTGAAAGCCACAAATCTGACTGAATTGAACGAACAGTTGACGGTATTCATGCGTTCAAACAGCGAATCGGGCATTGTCCTGGAAGTCATGACAACACCGGAGAACAACAAAAAGGCCATGCAACTCTATCAAAACGGTATCAAACAAGCATTATCATGAGTACAAAAAGAGAATGGAAAAGCATCAAAGCGTTTGAAGAAATTTTATTTGACGAATTCGAAGGCATTGCCAGAATAACGATCAACCGTCCACGATACAGAAATGCCTTCACACCGACCACGTCGCAGGAAATCAGCGAAGCGTTGAAGATCTGTCGGGACAGTCAGGAAATCGGAGTCGTTGTGTTGACCGGTGCCGGTGACAAGGCGTTTTGTTCAGGAGGCGACCAAAACGTCAAAGGACTTGGCGGATACATTGGTAAAGATGGCATTCCCAGACTCAACATTTTGGATGTTCAAAAACAGATTCGTTCCATGCCCAAACCCGTTATCGCCATGGTGAACGGGTACGCCATTGGTGGAGGACATGTCCTGCATGTGGTATGTGACTTGAGTATTGCATCAGAGAATGCCATTTTTGGACAAACGGGTCCAAAAGTAGGCAGTTTTGATGCTGGACTTGGATCTTCTTATTTGGCGGAGATTGTCGGGCAAAAAAAGGCCAGGGAAATCTGGTTCATGTGTCGTCAGTATTCAGCGCAGGAAGCATTGGAAATGGGTCTGGTCAACAAAGTTGTTCCGTTGGAAAACCTGGAAGATGAAGTGGTGGAATGGGCCAAAACCATGATGCAGCATAGCCCTATGGCACTGCGAATGTTAAAATTGGGTATGAATGCCGCCTTGGACGGACAAGTGGGACTGCAGGAATTTGCAGGTAACGCAACCCTATTGTACTACCTGACTCAGGAAGCTCAAGAGGGAAAGAAGGCCTTTCTTGAAAAGCGAAAGCCCAACTTCAACGATTTTCCGAAATTCCCGTGAAAACCCGTAAAAACGACGCATTTTTTCTCGAGGTTGTTCCGTACACCCTCCATTTCATCAATCCCGCAGGAACCTCACGGGGAGTGATGAATGAACACCATGTTTGGTACATTCATATGGTGTCAATTGAGGATCCTCAACGTGAAGGTTGGGGTGAATGTGCGCCGCTTCCCGGATTGAGTTGTGATGATGTTCCGGAATACGAGTCTATACTACATCGTTTTTGCTCTGAATTTGAATATACGGGTCAAATCGATTTCAAAGTACTCGAACCCTACCCTTCCATGTTGTTTGGTTTCGAGACAGCCTGCCAGAGTTATGGGCGCGGCAACCATATCTTGTTCGAGTCTTCCTTTTCCAGAGGGATATCGGGTATTCCCATCAATGGATTGATTTGGATGGATACCATCGAAAATATGGCTGTTCAGATTGAGCGTAAACTACAACAAGGATATAGCTGCATCAAGCTAAAGATAGGTTCCTTGAATTTTGAAGAAGAAATTGAGTTGTTGGAGCGTATCCGCAAGCGCTTTCCATCCACACGCATCACCCTGAGGGTAGATGCAAACGGAGCATTTACAACCGACATCGCACAGGAGCGATTGGATAGGTTGGCTGCCTTGGATATCCATTCGATTGAACAGCCCATTATGGCTGGTCAATGGGACAACATGGCAGAACTGGCGGCCAGGTCTAAAGTACCCATCGCACTCGATGAAGAACTTATTGGAATTCACACCACAAGGCAAAAAGAAGCGTTGTTGGATACCATCAAGCCGCATTTTCTGGTGTTGAAACCCTCCTTGCACGGCGGTTTTCGCGGGTGTGAGGAGTGGATTCGTCTGGCAGAGTCGCGTTCCATTGGTTGGTGGGTAACCTCGGCTCTTGAATCAAACATCGGATTGAACGCCATAGCACAATGGTGTGCCACATTGCCCATCACCACGCATCAAGGATTGGGTACGGGCATGTTGTACCGTGACAATATAACCGTTCCGTTGCAAATCAGAGGAGAGAATTTGTGGTTTGATCCTACAGGTACTGAAATACCAGCTGGGGTGTTGGTATCGGAGCCGGAAAATCCAGAAACAAAGCGAACCATACAGTTGCATGGCATCACATACGATTGGATACACGTAAGACGTGCCTATGAAGACCATTTGCTGCCTTTCTTGAGTATAACGGACGCATTGATGGAATTTCTGGAAGAATGGTTCGATCCATCTCCTTATTTGACAATCATGACTTCAGGCACCACAGGGTCTCCAACGTCCATCACGGTTAAAAAATCACTCATGGTGCAAAGTGCACGTCAGACGTGCGACTTTTTCGGGTTAAAACAGGATGATGATTGTTTGCTGTGCCTTTCCTTACATTTCATTGCTGCAAAAATGATGGTAGTCCGTGCACTGGTGAGGGGGTTGAACCTTTGGCTGAAAGATCCAGACGGTAACCCTTTTGAAGGTTCAGACAAGTCGTATGCCTTTGTGCCATTGGTTCCGCTTCAAGTGTACAATACATTGAATACGCCCCGTGAAAAAGACGTTTTTCTACAATGCGGAACCATTTTAATTGGCGGGGGACTCATTTCTCCAACGCTGGAAGTCTCCCTGAAAACAGCCGGAAACGCCATTTTCGCATCATACGGCATGGCCGAGACATTGTCCCACATTGCAATACGACGGTTAAGCGGTCCAACAGCTTCCGACTATTACACTCCCTTTCCCAGCGTAAGGCTGACTCTTACCAGAGAAAGGTGCTTGTCGATTGAAGCACCGTTGGTGTGTGAATCGGTAGTGCGTACCAGGGATGTTGCTGAACTTTTACCCGATGGTCGCTTTCGCATCCTGGGTAGATTAGACAACCTGATTCTAACCGGAGGAATGAAAGTCCAGGCTGAAATACTCGAATCCATTTTTGGTTCGGCAATAGACTGTGATTTTGCCATCACATCGGCTCCCGATCCTAAGTATGGGGAGCAGATCGTTCTGGTTGCCGAACACCCTGTTGATCTAATCGCGTTGCAAGCACTGGTTCCATCCTGGCAACTACCCAAACGCGTCATTGTCGTATCTCACATTCCACGTACCGAGAACGGGAAAGTTGACAGAAAACGGTTGAAGGATTCTGTCAGACTTCCACAGAATGTTTGATTGCGATCATTTAATCGACAATCTATTGAAGCCCAACTTGCCTATCCAGCCCACCAAAAGGCAAACAGCCAAGCTCAGCCATTCAGTTTTAGCTAGCCCCATCCAATGAGTCAAGTTCATTTTTCCGCTCAAATCCCAAGTGAACAACAGCGGAAACGCGTACGGATCGTATTCCACGTATGACCAGCCTTGGGCCAGCACCAGTGAGACGATTACCAGAAACATGCCCAACGCTACGGGTATCAACATGTTTCGGGTTAGCATGCTGAGAACATATTGAATGAACAACATGGGCAACAGGCACAGCAATAACCGAAATCCTGTGTACAGCATGCTGATCATGGGTAAGTTGATTGCCTCCAACATCAATGTGGGGTGCTGCATTCCCACAATGACTCCGGTAATAGCAACCGACAGCATAAATCCCAAAATGGTTATCACAACCTGAAAGCACAAGTGGATCAGTTTGCCTCTGTATAAACGGGATTTTCCAACAGGTGTGACAAACAGTCGTTTCCAGGCATTTCCCTTGTATTCAGGGTAAACCGAAAGTGCAACCAACAGAATGACCCAAAACGGGAACAACAACCCTCCTGCCAGACTGACGTTCATGTTCAGATAGGCATCCCAGCCATCCATACCCGCTTCGGGACTGAAAATCGACCATCTGTTCAAGTAAATCAGCCCACAAATAACCGGAATCAAAACGCTTCCCACTACAAGAAACCAAGGTGTAAACGAATGTTTCGATTTGATCCATTCGGCAAAAACAATGTTTTTAATCATGTGCTTATCCATTTGTCAGTTTCAGATACATCTGCTCCAGATTGCTTTCTACCGGTATAACGCCGTAGATTTGAACGTCAGCATGCACAAGATTCCTGATCAGAAAAGGAATACGTTCCTTGTCTGAGGAGTGGACCAGAATTGCCTTTTCTGTTTGGTGCAGCTCTCCTTTTAATTCAGGATTCATTTGTTCCAAAGCGACTTCGGGTTGATCACAGACTATTTTCCAAGTGGTCAGACCTGACATGGCAAACCTGAGTTCATCAATGGTTCCTGAAAACAGTTTTTTTCCGTCATCGATGACGCAGATGGCATCACAGGTACTTTCTACCTCGCCCAACAAATGACTGGACATGAATAATGTTTTTCCTTCTTTTTTAACCAGCGTGAGCAGCAATTCCCTGATTTCAGAAATGCCTTTTGGATCGAGGCCGTTCAGCGGTTCATCCAGGACAATCAGTTCCGGGTTGTGTAATAAACACAAGGCCAGTCCCAAACGTTGCTTCATTCCCATGGAATAAGCGGAAACACGTTTGGATGCAACATATTTCAGGCCAACTTGGGATAATGTCCGACCGATTTCTTTACGGTCTACTCCATGATACAAGGTACTCAGGATAAGGTTTTCTTCTCCCGTCAAGTGACCATACAATGAGGGTTGCTCGATCATGGCCCCTATTTTTCCGTAAACAGTGCGGGGTGGGCGATTCATTTCCATACCCCGGATCAAAACCCTGCCATGTTCGGGGCGACAAAGTCCAAGCATCAACCGGATGGTTGTTGTTTTTCCCGATCCATTGGCTCCAAGAAAACCATAAATAGAGCCTTCATCTACATGAAATGACAGGTCTTCGATGGCTCGATGTCCTTTTTTGTAGGAAAAAGTTAACGATTCTACGGATATCATACGTCTGTATTAATAGTATAAATTCAATATATGTTGCAAATATGAACCATATATATTTATAAATAGTCATTATGTTCATCTTATTTTTGCACAGTATTAATAATCAGTGAGAGCAAGTAATTGATCGGTTGTTATTCTCCCGATATATCCTGCAACAAGGAGGCTTCTTCAATCTTTTTTTGTAGGTTTGTTCCAGTTTCAGATAATCAACATGCTTACATTCCGCCATTTCAAGTACCTGTATTGTTGCAGCATGGTGTTATTCACCTTTGTCCTGCATGCTCAAACCTACAGAACCGGTATTGATGACCGACAACTCATGACGTTGGTAGTACATCCCGTCAACAATTGGCAAGCCGATCCCGTCATCAAACTGAATGGTGAGGACCGATTGCTGGTTGCATTCGATGAATTGTCCCACGAGTACAAACGTTTCGGTTACAGAATCATACATTGTGATAAGAATTGGAAAAAATCCAGTCTGAATCCTATTGAATACCTGGAGGGGTTTTCAGAGAATGAAATTGAAGCGTCTGGAACCTCTATCAACACCCTGACCAATTATACACATTATTCACTGTTGATCCCCAATGATCACGTATCGTTGAAGTTGTCAGGAAATTATGCACTTGAAGTTTTTGACCGGGATGAATCCGGAAAAACCCTTTTGACTGCTTGTTTCAGTCTGCTGGACTACAAGGTTGCCATTCGTGGCAGTGTTACGGCCAATACCGACATGGATACCGAACAGGACCATCAGCAGATACGTTTTGAAGTAAGCCCACTTGGGTGGTCCGTACGACAACCCGAGACGGAAATTGGAGTAATCGTCCGTCAAAACCGTGAGGCAGAAAGCGAAATCAAAAATATATTACCCAATCAGATCAGTCCCGATAATTTGGTGTATGATCATATCGAGGATCTGATTTTTGAAGGTGGAAACGAGTTCAGGCGTTTTGAAATCACAACGTTTAAGCACGCTGGCATTGGAGTGAACAAAGTTGCGTTATTTACGCCATATTACAACGCTGAACTGATGGAATCCCAACCTCGCACTGAAGATTACAGGTACGATCAGGATCAGAATGGTCGTTTTTTAATACATAATACCGAATATGCCTCAACGGAAATCAGTTCTGATTATTTCCTGGTGCATTTTTCCTATCCGATGGAAACCCCTTTTATTGATGGTGGACTATACTTGGACGGTGATCTGGTAGGACATCGGTTGGATCAAAACAGCAAGCTTTCGTATGATTTCAATCGGAAAGCATACGAAAGAACCCTGTTTTTGAAACAGGGTTCTTATAATTACAGGTATAAGTTTGTTCCTTCTTCAGGCGGTCGTCCTTCCATTCGAAAAACAGAGGGATCCTATTGGCAAACGGAAAATGAATATTCAATATTTGTCTACTATAGGCCGATAGGAGGAAGATACGACCAATTGATCGGTCACACGGTGCTCAAAACAGCCTTTTAGCGAATAAATACCTACTTTTCTGAGGTCCGATTTTTTAAATTACTTGACATCCCTGACGCAACGGAGGTAACATCCTTGTTCATTGCTCAGGAACGTGTCAGCCTTAAAAACAAGCTCGTCGTTGTCCAGGTAGACCACCAGAGGGCGGTTTGTCTCACTGTCCAGCGTGCTGGTCCAAAAACAGGCTCGTTCTTTTTCCCCGAAATACTCTCCGATAGAAGATCGGTAACCTCCGGGTAGTGCGTTGAATCCGGAGCTGTTATTCAACGACATGTTGTTTCCCACACTTCCAACAACAGAACTTTCAAACCAAATGGTTTTTGAAGCCAGCGCCTTCCCTACCCAATCCGCGTCAGCTGTTGGCTCGTATGCGTATTTTTTTGATTTGACATAGGCAAACAAAGCTTCCCAATCATCCTTTGTAGGAATGCGCCAACGCCTTGGGGCCATTTTTCCGTTTTCAATGGCCAGGTAATTGTACATGAAACCGTAAATGCTCACATAGGATGTGTCGTTACTCAATATGAAGCGTTTTTCGACATCCTTGATTGCCCAATCGGTAAGTTCAGAAGGCAGAAAGACCTTTCCTCCATCCGTCGCATGCGTCGAGTGCAGGTTTTCAGCCATCCAAACCTGGTTTCCGATAACTACCGTCTTGTAGTTGTTGCCATCATAATCCACGCAGGAGTATACAGGTTCAACCTCCTCCTCACAAGAGATCAGAAAACCCATTAAGGCAACAACGGAAAAGAAAAACAGTACATGCTTTTTCATATTGTATTTAGATTAAAGATCTCTTACACAGCGTATATAACACGCTCCATTCTCCATATCGACAGTTTCCCATTGAATATCAGCCCAGTCATTCTTTAACATGACCACCTGAAGATTGTTTGTGGTGCTGTCAATAATGGTACTTGTCCAGAATGCGCATACGTCAGATTCTCCCGAAAATGCCCCGTAAAACGTTCGAAAACCACATGGAATTGCGTTGAAACCGGTTGCATTATTTGATAACGGATTGTTGCCGATGGCGCCCACTACTGAACTTAGTCTCCATCCATCGTTCGAAGCCAGGGCTTTGCCCACCCAATCCGAAGAGTCCGTAGCTTCATATGAATATTTTTGCGAGCGGATGTAGTTCTCCAATTTTTTCCAATCCTCTTTTGTTGGCAGCCGCCACCCTTTCGGTGCCAACTCCCTTTCGATAGCCGCTTTGTAGTTATACAAAAGACCGTAGTGACTGTAATAACCTTTCTCAAGAAAATAACTGTATTGCAGAACATTTTTATTGGACCAGCTTTTCACCACTTCCGAGGCATATATTTCTGTACCATCTGAAAGGTATTTCGTTGCCAGGTTTTCGGCCATCCAGACCTGATCACCGATTACCACTGTTTTGTAACTGTTCCCTTTGTAGTCCACACATGGATATGAATTGACCGGTGGTTCCTCTTCCTTGCAGGATACCAACGTGCCAAAAATAACCAGCAGCAATAACGTATACTTTGTTCTGTTAGTCATGGATTATCCGATTTTCTTTTCGTTCAATTTCCAACGCACCCGCCAACGACCATCGACGTAGTCGTGACTGATAACCGTGAATGTTCCGATTTCTGACGTGTTGGAAACATGTGGACCGGAACAGGCGCATGTATCGTAATCGCCTACCCGAACGAGTCGGACTGTGTCATCGGTGCCTTGAGGCAATCGGCTCAAATCGGCCACACAAGCAGCCGCTTCTCGGGTGACCCATTCCTCGGTTACCGGCAAGTGTTTATTGATGATTTCGTTAACCGTCTTTACCAACGTCGAAACCTGTTCGTCAGTCAGTGCTGCCGGCAAATCATAGTCGCATTTCGACTTCTTACGCTCAATATGAGCGTTTATCGACCGTTTACACCCGAACATACGAACCATGGACTGATTCAGAATGTGTTCAGCCGTATGCATGGGTTCCGATGTGTATACCTTCATGTGGTGGGTACGTAATAAACAGTAAACCTCAAATGTACGATTATTTGTCCTTATGATGCCAGACAGTGCAAGAAATTTACGGCTCCCTGTGGATCGGGTGCATAAAAATCCGCACCGATTGCGCGACAGAAGTCCTCATTGACCGGTGCTCCTCCTACCAATACAACCGTATTTGGGCTAACAGTCTTGATGCGTTTAACCGATTCTTCCATGTTGGCCATGGTTGTCGTCAAAAGGGCGGAAAGGCCGACGACAGCGTTTGGGTGTTGGTTCAGTGCATCCAAGAATTTTTCGGTGGATACATCCACACCCAGATCGACAATGGACCATCCACTTCCTTCAATCATCATGGATACCAGGTTCTTGCCGATATCGTGCAAATCGCCCTTAACCGTACCAATGATGCACGTGCCTTTTGATGTTATGTCTCCCGATACAAAAAAAGGTTTTAATCCGACCATGGATGCACCCATTGCCTTGGCCGACATCAGCATCTGAGGTACAAAGATCTTGTTTTCGGAAAACTTGGCTCCCACCCGGCTCATGGCTGGAATCAATGCCTCTTCCAAAATCGATGAAGGGCTTATGCCTGTTTCCAGTGCCAGGACAGTTAGTTCCAACGCTCCATCCTTATCTCGAAGTTGAGGGGGATAGGGCGATTTTTTATCTACTTTTCCAAACTCGACAGCTTGGCTCAATTCTTCCAATAATGCATGCATTGCGTTCAATATCAAGGTTTATGAGTGACCGGTTTTCAGGATTTGAAGGATTTCAGGTTTATATCATTGAATGGGTTCTTTCCTTCCGGTGTCATTAAAAAATCCAATAGTTTGGCGTATCGTTTCTCAATGTTGCCCCTGACCATTTTCATGGTACTGTTTAATTGTTGGTTTTGCTCGTTGAAGTCTTCCTCCAATAAGGCAAAGGCCGAAGGCAGCCAGCGTTCAGGGAAAATGTCGGCATGTTTGCCTCCTTTCTTGTAGTCATTGATCGAGTCTTGAATCAAACCGATGGCCTTTTTCTTGCCTTCATCAGTTGTCAGGTCGCAACCTGAACGTTTGAAGGCTTCGATATTGGGTACGATCAGGGCAACCGTGTAGGGGTTCTGGTTGTTGTACAGCATGACCTGATCGATATACGGATATAGAGAAACCATGGATTCTTCAATGCCCTCCGGACTGTATTTTTCACCATCACTGCCAATCAACAAACTTTTTGAACGGCCGAACACGTTGAGAAATCCGTCCTTGTCCAGCGATCCAAGGTCTCCGGTGTACAACCAGCCATCTTTGATGGTATTTGCCGTGGCTGTGGGATTCTTCCAGTATCCGGCCATGACGTTTTCTCCCCGGATGACAATTTCACCCTTATGGTTGGGGGGCAAGATGGTGCCGGCTTCATCCCTGATGGTCACCTCTACTCCTTTGGCCGGAATCCCCGATGTACCGAGTTTGTGTTTGGCAAACGAATTGGAGGAAATGACCGGTGTCGCCTCAGACAAGCCGTATCCTTGAAACATGGGTATGCCGGTTGCGTACCAGAATTTTTGCATGTCGATATCCAGATAGGCTCCTCCGTCCACGAAGAATTGGAGTTTGCCGCCCAAACCCTTTCGCAGGCTGGAGAACATCAGTTTGTCAAACAGTATCACTAACGGTCGCAACAACCACGAAAAATGCCGTCCCCTGTTGTAGCCCTCTTTGTAATAGGCCATATTGATGTTGACAGCAGCGTTGAACACTTTTTCGAAAAAAGGTCCCATATTGCGAATGGAGGTCTCCACATTCTTGCGGAAGGTCTTCGCCAGAGCTGGAACTGTCATGACAACATCGGGCTGAAATTCCTGCAACGCCATGGGTATGTTCTTGATGTACTCAAACAGCGTTTTCCCCGTTGGAACGGTGGCAATGCCACCACCTCGTTGGATAAAGGTGTAGAATCCCGTCACGTGGGCAAAACAGTGGTCCAGTGGCAAGATCAACAATGTCCGGAAATATTCGGGAACATTGACAACGCTGAGTGAATGCTCTACGTTGGCCGTAAAATTGCGATGTGTCAACATGACCCCTTTTGGATCTGCTGTCGTACCCGATGTATAGGTGATATTGGCCAGGTCACTTCCTTTAACTGAACGTGCCATATCCATCAATTCACCCGGATGGTCCTTGTTCCAATTTTCTCCCAATTCCATAAGCTGGTCCAGTCTCATTTCATTTAGAAGCAGATTCTCAGTACCCACTCCTATTATTATGACTTTTTCCAGGAACGGCAACTCTTCACGGATTGCCCTGATTTTTGCAAGCTGGGATTGTGACACCAACAGAAAACGGGCCTCAGAATGGTTCAACCTGAACTGTAGGTCGCTGGATTGCGTCAGTTTGACTGACAAAGGTACGTTCACTCCTCCGGCATACAACATGGCTAGCTCTCCCAAAATCCAAGCGTTGCACCCTTCGGCCAACAAAGCCAGACGATCGCCTTTTTTCAACCCGAGTGCCAACAATCCACATCCCATATGTGTCACCATTGTCTTGCCCTGACTGTAAGTGATGGATCGGTATCGGGAATCTCTTTCCCACAAGAATGGTTTTTCGGCATATCGGGAAACAGCGTTCTCGAACAAGTCGATCAGCGTTTCGTTGTGTTTTTCCTCGTTATGTATCCTTTTTTTACGTAAAAGATTGATGTCAATACGTTTTTTTGGGGTAGTCATGCGTTGTGCAATTTTAAAATGCGTTCAGGTTTTGCTGATTGAAGGGTTGCTTACCTTCAGGGCTCATCAGGTAATCCAGGCGTTGTGCGTATTTTTTTTCAATTTTACCGCGAACCAGTTTCATGGTGCTATTCATCAAGTGATTCTGTTCTGTAAAACCTTCATCTAAAACGGCGATGGCTGCAGGCAACCAGCGTTCCGGGAACTGTCCTTCGTAGTCACCACCTTTTTTAAATGCGTTGATTGAATCGAGTATCAATTGAATGCCGGCTTTCTTTTCTTCCTGTGTGTCCAGCTCGGAAATGGCTCGCTTCAATGCTTCTTTGTTGGGAACCACAAGTGCCACGGTATAAGGACTTTGATTGTTATAGAGTAACACCTGGTCAATGTAGGGTGACAGGGTCACCAGCGATTCCTCAATTCCTTCAGGGCTGTATTTCTCACCATCGCTGCCAATCAGCAGGCTTTTGAATCGGCCATATACGTATAGAAAGCCATCCTTGTCCATGGCTCCCAAGTCACCGGTGTATAACCAGCCATCCTTGATGGTGTCGGCCGTAGCCTGGGGGTTTTTCCAATAGCCTGCCATCACGTTTTCGCCCTTGATGACGATTTCTCCCCGTTCTCCCACAGGTAGGATGTTGCCTTTGTCGTCCCTAATGGTCATTTCCATATTGCTGACCAGGTATCCGGATGAACCGAGCTTATGGTGTGCTTCGCCATTCGATGAGATGACAGGCGTCGCTTCGGATAAACCATATCCTTGGTACATGGGGATGCCGATCGCATACCAGAATTTTTGCATGTCAATATCGAGCAGCGCGCCTCCTCCAACAAAAAAATCGAGTTTGCCACCCATAGCGTCGCGTAGTTTGGAAAAAACGATCTTGTCGAACATATCTACAAGGGGCCTAAGCAACCAGGTGCCTTTTGTGCCCTTGTTGTATCCTTCCTTGTTGTAAGCAATGGCTACCTTCAGCCCCCAGTTGAACAGGGTTTCCACCACCTTGCCTTTTTCCCTGACTCCTTTTTCTATATTTCCCTTAAAACTTTTAGCCAGAGCGGGAACACTGAGCAACAGGTTGGGTTGGATTTCCTTGATGGAAAGCGGGATGTTTTTCAACGATTCCATGGGCGTTTTGCCTACTGGGACGGTAGCGATGCTGGCCCCCGATGCCATGAAGCTGTAGAATCCGGCTACATGGGCGAAGCAATGGTCGAGGGGCAGGATCAGCAGGGTTTTATAGGTGGTGGGAATGGTCATCAGCGAGAGGGCCTGTTCCACATTGGCCGTGTAATTGCGGTGCGTCAGCAGGATGCCTTTCGGATCGGCCGTCGTGCCGGAGGTGTAGGAAATGTTGGCGTAATCGTCGCCCTGGACCGATTCGGCCATGGTCTTCAATTCCCCGGGATGGGTTGCATTCCATTCCGCTCCTTTTTCATACAAGCTGTCGAGGGTGCTTTCCCCGGCTTGCAGGTCTTTTTCCGATGCACCGAAAACGATGATGCCTTCCACGGTCTTCAACGATTCACGGATGGCCCTGATTTTCGGCAGTTGGGTCAGCGAAACCATCACGAAACGGGCGTCCGAATGGTTCAACCGGAAGATTAGGTCATTCGGTTCGTTCAACTTGATGGACAAGGGCACGTTTACACCGCCTGCATGCAAAATGGCCAGTTCACCGATAATCCAAGCATTGCAGCCTTCCGACAATAGTGCCACGCGGTCATCTTTCTTTACGCCCATGTCCATAAGGCCACCTCCCAGTGCCATCACGCGTTCTTGAACCTGTGCATAGGTGGTGGGTTGGAAGCTTTTGTCAGTTCTTTCCCACAGAAATGGATTGCCGCTGTACTGGCGCACACAGGCATCAAACAAATCGACGATGGTCATTTTTTTCATGGTTGGTGGCTTAAGGTGTACGTTCCACTATCAATTATCGGTTATTGGAAAGGCTTTTTCCGGCAGCCAGGGCTTTCAGATTCATGGCAACCACCTCCTCGCCTTTTCGGCTGAAAAGACTGGCGATGCCGGCTTCAATGGCACTGTACGGTATGTCCATAAAGGGTGTGGCCGCTCCCAGCATGACCATGTTGGCCACACGGGCCGAACCCAGTTCCTTGGCGATGGCGTCCACATCGAGGATGATGGTGCGGGGGCGTGCATTCAGCGTATCCAGTAACTCGGTTTCGTCCGGGTAGTTCGGGATGTTGATAAGCGGGGTCTTGTTGGTGACCAACCAGCCTTCGGGCGACAGCCATTCGGCGTAACGCAGGCCTTCCATGGGCTCGAGGGCTATGATCAGATTGGCTTTGCCCCTACTGATGAGGTCGGAATAGATGGGTGTGGAGGAAACGCGCAGGTTCGATTGGACGTCACCGCCCCGTTGGCTCATGCCGTGTACTTCGGCCTGTTTCAGGAACAGTTGTTGGTGTACGGCGGCTTCGCCGATAACGGCAGCAATGGAAAGAATACCTTGTCCACCCACGCCGGATAATATGATGTCTGCTTTCATTTACTTTCTTTTTTTTCTGGACAGGGTTTGGATGCATTCGCGGCGCGGAATGATGACGGATACGCCTCTGTAGGCCATTTCGTCGCGCAGCAGCTGCACCATTTCGTCGTAGTTTTTTTTCAATGGCACCATGACGTGCAGGTGTTCTGGCTCTACGCCCAAACCCAGGCAGATGGCTTCCAGCTTCCCGGTTCCGGCTGAATCCTGTCCGCCTGTCATCCCGGTGGTTTCGTTATCGGATAGAATCACGGTGATGGGCGATTGTTCGTTGATGGCGTCCAGCAGCGAGGTCATGCCCGAAT
>CAYTIY010000019.1:0-27907 GCA_964438045.1 uncultured Bacteroidales bacterium | reverse complement strand
AAACGAAGTGGATTATCCCAACGATCCCTATTCGCATCCCATTCTTGACAAGGAAGGCATCCAGCAACAACACACACAGGGATACCTGCCCAATCAACCTCATGCCGATCGACTGGGTGGTATTGCCAAACGGTTGGCAGCCGTGGTCAAAAACAGCGACCCCTCTCGTCCGGTAACAGCAGGCCTTGCCGGTCCTGTCATGTCGAATGAAACCGATTATCCCGGAAGTCTTGACGTGGTTGGTTACAATTACACGGAACGGCGTTATGCCCAAGACCATGCTGCCTACCCTGAACGAATATTCTATGGCAGTGAAACCGGACACGACATGTCTTCGTGGCTGGCCGTGTTGGATAACCCGTATATTTTTGGTCAATTCCTCTGGACAGGAACCGATTACCTGGGTGAGGCCTACGCATGGCCTTCGCGCGGTTTTACCACCGGATTGATCAATCTGGCCGGTTTTAAAAAACCACGCGGCTACTTTAGGGAAAGTCTTTGGTCAACGACCCCCATGATTTATATTGGAACGGCTGTGGCCAGGGGACAAAACGAGTCTCCTACCATTGATGCACCTGCTTATTGGAATTACCGTGAAGGGCAACAGGTTAGGGTCTGCTGTTACACCAATTGTGAACGCGCGCAACTTTTACTGAACGGTCAACCGGTGGGTGAAATCAAATCGCGCGATCCCAGGTCGGGTATCATTACCTGGCAGGTTTCCTATGCTCCCGGTAAACTTGAGGCCGTTGGTCTGCAAGGTGAAAAAGAGGCGGCACGGTTTGCTCTACAAACCAGTGGTCGTCCTGCGGCGATTGAAGCGACGGTTTCAAAACCGGTGATTTCATCAAGCAGGGGTGTTTTGATTGTGACCGTCAATATTGTCGATGACAAGGGTATTGCCGTATTTGATTCGGACAACGAGGTATCCTGCCGCGTACAAGGACCTGTAAAGTTACTGGGTATGGAGTCGGGAAATATGACCGATATGGGTAATTTCCAGGATTCCAGACAACGGGTTTACCAAGGAAAGTTGAAAGCCTATTTTCAGGCCACGGGAAGGTCTGGAAAGGTAAGGCTCCAGTTCAGTTCGCCCTGGTTGCAGGAGCGTATTATTGACATAGAGGTGGAATAAATACGGAAACGGACAGTGACCGCTTGTTTGCCTTCCCGGCTATATAAAAGCCAACAATTTAGGAAGAAAAATGATGATTCCGCAAACGGCAGCCAACAGCGCACAAATAAAAACGCCGCCCGCCGAAACATCTTTGATGATACGGGCTGTTTCATGTCGTTCTTTGAACAAATGGTCGGTAATGGTTTCCAATGCGGTGTTGAATGATTCGGCAGCCCACACCAGGGCAATGCACAGTAAAACAACACACCATTCGCCTGCGTCAATCTGGAGAATGAAGCCGGCAATGACGACGACAACAGTCACGATGAGGTGAATCCTGGCATTTTGTTCGGTCTTCAACAGTTGGCGCACTCCCTGAATAGCGTAGCCAAAGCTTTTGTAGAGTCGCTTAAGGTTGTTTGAAATGGAAGCCATAATTTTTTGAGTGAGTGGTTTGCAACCAATGATTTACCTTGTATGTTAGCCAGGCACTTGCGGTACCGAGCAATGCACCGGCAAGTACGTCGCTGGGATAATGGACGCCCAGATGCATCCGTGAATAGCCCACTGATGTGGCCCATGCATAAGCCGGAACAACGACGTACCATTTGGGAACGTTCAGGCTGATTGAGGTGGCGGTGGCAAAAGCGGACGAAGTGTGGCCCGACGGGAAAGAACCGCTGCCTCCGTCTGATTTCTTAAGGATATCTGGGTATTGTTCAAAGGGGCGCGTCCGATTAATGCTGGTCTTAAGTGCCTGACAAAGTGCTAGGTTAACAGCGGAGGCCACGCCAATCTCAACGGCTTTGATGCAACGATCCTCGTCCTTTTCAATCAGTCCGGCAATGCCCATTCCAAGGGGGACACCGAGGCAGACTGCGTAATGTGAATCGGAAATGAACTTGAAATAGGGGTCGGCAGGTTCAGGACTGGTGGAATTGATGCGCCTCAGCAACTCGATGTCGATGTTTTGAGCCGGTAATTGAAAGATGCTCATCAACAGCAAGATTGTCGGAATAAGAAGGCGCAATGTTGTAACCATTTCTTTTTGTTTATTTTTGCCTTAAAGATACGAAGAAGTTGACACATTATGGAAGAAGGAAAGACAAATGTTGCCACGGGACGCAGGAAACGCCGCAACAACTTGCTGTACGAAGGTTTGGTGTATAATGGCTCTTATACCCATAAGACCATTATTCGGCATCTGGAATACAATGAACAGGTCTGCGATCGGAAAATCTATGATAAACCTCAACTGTTGAACTTGGTTGAAAACAAGTTTCAATGGACACATGTAAGCGGCTTGTCAGATACGTTTACCATCGAAAATATCAGTAAAACCTTTGGACTTTCACTGCCAATGTTGCAGGATATCTTGAATTCCAGACATCTGGCCAAGGTGGAAGAATCAAACGGGGTTTTGTTTGCCGTATTGGATGCGTACAATTATGGTGAAGACGGAACGCTCATCCGTCAGCATCAGGCTCTTGTGTTGGGAGAAAATTGGGTGCTTTCCTTTGAAGAAGGTGAAGGTAAACGGTTTGAACCTGTTGAGAGAGCCTTGATGGAAGGTATCGGGCAGGTACGCAAACACGGTGCTGATTTTTTGTTCAACCTGTTGATCAGTATTGTAGTAGACTCTTTTTTCGAGGTTATCGAAGTGCAGCAGGAGGGTCTGTTGGATTTGGAAGATGCCTTGATGGAGTTCGGCGGGGCTCCCCAGGTGTCGAGCAGCAACATTCAACAATACAGGCGTGATTATATCCGTCTTTCAAAAGTACTGACACCCTTTCTGGAAGGATTTGGTGAAACCCTGATGATAGACTCAGCCTTGATCAAACCGTCATCCATCATGTATTTTCGTGATACCTACGATCACCTCAAACAGGTGAAAATCATGCTGGAAGCCAACCGTGAACTGATGGCTTCCCTGGTGGATATTTACCTGGCCAACAACGATGTCCGCCTAAACCGGAGCATGAATCAATTGACGGTGGTGGCGACGATTTTCATTCCCTTGACCTTTCTGGTCGGTGTGTGGGGCATGAACTTCAAGTCTATGCCTGAACTTGAATGGAAATACGGTTACCTGATATCCTGGATCTTGATGGTCATCATCGGTATCGGCCTGTACCTCTGGTTCAGACGGCGCAGAATGTTTTAATCTGCCTGTCAAAACTCCGAGTTGAAGTGGAAACGAATCTCTTCGTAATCCTGCTGAGCCATACGCAACACGTATTCCGATTCGGCCATGAATACATTGCGTCCTTCTTTGTCGTATGCCATGTATTGGTACTTACGGCGTTTGAAGGTCTCAAGCGCTTCGGCACTATCACTTTCAATCCAGCAGGCCTTGAACAGGTTGATGGGTTCCCAGCGGCACAAGGCACCGTATTCATGCTCCAATCGGTACTGGATGACTTCAAATTGCAGTTGTCCCACCGTTCCGATGATTTTTCGGCCATTGAACTGGTTGGTGAATACCTGAGCCACCCCTTCGTCCATAAGTTGGTCGATGCCCTTGTTGAGCTGCTTGGACTTCATGGGGTCGGCGTTTTCGATGTACTTGAATAGTTCGGGTGAGAAGCTGGGTAAGCCCTTGAAATGCAGGTCTTCCCCGCCTGTCAGTGTATCGCCGATCTTGAAATTGCCCGTATCCGGCAAACCAATGATGTCACCGGGCCACGCTTCATCTACCACCGATTTCTTTTGCGCCATGAAAGCCGTGGGGGCTGAGAATTTCAGTGATTTACCCAACCGTACGTGCTTGTAGTTTACATTCCGTTCAAACTTGCCGGAGCAAATCTTGAGGAAGGCGATGCAGCTTCGGTGGTTGGGGTCCATATTGGCGTGAATCTTAAAGATAAAACCGCTGAAGGCCGCTTCATTCGATTGAACCACGCGTTCTTCGGTTTTGGTACTACGGGGAGACGGGGCAATACGCACAAAACAGTCAAGTAACTCCTTCACGCCAAAATTATTCAAGGCTGAACCAAAGAATACAGGTGCCAAATGGCCTTTCAGGTAGTTGGCGGTATCGAAGGGGTCGTAGATGTTTTCAATCAAATGCAAGTCTTCACGCAACTGAATGGCGTTTGTTGAACCAATGTAGGTTTCAAGTTCGGGGCTGGCCACGTCGTTAAACGCGACCGATTCGGTGACTGTTTGCTTGGACGGTGTGTAGAGGTCCAGCTTTTCCTGATAGATGTTATACACTCCTTTGAACGCTTGTCCTTGATCGATGGGCCAGCTCAAGGGGCGTACAGCAATGCCCAGTTCTGCCTCCAACTCATCGAGTAAATCGAAGGGATTCTTGCCGGGTCTGTCCATCTTGTTGACGAAAATCATGACAGGGGTCTTGCGCATGCGACAAACTTCCATGAGTTTGCGGGTCTGCATTTCCACCCCTTTTGCTGTATCAACTACGATGATGACACTGTCCACGGCGGTGAGCGTGCGGTACGTATCTTCAGCGAAGTCCTGGTGACCGGGGGTATCCAAGATGTTGATTTTGTAGTCGTCGTAATCGAATCCCATAACCGACGTAGCAACCGAAATACCGCGCTGCTTCTCGATTTCCATCCAGTCGGAGGTGGCTGTCTTTTTGATCTTGTTCGATTTGACGGCTCCGGCCACGTGGATGGCTCCACCGAAAAGCAAGAGTTTCTCGGTCAGGGTTGTTTTACCAGCATCGGGGTGGCTAATGATGGCGAAGGTCCTCCGCCGCGCAATTTCTTGTTCTTGTTCAGTCATGTAATTCTGCAATGCAAACCGCCAGGCTGTCTTCCCAGGACGGTATTGTGAGGCCGTAATCGGCACTAATTTTCGTTTTGTCGAGCACGCTGTAGGCGGGTCTTGGCGTGCGGTACGTATATTCGGACGAAGCAATGGGAGAGACCTTGCAGGAAGTGATGCCAGCCAGTTCGTGTATTTTCAGGGTGAAGTCGAACCAACTGCAGATTCCTTCATCAGAATAATGGTACAAGCCCGGAATAAAGTGTCCTTTTTCGGCTTGAAGGATGATGTGCATCAGTGCTGCGGCCAGGTCGCCTGCGTAGGTAGGGCTGCCTATCTGGTCATTGACCACGCCCAGGGTGTCGCGCTCCCTGCCCAATCGGAGCATGGTTTTGACAAAGTTGTTGCCAAAGCTGGAATACAACCAGGCTGTTCGAACAATCACAGCATCGGCACAATGAGCGAATAGGGTTTCTTCGCCGGCCAGTTTGGATTTGCCATACACCGTGGCCGGACAAACGGGGTCGGTTTCCTTGTACGGGGTACGCTGGCTGCCGTCAAATACATAGTCGGTGGAAACGTGCAGCACCCTGGAGTTAACAGCCGTGGCGGCCTTTGCCAGGTTGGTCACGGCATCGCGGTTTACCCGGTAGCAGGTGGCCTCGTCATCTTCCGCCCTGTCAACAGCGGTGTAGGCTGCGCAATTCACGATGTAGGCGGGACGGGTGCGTTCGCAGTACTCGAGTACGGATTCCTCGTTGCACAGGTCAAGTTCATCGATATCGGTGAAGTCCCAGTCAAAGTCGGTGTGTAGGTTGGCCAGGCGTCGCATCTCGTTACCCAATTGTCCATTGGCTCCAGTGATCAATATCCGTTTCACGAATAAACCATAATGAAATTGAACGGATGTGTTTTTTTCTTCTTCGTTTCGAAGACCTGTAAAGGGAAATGTGATGCCCATTTTGCAGTGTGTTGTGGTTAGTTGTCCAGACCTTCTTCCCGGTCTTGTTTGTACTTGAGGGACAGGATGCGTAGCCATTCGCTGATTTTTACAGCTGCTGCCTGTGTTCCTTCGCTGATGGGTTTGTGTTGGAGCCGTAAAACCAAAATCCCGTACATGAGATTCAGGGCCGTCTGCACTTCGTCAACTGCCAGAGGTCCGGCCTTGGCCCTGAGCTCTACAACAAGGGGCAGTGCGTTGTAGTAGGCCATGCTGTAATAGGATTCCTTGGGGTTGGCCAACAATTGGATATGCAGATCGTTTAGTTCGATGATGACGTTCTTGTTTAGTTGCAGGTGGCCTTTTTCAACCACATCTTCCCTGCGCATCATGTCAATGAGGCTCTCGTACCACGCCCGGATGGTAGCCTTGATGGAGTCGGTTTGCAGGTAGGCATCAATGACATGTGCCTGAATCCTTTCGATATCCAGGTTAAAAGCGCGGATCTGATCCTCTATGTGCCACATATAGAGGATATATTCGGCAATGTTTTGTTTCTTTTTTTCTTGAGCTGTCAGCATGGTTTACGACAAAATTTCCAAAGCAAGAGCCTTTAGGTTGACACCATCGAAATTCCCGGAAGACATCAACAAGAGGTTGCGTTCGTGATAGTCGAGGTCTTTCAGTTTATTGACCAACTCGCCGGAATAAGTGAATACAGTCACATTTTCCGATCCGAAGGCCGATTCAACCTGTTTTGGCGTAATGGGGGTCAGCTGCTTGTGTGCTATGGTTTTTGGGTTGTAATAGACAAAAGCCTGATCGGCATCTTTCATACTGTCCCTGTATTCCGGTAAAAAATCGGATCTCAAGCTGCTGAACGTATGCAACTCCATACAGGCTGTGAGTTTTCGGGTGGGGTACTGTTCCTTGACGGCACTCACGGTCGCCTTTAGTTTTGAGGGAGAATGGGCGAAGTCCTGAAAAATGGTGCAGGAATCGGTTTCATTCAATATCTGCAAGCGTTTGGCTGCACCTTTGAACGTAGAAATCGCTCCGTAGAAATCTTTGTCTGCAATGCCCAACTGGCGGCAAACGCAGTGGGCCGCCTGGATGTTTTGCAGGTTGTGTTTGCCGAATACCTTCAACGGCACATCGCCTTGTTTGGTTTCCAGCCAGGTCTTGCCTTCCAGTACATAATGGGGATGGGTGTCGTAAGGTATGGCTGTCAGGTCGCTTCTCAGGTTGGCAGCGATGTCGGCCAGATTCGAATCCGACTCGAAGTAAATGAACTTGCCGTCGCGTTCGATCAGATGTGAGAATTGCTTGAATTGCTCAATATAGTTCTCAAACGTAGGGAATACGTTGATGTGATCCCAGGCGATACCCGTCACAACGGCGATATGAGGTCTGTAAACATGAAACTTGGGACGGAGGTCAATGGGGGAGGTAAGGTATTCGTCACCCTCAAACACAGCAATGCGCGCTTCCTCTGAAAGGCCTACCATGGTGTCGAAACCTTCAATCTGGGCCCCCACCATGTAATCAAACTGTTTATTGAGAACCTTCAGTACATGCAGGATCATCGAGGTGACTGTCGTCTTTCCATGACTGCCTCCGATTACGACCCGTGTCTTGTTCAGCGTTTGTTCAAGCAGGAACTCTGGGTAGGAAAAAATTCGCAACCCCAGTTCCTTGGCTTTGATGAGCTCAGGGTTGTCTTCCCTGGCGTGCATACCCAGCACGACAGCGTCAAGCTCTTTTGTGATGCGATCAGGATGCCAGCCGATGCTTTCGGGTAGTAATCCGTTTTCGGCCAGGCGCGTTCTTGCAGGATCGAATATTTCATCGTCCGAACCTGTGATGGTCTCGCCTTTTTTGTGCAGTGCCAAGGCCAGGTTGTGCATTGCCGCACCGCCAATGGCGATAAAGTGGATGTTCATACGCCGGGAATCGAAAAAATCGGTTAGTTTTGTGCTGCAAAAGTACGGTTATTCCATGATAATTCATCCGATAGAAACCGGTTTTTTTTCAACAGACGGGGGTGCCATGTTCGGCGTTCTTCCTCGCAAGGTCTGGGCTGCTCGCTATCCGGTCGACAGTGAAAACAGGTGTCCATTGGGTATGCGGGCATTTCTGGTTGATTTTGGAGAGCGCAAGGTGCTTTTTGATACTGGAATTGGAATGACAGCAGTACGTGGCATGGAATATTACCGTTTTCACGACCTGAAAGATCTTCCGGCTTCACTCCGTCTGCTTGGATTGGAACCGGAAGATGTGACGGATGTTGTCCTAAGTCACTTGCACTTTGATCATTGCGGAGGCGCTGTCGTACAGGATGCATCCGGTTGTTTTGTACCTGCTTTTCCTGCCGCCGAGTTTTGGGTCGGTTCAAGGCAGTGCGAGCTCGCCATCCGTCCATCAGCCTGGGAGGAAGATTCCTATGCGCCGTTTGTTGTAGACACATTGCGAGCTACGGGCAAATTACATGAGCTCTCTGATGACAGGGCATTGTTTCCCGGCTTACGCGTATCCATTTTTCACGGTCACACGGAAGATCAGCTGGTGTCATACATCAATACACCGGATGGTGAGTTCATCATTGGTGGTGATGTGGTTCCAACCGCCCTGCACGTCATGAAATTGTGCATCTCTGCACTCGATAACTCTGCCCTGGTGGCTCTCGATGAAAAAATGCGCCTGTTGAACGAGGTTGTTGAACGCGATGCGCGCCTACTGTTTTATCACGATACGCAGACGGCAGCTGTTCGGCTGAAACGTGTCAATGGTACGTATGCAATCAGGGATGTTGTGGCAACATTATAGGAAGAGGCCAACCCTGGCTGTCCCATTCCAATTCCCGCAGGATTAATTTTGAGTCACCGTTTGCTTTTTTTGAGTACCCGTGTGCAACCAGGTAATCGGTTTCACCCATATGGTAAACCCCGCAGTGTCCCACACCTGCGAAATCCTCATCGCTCTTCATGACCGTGGTCCCTCCGCCGGTAGCCAGTGAAACCTCGTTCCTGTCTAAATACGGACCGGAAACTTTTTTTGAGCGTCCCACCACTATGTTGTAATTGCTGTTCAACCCCTTGCAACAATAATCGTAGGAAACAAAGAGGTAGTAATAGTCGCCGCGTTTGAAAATGAAGGGTGCTTCAACAGCTCCGTCCCCAGGATTGGCGTCGTCCAGCTTGTGGGAGCGGGGGCGCCGGCAGAGTGAATGCCATTCTTCCGGTTTTGCCAATCCGGACAAGTCTTCGGTAAGCCTTACCAGTTTGATGCCGTCCCAAAATGAACCAAAAGACATCCAGGGTGTGCCGTTTTCGTCTACAATGATGTTGGGGTCTATGGCGTTCCACATGTCTCTATAGGGAACGGACTGGAGGATCATGCCGTGATCCGTCCAGCCGAAGTCGGGCTTGTCTGGATCCAATGTGGTTGTTGAGGTATGTCCGATGAGGGACGTGTTTTTTCCAAAAGCCGAACAAGAGTAAAACAGGTGGTAGCGCCCCTGGTAAAAAAGTATGTCGGGCGCCCACATGTGGCCTCTGAATTCAGGCAGGTATCGGTTGATCCATTCGGGGTGTCTGGCAAAAACAGCCTTGCTTGCCCGCCACACCTTCAGGTCGGTTGATGTGAGGTGTCCGATGCCGTTGCCTGTTTGAAAAAGGTGATAGGTGTTTCCCTCCCGGATTAAAACCGGGTCGTGTACGGAAGGATTGACAGAATCGATGCGAAATCTGGGGGGTTGCGCTGTTGTTTGGAGTGAAAAAACAAGGAGGCATAGCGAGAACCCCACTGAGCGCACGATGTTGATTGGTTTCATGGGAGGGAGTATGGTTAAAAATAATGTTGAATAATAATGAGGTGAATGTAGCGTTTTTTTTTCATTATGCATCTATACTCATACCTGTAAATAGAATGCCATGGTGAAAAAATGGTTGGTTTTTGTTCTTTTGTTGGTTGTCAGTACGGCATCTGACACGTCTTATTTTTATTATACACCACTTTTGATGGAGAGGGCTGAGTTTGAGACGTCCATTCAGTTGAATGCAATGGCCAAGCCCATTTCCCAACCGGGAAAGCTTTGTCTGTATAAAAACTGGGTATTGTTGGTTGAAAATTACAAGGGTATCCATCTGATAGACAACAGTGACCCGGCAAATCCCGTCAACAAGGGATTTCTTACCATTCCCGGATGCCTGGAAGTGGCGGTACGAAACGACGTATTCTACGTGAACAGTAGTGTCGATCTTGTTGGAGTCAAGGTGGATTTTGCTGCGCTGACAGCAATTGAGATGACTAGACAGCGAGGCATACTTCCCTTTCCGGCCACCCCCGATGGCTATATCCCTGAATACATTATGGAAAAGTGTGCAAGTGGAGAGTATGTATTGGTTGGTTGGTTAAGGGTGAATGGTTCAGGATTGATTAATACACCATACTATGAATAGTCGGTTGATACTCTTGTTGGTGCTGGTTGCAAGTTTGTTTGTTTCGTGCAGCGAAGATTTTATGTCTGATTCAGGCTCGTCCAGTCAGGCCGGGTCCATGACGCGTTTTGTCGTTAAGGGCGACTACCTGTATGTGGTTGGGGACAATAACCTGATGACATTGGATATTGAGGATTCTACTCAAGTTCGGATTTGCTCAAATCAACACCTGGGTTACGGAATAGAAACCCTTTTCAGTCACGGTTCGCATCTGTTCATGGGCAGTACTGACGGCATGTACGTGTGTGATCTTGAACGTCCGGCAAAGCCATCATTGGTGACCATGTATAGACATATTACCAGCTATGATCCTGTGGTTGTCAGAGGTAACTACGCTTTTGTGACATTGCGGAGCGGGTTGAGCTGGAATGCGGTGGACGAGCTGCAGGTGATAGACATCAGTCAGCTGGATACACCGGTGGAAGTGGCCACCTATCCCATGACCTCTCCCAGGGGGCTGGCAGTTACCGACAGCCTGCTTTTTGTCTGTGATAACCATGCGCTGGTGGTGATGAATGCATTGGACCCATTGAAAATGAACGTATTGCATAGGTTTACACTCAACGGGGTGCTTAACGATGTCATTGCAAACAAGGGTCTGCTGACGATTTCTTTCGGAGGAGGATTGGCTCAGTTTACTTATGCCAACGACACCATCCGGCAAGTCAGCACGCTTTATTGAAATCAATTACCGAATTCTAAATACCTTTGACGCATGAAACGAATCTTGCTGTTTATTTTTGTCGCGTTGACAACCCTATCTTCCCGCGCGCAGGTTGACAACCTTGTCAAAGAGAAAGACCCCACCGTGGCTGTCGCTTTTTCGTTGTTGCCTTATGCCTTCAATACAGCCGAGATTGATGTGGACATACGATTGAAAGAACGTCAATGGTTGACCATCGCTCCCAGGATGCAATACGGGAAAGAAACAGAATATGCCTACAATCCTATGAATACGATAAAGAACGGAATAGGGCTTGGACTGAATTACCGGTATTTTCCCCTTAACCGCATGAGTGTCACACATTCCGATGGTGTCGGACCATTTGTATCAGCCGGTTTGAGGGGTCAGGCTACCTTGTACGATTATATTGGCAACAGGTATGTAGACTACACGGATGAGTATGGACTTGACGGTTTTTACATTGTGGGCGATAAGTCATACCAGGAATGGGTCAGTCAACTTTCTCTGGATATTTGCCTGGGTTATTCCATGCGCCTGTTTGATGTGCTCTTTGCTGAAGGTTATGTTGGCTTGGGTAGCCGGATCAGCAATTACACTTACGATGAACGTAAAGGCTTTAATCTTGGAGAACATTCATGGGATACCGGATTTTCGGGATACACATTGACAGGTGGCATTCGCGTAGGCATTTTCCTGGATAAATATACCCGATAAGCAGATGGAATCAGGACTTTATCTGCACGTGCCTTTTTGCAAAAGCAAGTGCCATTACTGTGATTTTTATTCACAGACAGTTTCATCAAACAAAGAAGGCCTGTTGGATGCCATGGTGGCTGAAATACGCTCGGAAGCAGATTTTCTGTTGAGGCAAAAGCCCTCTTTGCGCACCATCTATTTTGGGGGAGGAACGCCCTCCTTGCTTCAAGTTGACGATTTCAACCGGTTGTTCGATGCGATTGAATCATCCTTCGATATCAGTTGTGTGGAGGAAGTGACCCTTGAAGCCAATCCGGATGACCTTACTCCCGAATACCTGCAACAGCTGCAATCGCTGCCTTTCAACCGAATCAGCATTGGGATCCAATCATTGGATGACGAATGCCTGAAGCGGATTAATCGCAGGCATACGGCCAGTCAAGCCAAACAAGCCGTTTTGGACTGTAAGGCTGCCGGCTTTTACAACATCAGCATTGATCTGATGTATGGCCTGCCCGGTCAGTCGTTGGAACAATTTGGCAGGACCGTACAGGAGGCCCTCACACTGCCGGTCACCCACATATCTTCGTATGCGCTGAGTTGGGAGGAGGGCAGCATACTGTATCAGCAACTTCAAAAGGGATTGTTGACACAGGCTTCTGACGAAATGCTTGAGGCGTGTTATTTTGAGTTGAACAACCTGCTCATGATGCATGGATTCCACCGGTACGAACTGTCCAATTTTGCGCTGGATGGTTTCGAATCCAAACACAACAGTTCGTATTGGAACGGCACGCCTTACCTGGGAGTGGGACCAAGCGCCCATTCCTACAACGGCATGGTTCGCCGCATGAACGTGGCGTCGGTTGATCGATATGTGGAGGGGATCAGTAAGGGAGCACCCGAAAGGGAAGAGGAATTCCTCGATGTGAACACCCTTTACAACGATTTTGTCATGACGGGGCTGCGTACCACCAAAGGAATAGTAGTCAAAGAGCTGGAACGACTCTTTGGTATTTCCAAGCGTTATTATTGCTTGCATAATGCTAGAAAAAGCCTGTTGAACGGGTTCCTTGTTTATGAGGATGAACGGTTGCGCCTGAATGAAAAGGGCTTGTTCATAGCCGACGACATTTGTTCCGATTTGATTTGGGTTTAGGTTTTTTTTATCGAATTAAAAGGGGCCGTTTCAACCGAATATACGGTTGAAACGGCCCCTTGATGTAGTTGGTTATCTTATGGAATGACGTATGTGACAAAAGATGACAAAAAGTTGCAAAAAAAGTTAAAAAAGGCAGGTGCTTTTTTTAACTTGCGCCACAATAGTAAAAAATGATGTGTATGCATATGAGAAAGACCAGTTTGATCACAGTCGTACTGATGGCCTTCGTAGGCATTATGGCCACTGCCCAGCAACCGGCACCTGTGAGTGTGGAAGGTGGATTGGTACAGGGCGTTTACGAAGACGGGCTGACCATTTACAAAGGAATTCCTTTTGCGGCTCCCCCGGTAGGCGAGCTTCGCTGGAAAACGCCCGGGCCTGTCGTGCCCTGGGAAGGTGTGAAACAAACAACCCAATTTGCACCCGGCCCTATCCAAGGTGGAAATCCGCCTTCGGGGAAAAGCGAAGACTGTCTGTACCTGAATATCTGGAGCCCGGCCAAATCGGCTAATGACCGTATGCCTGTACTGGTCTGGATTTATGGGGGCGGATTTGGAGCCGGTGCCACTTCTGAAGCCAATTACAGTGGAGAACAGTTGGCCAGGAAAGGCGTGATACTGATTAGTATTGCCTACCGCGTGGGTGTGCTTGGATTTATGTCTCATCCTGAACTCAGCGCCGAGAACAAATTGGGCATTTCCGGAAATTACGGTTTGCATGACATGATTGCCGGATTGAAGTGGATACAAAACAACATTTCGAAGTTTGGAGGTGATCCATCCAAAGTCACCATTTTTGGAGAATCAGCCGGGGGTATAGCTGTCAGCATGTTATGTGCTTCACCTCTGGCCAAGGGTTTATTCAGAGGTGCTATATCCCAAAGTGGCGGTTCGTTCGGCCCTTCACGCAAGACACAAACCTATCCGGGCGAGAATATGAAACGCTTGAAAGATGCAGAGCAGGACGGAGCGGCTTTTCTGAAAAATGCCGGTATCACTTCCATTGCCGATGCGCGTAAGCTTCCTGCCGACAAACTGCCGGCAACCCGGGGTATGGGTGGTTCCTGGCCGATAGTGGACGGATATCTCATACCCGATGACCAGCACAGGTTATACCAAGCCCGTAAGTTCAACGATGTGGCTATATTGGTAGGATACAATTCCGACGAGGGGGCTTCCTTCTCACCGCCGAGAACACCTGAAGATTACATCAATGGCGTCAAATCCCGTTATGGTCGATTTGCAGACGCTCTAATCAAGGCGTATCCGGTGGGAGAGACAACCGTTCCAAAAACAGCCCGCGACCTGGCCCGTGACGCTGCATTCGGTTGGCAGACATGGAGTTGGGCCCGCCTACACGCAAGGTATGGAAAATCGTATGCGTTTTACTACTACTTCGACCAACACCCCGATTACCCTGAGGGTTCACCCCGTTATGGTTCAGGATCACCTCACGGACAGGATGTCGCCTATGTGTTCAAACATTTGGGAGCAAACAGCACTGAAGATGACAAAGCCATCTCAGAAGCCATGGCAACCTATTGGACGAATTTTGCAAAGTTTGGGGATCCCAATCAATCCGGCATGCCCGTTTGGCCCCGATTCAGCGATGAAACACCTGCTGTGATGCATTTTAATAAAGCTCCAAAAACGGGAACAATACCCAGTTTGGAATCGCTCAAGGTACTGGATACGTATTTTGAATGGAGGCGGACACCGGAAGGAGAAGCCTGGGCAAACTGATATTCGTGTATGCCGCAAAGCATAGATCGCATTCCTATGTATTAATAAAGGTGGCTGCTCTTACTGAGACAGCCACCTTTATTGTGGAACTGAAACCTGTATGAACAGTTGTAGTTACTTCATTGAATCATCAATCAAAGCTGCCAGGTAGATGTACGCAGCGCAGCAGTCAACCACCACCTCGTTTTCGTACCAGATGTAGGGCCAGTTTTCCTGGTTTTCGTAAAAATCGGGATTGATAAGGTATAAGCCGGGCACCACTCCACCCGGTATGGCGGTGAAGTCAGCGCGGTTGTTGCCGTAGGTGACTTTCTTGGATGAAACACCCACACCCGATACAAAGGAAAGACTGGAGGCGGGGTGACACCCCAGGATGTAGTTCAACCCTCTGACAGCGTATTCTTTACCGATGATATCGGGAAAGACTCGGTTTAACTTGGCAGCGGTGAGAGCCCAGGTTATCGTGGAGTAATTGCCACCGCTGTAGAACCCACCACGACCAACAAGTGTGTTGAATGGATTGGTCTTTGTGAGCGAATCCATTTGTGTTTTCAGGTTTTTTGCATAGGTGCGTAAGTCGTTTTTATAATCCTCACCCATAAAGGAAAGCGCTTTCAGCCAGGTGTTTATGCTTCCTCCGCCCATGCCTCCACCTCTACTTGAAGCGCCGGCGTTAATCAACCCGTTTCTTATGGAAGGCCACAGTTTGGCAACGTGATCGGCAAATTTCTTGTCGCCTGTTGCCAGATACAATTCTATGGCAACACTGGCTTCACCAGAAGCATTTCCTCCCATACGTTGGCTACCCCCAAAACTACCTGCTGTCCGCTCTTCACCTGTAGCTTGTTGTTGTGACTGTGATGCCTTGTTGGTCACTTCTCGTTCCCAAATATTCAGGGCCGTTTGTACACATTCTTCAGCCAAGGCGTCGTTGTAGCCCTTCAAAGCCCTTGATGCGGCTGCGATGGGAACGGCTGAGGATAGGTTGGTGCCGGAACTATAGTTGGTGAAAGCCCATCGGTCGTCCATGACGCCAGATGTAAAGCCGTCGTTCTCAAGGAGTTTTAGTTTTGGATTGAACACCAGGCCGTCTGTCAAACTGCCCGCGTCACCGATGCTGTTGTATTGAAATAACCTGGATTGAACGATGCCGCGAATGGCATGACCGAAAGCCCTGTGTTGGGCAATTAAGGCCAGGGTGCCGTGCTCAATCTGCTGCAGGATATCGGGTACACCGTCAGGATGGTGAATGGATACGTACTTGCGGTCTTTGTCCACCAAGGTTTGGTCGCTGCTCAACTTGAGGTCTTCCCAAATACCGCACAGGTAACCAACCGTACTGATGTGTGAGCCGGTTTGGATGTCGAAGTCGCCGGCATCAAACCAACCGCCGATGTTCAGTCCGGGAATGTGTTCCAAGGCCTTGTACTTGGTGTCTGTGCTGCGCCCCATGCGGTATCCGTCGTGGATGAACGTGTCTGGTGGTGCCTGCAGAGCATCGTCCTGATGGGGGTTGCCGTGCCAGATGCGGTAGGCTTCCTTTACAAACATATGGTCCATTTGAACGGGCAACCAGGTATGTAACGTGGGGTGCCAGGTGGTTTGGTAAATGGTCTTGGCAATAGGAAAGGGATCCGAAGTTAGTTTGCCGTACTGCAGGCGGTAGATGCCAGGTGTCTTGACCGTGGAAAAGTCCAGACGGTAATAGGTATTACGTACAAATGTTCCCCATTTTTTCAACGGAAGGTCCATCACCTTCGTGGTTGTTCCGTTATCAGCAATGCGGATCAGGGAAGCTGATGAAAGTGGTTTGTCGTTGGGGTCAAGTTCGATGACGGCTATTTTTTCCAAATCGGGATGGTACCCTACCTGCGGATGGGAAATGATGGGTTCTTTCTTCCATCCAGGCACACTGTTTGGCGTCAGAACCCATTGAACAACAGGGCCTGTTTTCCCGGTTGGCAACAATTCACGCACCACAAACCATCCGTTGGGTGCTAGGTTGCGTCCATCATAGAGACCTATTTGTCCGGTTGCTGAACGCAGCGTCACCATTGAAAGGGGATCGTCCGGGGATAAGACCAGCTTTTTTCCGGATGCCATGGGCATGGGCTTGGCGTAGGCGTCCATGAGTTTCTCGTTGGTGAGCAGTTTGCCGTATTGGGGTATCTTTTCACTGAAGGCTTCCTTGACCATCGGGCCGGTTGCGTATTGGGGAAAAATGGCGATCTGATCGTCCATCAGGTACGTTTTTTTGAAATAAACGGCTGGCAGGAACTCGATGTTCATGCCGGCTTTTCCCTCCAAATCCTTGGGAACCGGTTTGTCAAGGAAGACTGTAATCACGCAGCCATCACCCTTGCCTTCAACCCTGAGTTTGCTTGTGAAATCGTATTCCGAGTAATAAAGTGTCAGCGTGACCGCATTTTCAGCTACACGGATGTCGCGTGAACGTACGGTGGGAGTCAGGTCCCACTGTTCCGGTGTCGGACTGAGTCGTACCGCTCCTCCGGTTACCGTGCGCACGTTGTGTTGGATCATCTGGATGCCATTCAGTTTTTCGTCAAAAAAACCGCCTGAGTTGAATGAGTTGTTGTAGATCATCATGTCAACACCCTGTTTTTTGAACACGCCCTTCTCATCCAGCCGGAAGCCGGTTGTTTGCTGGCTAAACGCCGTGGCAAGAGGCAATGCGGACAACAGGCACATCCAACAGAAATAGCCGACTCGGGTGGTTGTTTTTTTCATACGATGGTTAGATTAGGTCAACAGATTTGACGCAGGAAAAGATAACAAGTTTAATTCGCACGTTTTCAAAGTAAAAAATGTAGTTGGTTTCTTAAGACATGTCCTATTGGGGTGTTTCCTTTATAAATTCAACAATTGACAGTTATATTGTCAACAAATGAACCATTCAAAACCTGTAAAAAAGAGGATATTTGCACCCGAACCAAAACCCGCAAACCGTTGCTCACAGGACTTATCGGTTTGTAACAGATTTTACCTACATGAAAAACATTGTTGAGAAAGCGTGTTTGATTCTCATTGCATCGTTTCTTTTGACACCTGCCAAAGCCTGGGTAGGTGGCGCAACTTCTCGCTTACATGTTGAGGGACGTTATTTAAAAGACGTCCACGGAAATTCGGTCAACCTGCACGGGGTGGCCTTGACACCCAGCCCCTGGTTCAACGGGTGCGGATCCGGAAATTGTCGCTGGGAGAATTACGATGTAACCGGTTGTTTGAACTACAATAATTCGGTCATGGATGCCTTGACGGACACCACGAGAGGTTGGTACCTGAATTACATCCGTTTGCACATAGATCCATATTGGACCAACAATCCCGGACAACCTGTCAACGGGGAGTCCGACATATCCCAATTCAACTACGACCGTCTGAAAACGGCCATAACCGACGTCATTGTCCCCCTGATCAAGCATGCGAAAGCAAGGGGTATGTACGTGATTCTTCGTCCACCGGGTGTATGTCCCGAAAAAATTGAGGTGGGCGGCGCTTATCATAATTACCTGTTGCGTGTTTGGGGGTATCTTTCTACTCGGATAGAGCTTAAAAATGCCGACAATGTGATGTTTGAACTGGCCAACGAACCGGTTCAGATAAAGGGAACGGACGGAACGTACGGCTCGGGGTCACAGGGGCACTTCGATCAGTTGAAAACCTTGTTCCAATCGGTGGTGGACACCATACGTGCCAACGGAGCGCAGAATGTGCTCTGGATTCCCGGATTGGGCTGGCAGTCACAGTATAGGGGGTATGCCATCAATCCGATTGAAGGAGAGAATATAGGTTATGCTGTCCATATTTATCCCGGATTTTTGAATGGAGGACCTGATTACGACGCATTTAAAAGAGGTTGGAACGAAAATGTGAAACCTGTCGCCGATTTTGCGCCTATAGCCATTACCGAAGTGGATTGGTCACCTCAGGTGGGATTGGACGCTTCTGGAAAGGCTTACAACATGGGAACCTGGGGGACGGGTAACACGGGTACCGCTGAAGCACCGGGTTTTGGCTTTAACTTCAAGCGTATCATGGATGAATCGGGCAACGTAAGCTGGAATTTATTGGCACCAGAGGGACTGATCGCAAACGGAGAACCGGGTGCAGGCATAGCTTTCAATAGCAACCCCGAGGCTTGTGCTTATGCCTGTAACAATTGGTTCAGGGAGTATTCCAGAATCAATTACGCCAGGCCAAATTTTACCTACCGATCTACCGGCGACAACAACAACGGCACCTATTCCAATCCTGTCATTTTTGGGGACTTTCCCGATCCGGATGTCATCCGTGTGGGTGATGTCTACTACATGTTATCGACCACCATGCACCATTTCCCGGGAGCAACGCTGCTGAAATCGTACGATTTGGTGAACTGGGAGTATTGCAGCAATCCGTTACAGAAGATAGAATCGACTCCTCCCTACAATTTGGATGGAGCCAACCGGTATAGTCATGGACAATGGGCCAGCGCTCTGGGTTACAAGAACGGAACGTTCTACCTGTTGTTCAATACACTCGACGAAGGGGCCTACTTGATGACTGCTACCGACCCTGCCGGTGAGTGGACCAAACGGAAGCTGAACGACTCTTTTTACGATTGCGGTTTACTGTTTGATGACAACGGAAAGACGTATGTCGTTTACGGTATTGACAACATCCGCATTGCTGAATTGGATGAAAACTTCGCCAAGGTGCCGGGTAAGGACCAGCAGGTGTTCACGTATACGTTTCGTAAGGGCTTGGAAGGAAGTCATCTGTACAAAATCAACGGTTATTATTACATCTATTCAACGTACGGCGGCTGGCCCGCGTTCCAGGTGGCTCTTCGTTCCAGCTCCATTTTCGGGCCTTATGAAGAACACGTGGTTATCAACGACGACAACATCCATCAAGGTGCTCTAGTGCAAACGCAGACCGGAGAATGGTGGTCGATGATGTTTTACGACAAGGGAGCGTACGGACGTCTGCCCAACCTGCAACCCATCACGTGGGTGGACAACTGGCCTGTGGCCGGTGTATCCGGAAAGGGTGTGACGGCATACCGGAAACCTAAAGTGGGTAAAACGTATCCCATCAGCTACATGCCGACCAATGACAACTTTAGGAATTACAAATTGGCTCCGCAGTGGCAATGGAATCACAATCCAGATAATACGAACTGGTCACTGATCAACCGTCCGGGCTACCTTCGATTGTATACGGCACACGTGACAGATAGCCTTCCTAAAGCTAGGAACACGTTGACACAACGCATCCTTGGATATCGAAACAGCCTGAACCTGTCGTACGGAACAGCCAAATTGCACGTGTCAAAGATGGCAGAAGGTGATGTGGCCGGATTGGCCGTTTTCCAGGATCCGTATGCCTTTATTGCAGTCAAAGTAATCAATGGTGAACGTAAATTGTACATGCTCAACGCTGGTACCAAAACCGAGCAAACAGGTGTCACGCTGGCTGATACCGTGGTTTACCTTAGGGCGATTACCAACTACCTGACCAGCAAGGCTGATTTTTATTACAGCACCGACAACAAAACATATACCGCTTTTGGTTCATCACTGGACATGAAGTACAACCTGAGTGTCTTTGTGGGCAATCGTTTCTGCCTGTTCAACTACGCTACGGTATCCACGGGAGGATATGTGGATGTCGATTGGTTTTCTACTGAAAAGGACTTCACGGAAAATCGATTCTACGATGACTCGTTTGTTGGATTCAGTCGTGAGGCACTCACCCTGAAAGAATTAAAAACGGATAAAACCTCTATCTCCTTGTTGACCGGCAGCAGTCAAAGCCTTACGGTTACAGCTGTCTACGAAGATGGTCACACCCAGGATGTCACGATGAATGCTAACTATGTTATTTCAAATCCAGATGTTGTAAGCATCAAGAACGGACAACTGGTAGGAAAGACCAATGGTGAATCGACGATAACTGTCACCTTCCAGGGTGGCTTGGGAGAACCTATGTCCTTGCCTATTCAAGTCAGTTCATCTTTCTTTCCTTTGGTCAAGGGAGTCTTCAATCCTTCCATATTCATGAGTGGAACGTACAACGAATCGACCCGTACCCTTGTAACCGGACAGTACGGATTTGGCGGATGGACGTATAACAACGGTGTTGATTTTTCAGGGTATAAATATTTGGTGGTTAGGCTTGCAAGTGCCACAACAAGTGGAGCCATATTCAAGCTGTATGATGAGAACAGTTATTGGACAACTCCTTCCGAAAACAGTTTTGACTCAAATCGTCGTGTGGTTGTCAGCCTGAACAATTCATACAAAGTAAATTCCACAACCAAGCTAAACCCGTCACATATCTACATAGCCGGTTTCTGGTCTTGGGGTGGTTCACCCATTGTGATCAGCGATATTTACCTGACCAATAACTCGGATTATTCCAAACCGACTTCCATTGGAGATGTCCAAACCGATCCTGAAGATGAAAACGCTTGGGTTGATGTGTACACGATAACCGGTATTCGAATAAAAACACACGTGCGGATGAAAGATGCTGCAAGTGGACTTAATAGTGGCATTTACCTGATAGGTAAGAAGAAAATGTTGGTATCCAACAGTTTTTGATTTGGTTTTTTATGAATGACGCGCATGCCCGGGTGGAAGGTAACATTTCCCCCGGGCATGTTTTTTACCTGTAAAATGTAATATATTTGCATCCTATGCAAAAAGCTTTCCGAATCATCCTGTTTTTCGTGTCTATCTCGGTGTTGGCATCCCCGACATTGCATGCCCAAAATGCGTACCTATATACGCAGATTGGTACGGAAAGGGGCCTTTCAGATAATAGGATTCGTTTTTTGCTACAACTGGCAGATGGTAGGATGGCCGTATTCACCGAAGGCTCACTCAATCTTTACGATGGAAGCAGCTTTAAATACATTCACCTTGATCGTAAAGACATCTACCCTCTCAGCGGATATACCCGATTCCTAATGGCGTATGAGGATGGTTCGTATATTTGGTTCAAGACAGGAGGTTGGTTGGCTTTGGTCGATGTCAGACAAGGGCGCTGTATTTCAGATATACAGGCTGTATTTCGAACAATGGGCATTCGGGATACGGTTGTTGATTTTGTCATGGACGATGCCAGGAACTACTGGATGCGCACGGCGTCCAATCGTCTCTATCTTAAACGGAATGGAGAAAAAAAAGCCTCCGTTTTTTTACAGGATATTCAAGGAACTGGCACTCTGGAAGACGAATTATTCAATGTGACCAGTGTTGACCACCATGTTTTTTTGCTTTATCGTTTTGGGCAACTGGCTTGTTACGATATGAAAACCCGTCGAATGGAATACCGTGTCAACACGCTTTCAGCCAAACAACAGATTTATAAAAGCGTGTTGAATACAATCAGTTCAGATAAGTATGTTTTTCAGGTCAGAAACGATCCGGGAGGGTTGGGATTGGTGACTGCTTTCGATATCAAGTCGCACAAGGTGATTACCTTGCTTGAAACCGACACATGGCTCAACGTGCCATCGTTGGATAAGGAAGGGAATCTGTGGGTTGGTGCGCGCGAAGGTATTTGGGTTATAAACAAAAATCTGGAAACGAAACGGCTGATCACTGATTTTCGAATGGCAAGGGGGTTCGATGTCAAAAACGAAATCACCTGCCAGTTTCACGACTCTCAGGGCGGTTTGTGGTTGGGTTCGTTCAATCGTGGTTTATTCTATTACCATCAAGATCAATTCAAATTCAAACGAAAAGGAAAAGACCTGTTTGAGCAACAGAAAGAGGATTTTGAAGTCACCGGTTTCTGCGATACCAGGGACGGTAAAATACTCGTTGGAACGTCACGCGGCTTGTTTACGTGTGATACCGATTTTTCACAACTAAAACGTGTTTCAGGCTTGCCGCGCGAAACCAATTGTACGTCGATCATGAATGGTTCGGACGGACGGATATGGATAAGCACGATGTCAAACGGTCTTTATTATCTGGGAAAGGAGGGGTTAAAAAACATCCCCTTACCCTACACGTCCATCTACAAGATGGTGGAAATACAACATGGTACGTTTTTACTGGCAACCAACAATGGGTTGAAAAAGCTTGAAAAAGATGGCTCCATGACCGAACTGTCTATTGGTGAACTTGGTCATCCCAGCGTCACCCAACTGATACCTTTTAACGATCATACAGTTTTAGGCCGTGCGGAATCCGGACTTTTTTTGTTCGATCATCAGCGTCGGAAATTGGTTCCATTTCCGGATTATGTCAGTCATAAAGACATACATATGTACAACTGTCTGTTGAGGGACAGTAGGAACCTTATTTGGATTGGAACGTCCGATGGTTTGGTCGTATGGAATCCCGTTCGGAAAACGGTTCAACGCCTGTTCGTTGAAGACGGGATGGCGAATAATACGGTCAAGGGACTGATAGAGGATCGTTCCGGACGAATATGGATTTCCACTTCGGAAGGTGTATCTTGTCTAACCGTTGAACGTAAGGATCAAAGGCTGGATTTTTCATTTGCGAATTACAACCGATATGAAGGTGTACTGCCCGAAGAATTCACATCGAACGCGGTGTATCTTACCTGGGACGGTTATTTGTTGTTGGGAGGCGTGAATGGTTTTAATACGTTGTTTCTGGAAAAGCCCCTGGCACGATTTGCTCAGATGCCTGTTCCTCTCTTTTCCAATTTGTTGCTGTTTGGTGAGTCTGTCGTTGTGGGCAGGGAGTACGACAAGCGGGTTTTGCTCAGTCAGTCCATCACCTACACGGACAGGGTTATTTTCGACCACGACCAAAACTTTGTCAGTATCGAGTTTTCAGCACTTAATTACGTAAACCCGACACAAACCTACTTCAAGTATCGTTTGATTGGAGTGGATGACGGTTGGTGCGAAATCAGCAGAATAACGGGCAGGGGTTTGGCTACCTATACCGATTTGTCACCGGGTGAATATGTGTTCGAGGTAAAATCTGCCAACAGCAGTAAGGTGTGGTCGAACAACGTCGCGCGTATTGTACTCGAAGTACGTCCCCCCATTTGGGGCACAACCTTGGCGTATATCCTGTACTTCCTGACGGCACTGGCTATGGCCATTATCTCTCATCATTACTACCGGCGTAAGGTTCACGAGACCAATGTGCGGAAGAACGACGAGAAGCTGAACAAAATGAAGTTTGTGTTCTTTACCAACATTAGTCATGAGTTCCGTACACCCTTGACATTGATCATCACCCCGCTTGAATCGATGCTGAAGGAAGTGAAGGGATCCTTGTTGGAGCCCAGGTTGCAGGCAATATACAGACACGCAAGGGATTTGCAGAGCCTTGTCAATCAATTGCTTGACTTTAGGAAATTGGAAATACACGGTGAACGTCTGTACCTTACATTTGGAGACATGGTGACGTTTATCAAACAATTTGAAGAACTATTTGCCCGGTTGGCTCATGAGAAAACGATTTCATTTGTTATCGACTCAACGTTGAAACAATGCATGATTTTCTATGACAGGGATAAGGTATATCGGATTGTAAACAACTTGTTGTCGAATGCCTTCAAATTCACTCCTTCAGGAGGTGCGATCCAGGTGATGATCCGCGACTCGGAGCAGTCGGATTGCATTGAGATTTCCGTCAGCGATTCGGGAAGGGGTATTCCGTATGCTGACCAGGAGCTGATTTTCAATCGTTTTTACCAGATTGATGGAACCGAAAGTGGCAGCGGTATCGGTCTACATCTCGCCAAAGAATATGCAGAACTGCACATGGGTAGCATTCGGGTGAGCAGTGAACCCGGAAAGGGAGCAACGTTCACCTTGACATTGCCAAAAACGTTGTCTCCTTCAAAGGTAGAAGAAGTGCCCGGTGATGTGGGAATAGTTCCGGAATCGACCGTCAAACCCGATAAACGATTTGCCCTTCTTGTGGTAGAGGACAATGACGAGCTGAGACGGTATATTGTCAGGGAGTTGTCGGCCTATTATGACATAATGGAAGCCGTTGATGGTTCAACCGGTTTTGATCTGGCACAACACCGGCAACCAGACCTGATAGTTTGTGATGTAATGATGCCGGGAATGAACGGAATAGAACTGTGTAAACACATCAAAACGACTCTTGAAACATCACACATTCCTGTTGTGCTGTTGACGGCTCTTGCTTCGGATGAGTCAAAACTTGAAGGTTATCAGGCTGGTGCCGATGAGTACATCTCCAAGCCGTTCAATCTGGATATCCTGCTTGTTCGCATAGCCAGGCTTATCGAGAATCAACAGCAGCGTCATGAGGTCTTTACGCGAAAGATTGAGGTGAATCCGAAAGAAATCACTTTTACGTCGCTGGATGAACAATTTATTGAAAAGGCACTGAACAGCATAGAACAAAATATGGATAATCCCGATTATTCCGTTCATCAGTTCAGTTTGGAAATGGGTATGGACCGAACAGGGCTTTACAAGAAATTGCTCGCCATCGTCGGGGTTTCTCCATCTGATTTTATTCGTTCCATCCGGATGAAACGGGCCGCTCAACTGCTGTTGGATGGCCATGCATCCATCAGTGAAGTGGCGGAAAGGGTTGGCTATCAGACGGCCGGAAGTTTTTCCAAAAAGTTCAAAGAGGCGTTTGGCACAAGTCCGTCTCAATACATGCATGCCGCCGAAGAAAAGGGATCAACGGTAAAACCCCAGGATTTGCCTTAAGTTTTTTGTACGCGTTCAGTGCTTCTTGAGTATCAAAAAAAAATCCGGAAAGACGTTTGCCGTTCCGGATTTTTCTCAACCTACGGGGTAATTGGATTACATGGGCAGATTCTTTGCTACTTCTGCGGCAAGCAGTTGTGCTTCAGTATCAGTTTTCAGTCCCGTTATCTTTGCCTTTCCATCGGTGATTTCACCATTGATGGAGGTCATAAAACATACTTTCTCGTCTAGGATGAAAGCAACATTCTTACCAATGTTGTTCTTTGTGAATTCAGCCCATTTTGTGGTGCCTTCCTCGTTGAATGTGATCAATACTTCTTTTTCGCTGGCAACAGCTTCCTTAATGAGTGAGTTGTCTACTATGGATGTCGGTCTGACGGCTATGACAGCCAAAAAGCTTTTATCGTCATCAATCGTAGCAGCCGTTCTCGTCAGTTTGATACTGTTGTCGATTTGTCCGATGATGAATTTAGATGAATCGGCAACGGACAGATAACCCAATTCAGGTTGTTGGTTGCTGCCGATCAGTACACCAACCGTTTGCAACGAGTCTGTGATGGTTCTTGAAACATCGTCCAGCATAATGACCTGGTTGATGCCAAAGTTGATGTCAACAGAAGCCGTTTTCTTTTGGTTGCCCGAACAGGAGCATAAGGCGACAAGAATAGCTACAGAAAGGACGTGAAATGTTTTCATGGTTCAATTAATTTAGGGTTCTTAAACACTTTTAAGATTCGTTCACAGATAAACTGTATTTTAAGGTGCTACAGTCCATCCGAGTTCTTTTAGCAATAATAAAGAGCTTTATCAGGATAAACAAATTATTTGGCGATTATTTTGAATAAGTTTGTTTCTCCCGCTTCGAATCTTCCCGTGGTTGAATTTGCCGGGCCTCAACCCAAATTTTGATCCGGTATTTTGTCACGAAACAGTCGTGGTTAACAACGAAAAGAGCAGTGCGGGGATGATGGTTGGTTTCATGGTATGGAAAAATGGATGATAAATTATAAGATTCAGACTGACACGGTGTTATAACAGATGGTTTTCTATCAGCTCCAAAACGGTGTAAGTTCTGTTCTCCAGGTTGTGTGTAAGTATGGCGTCAATGATACGTTTCACGCCACTGGCATAGGATGCATGTCCCAGCACCTTTGTCTCGATGGTGACCTCATCGTTTCCATCCTTGATGACAAGGCGGTGGTAGGCGTGTTTATCCAGAAATTCGGGTGGGATGTTCAGCAATTTTTCCTGAACCGAAGGATTTCTTATGGAAATAATATGCCCGTGTGGTATATCTAACGAATCGGCGAACGCATAGGCTGTTCCTGGTTCGGTTTTCTTGGACGATTGATGCGATTCCATCAGAGAAAGGTCAAGTCCGCTGAACGAGGGCCCAAATGCTTTGATCATCTGAAGCGTCTTCAATACCAAAATGGAGGTGTTGGGGCACAGAATAAGTGGAAAATCCGCTTTCGTCTGTTCTGTCTGTAGTCCGGTTGACAGTTCGATGAGAACAGACTTTGTAAAAGAGCAGTATCGCAAGATGTCCTCCAACTGTCGCCCTGAACCGGCATGTACTATAATGGCCTTTTCCTGTGATGCGGCACAACCATCGTTCCAATCAGTGATTTCACACGACGGAAATGTCAAACCGGCATTCAATATAGCATTGGCCAATTTTCCGGCACCTGCCACAAAAATCTTCATACTTGTTTTTTTGCAAAAGTACAAAAACCCTGATAAACGAATTCATTCACGATGGCCCAATGAGCGTTGCAGTGGAGCCGGAGCAGGAAAAACACCCTGCTGACGGGAAGGAAACAGTCATTTTTTCCGATAAAAAGGGATTGGCGGAAGGTTACCCCAGTTGTAATTCTCCGAAAAACTCCGGACGATGGAAGTCAGGGCGCTCCGTTTTGATGGGACTCCAGGAAATATAATGCGGCTGCTCGGTCGCGTCTGCGCACTTGTAAAAATTACCCAGCAGGGCAGGAGGCAGACAACCCGGTTCCACATCAATCAAACGAAACGGAATCCGCACACACAAATCCCAATAAAACAACCCACTCATCTCATTGAAAGCCCGACGCCCCAAACTCGACCATCGCTCAATGGAAGACAGCTCGTCCTGACTCAAGTCGGTGGCATTTTCACGATTGCCGTGATGCCTGGCCGCCTTGCACGTACCAATGCAGTTGAATTCAAAGTTGAAGTAATCGTCGCTGTCGGCCCGTTTTACAAAAAACTCCACACAGCTATCCTGATGTACAGGCTCGTTATCGAGTGTATGGACGGCGCGCAGGCAGTTACCATGCACTTGAAACAAAATATGGATGGAATCGTCTGACCGACCTAAACAAACCGTGGTCAACGGCCGATAGCCGAACGAAGGCCAGTTGATTATCTCGATGGGGATGCGAGCGCCGCGCTCATCGAGCAGGGCATGCGCTTCCCCTATGGAAAGCGACCCCAATTCCTGAATGAAGGGAATGGATAAGCGTTTCATGATGTTTCCTCTATTACCATGCAATGTTACGAAAAAAAACACATATTTTTTCCTACCTTTGCAATACATTGGAAATTTCAGTAAAACATGATACAATTCTTTAGAACACAGGCACAAAGC
>CAYTIY010000018.1:25151-30439 GCA_964438045.1 uncultured Bacteroidales bacterium | reverse complement strand
CGGGATAAGATTTGGTTCCTCGATGGATAAAAACGGTATTTTTGCGACCGGAAACTTGAACCCTTGAAACCTGTCCCTGACCCATGATAGTCTGTATCGCCGAAAAACCGAGCGTAGCCCGCGAAATAGCCGCCGTGCTGGGTGCGAACCGAAAACACGACGGTTACCTGGAAGGGAACGGCTACCAGGTAACGTGGACGTTCGGCCACCTCTGTACGCTGAAAGAGCCGCACGAGTACGCGCCCCAGTGGAAGTTCTGGAACCTGGCTTGCCTGCCCATGATTCCGCCTCGGTTTGGCATCCGGCTGATCGACAACGAGGGTTACCGTAAACAGTTCGCCTGCATCGAACGGTTGGTGGCAGTAGCCGACGAGGTGATCAACTGCGGGGATGCCGGCCAGGAAGGGGAATTGATTCAACGGTGGGTGCTTCAGAAGGCCGGTTGTTCGTGTCCCGTGAGACGGTTGTGGATTTCGTCACTTACTGCAGAGTCCATCCGTGAAGGGTTTGGTGCGCTCAGGCCTCAGGATGATTACCGTTCGCTTTACGAGGCGGGGTTGCTCAGGGCCATTGGTGATTGGTTGCTGGGCATGAACGCCACGCGGCTGTTCACCGTCAAATATGGAAAAGACCGACAGATATTGTCCATCGGAAGGGTGCAGACGCCGACCTTGGCTCTGATTGTAAACCGCCAACAGGAAATTGAGCATTTTGTGCCTCAAACCTACTGGGAATTGAAGACGCTCTACCGAGATACCACGTTTTCAGCCACCCAAGGGCGTTTCTCCACCAAGGAAGAGGGGACGGCCTTGCTGGAGCGCATGAGTGAGGCTCCTTTTCAAATCATACAGGTTTCGGCAAAAAAAGGCACCGAATCGCCACTCCGTCTGTTCGACCTGACTTCCCTTCAGGTGGAATGCAATAAGAAATTTGCCTTTTCGGCCGAACAGACATTGGGATTGATCCAATCGCTGTATGAAAAGAAATTGACCACCTATCCACGTGTGGATACAACCTACCTGAGTGAAGACATCTACCCCAAGGTGGTGCCCACATTGAAAGGGTTGGTAGATTATTCCACGCTGACAGCTCCCTTGCTCGAGGCTCCTATACCCCGTACCAAAAAAGTATTCGACAACGCCAAGGTGACCGACCACCACGCCATTATCCCGACCGGGGTGAAGCCTGGTGTCTTATCGGCCGAAGAGCGGCGGGTGTACGATATGGTGACTCGTCGGTTTATTGCCGCATTTTATCCCGATTGCCGATTTTCAACCACCACCGTGTTGGGAGAGGCGGCTGAGGTGCCCTTTAAGACCACCGGTAAGCAGATTCTCGATCCCGGTTGGCGGGTGGTTTTTGAAAAAGAAACCGCAGGTGCATCACGCGGAAACGAAGGAGTGGAACAGGACGAAACCAATGCTGCGCAACCGGATGAGGAACGTACGTTGCCGGACTTTGTAAAGGGTGAATCGGGTCCTCATAAACCGGACTTAGCCGAAAAGCAGACCCAGCCCCCAAAACCGTACACGGAAGCCACGTTGCTTCGCGCCATGGAAACAGCAGGTAAGCAGGTGGACGACGAGGAATTGAGGGAGGCCCTCAAGGAAAACGGTATCGGCCGCCCATCAACCCGGGCCAATATCATTGAAACCTTATTCAAGCGCCAGTACATCCGAAAAGAACGCAAGAATCTGTATGCGACACCGACGGGTGTGGCTCTGATTGAGTTGATCCGGGTTGACTTGTTGAAGTCAGCCGCATTGACAGGGTTGTGGGAGAAGAAGTTGCGACAGGTGGAACGCAGGGAATACGATCCGGCACTGTTTCTGGATGAATTGAAGTCCATGGTTGCAGGCGTTGTGGATACGGTGAAAAATGAGCGGTGAAACAAAGTCTCGTATTTTTGCAAAGTCCAGTTTGCAAAAAACTCATTTCTTACTATCTTTGTCCCTTCAAAGACCGTGGCATGGAACAATTCTATCGCACGCACAAGTACCTGATTGAACACGTGCAGTCGCATGTGCGTAGGCAATTGATGGACGAAATAAACTGGAACGATCGTCTGATCGGTATCAAGGGAAGCCGTGGGGTGGGAAAAACAACCTTTCTGCTGGATTATGCCAGGGAGAAATTCGGAACAGACCGATCGTGCCTGTATGTGAACCTGAATCATTTCTATTTCACCAAACACAGCCTTATTGAATTTGCCACAGCTTTCTACCAACAGGGAGGAAGGATTCTATTGATCGACCAGGTGTTCAAATACCCGGAATGGTCAAAGGAACTGAGGGTTATTTACGATACATACCAGGACTTGAGGGTGGTTTTTTCGGGATCATCCGTCATGCGGTTGAAAGAGGAAAATCCGGATTTGGTGGATGTGGTCAAGTCGTACAACTTAAGGGGGTTTTCCTTCAGGGAATACCTCAATCTGATGGCTGGTACCAACTTATCGTCGTGTTCCCTGAAAGAACTACTGGAAAACCACGAGGTAATTGCAGCGGAAATTCTGAGCAAGATAGATCCTGCTGTTTATTTCAGGGATTACCTGCATCACGGCTTTTATCCGTTTTTCCTCGAGAAACGCAATTTTTCAGAAAACCTGCTTAAGACGATGAACATGATGATCGAGGTGGATATCCTGCTCATCAAGCAAATCGACTTGAAGTACCTGCCAAAAATAAGGGCGTTGCTGTATCTGATCGGACTTGATGCTCCCTGTGCCGCCAATGTGAGTCGGTTGAGCCAGGATGTTGATATTTCGCGTGCCACAGTGATGAATTACTTGAAATATCTGAAAGACGCCCGTTTGATCGATACATTATATCCAATTGGTGAGGATTTTCCCAAGAAACCCTCGCGGATCTACCTGCACAACACGAACCTGATGCATGTGTTGCAGGACAAGTTGAAGGTGGACAAGCAAGGTGTCTGTGAGACCTTTTTTCATAACAGCGTACACAAGGACAACAAGGTTAACATGGGGCCGAAGCGCAAGCAGTTCATAATCAATGAGTCTGACCTATTTCAGATTAGTTGCGGCAAGGTGGGAAACAAGTTGAACGCCGACCAATGGTATGTGGTAGACATGCCCAGGGCCGGTCACGAAAATGTGATACCCCTTTGGCTGTTTGGATTTTTGTATTGAAAGTAGCTATAAAGAATCAATAACGTTTAATTTTTCGATGTATGAGTAAACAAAAGAAGTTTTTGACATGTGATGGCAATCAAGCTGCCGCCCACATTGCCTACATGTTCAGCGAAGTAGCTGCCATCTATCCCATCACGCCGTCGTCAACGATGGCTGAGTACGTGGATGAATGGGCTGCTGCCGGCAGGAAGAACATCTTCAACGAAAAGCCGGTTGTGGAAGAAATGCAGTCGGAAGCCGGTGCTGCCGGTGCCATGCACGGTGCGTTGCAGGCAGGTACCCTGGCCACCACGTTCACGGCTTCACAAGGCTTGTTACTGATGGTGCCCAATATGTACAAGGTGGCTGGCGAATTGCTCCCCGGTGTCTATCATGTATCAGCCCGTGCCCTGTCATCACATGCCTTGTCAATTTTTGGTGACCACCAGGATGTCATGGCTGTCCGTCAGACGGGTTGTGCCATGTTGGCCACAGGTTCCGTACAGGAAGTGATGGATTTAGCCGCTGTAGCCCACTTGGCTGCCATCAAGGGTCGTATTCCTTTTGTTCACTTTTTTGATGGTTTCCGTACCTCGCATGAGATTCAAAAGATTGAACAACTCGATCAGGAGGATGTAGCCGGCTTGATTGACCAGGATGCTCTGAAAGCTTTCCGCGAACGCGCGTTGAATCCCGAAAAACCGGTTCTCCGCGGTACCGCTCAAAATCCGGACATCTATTTTCAGGCACGTGAAGCGTGTAATCCCTTCTACAATGACATCGTAGGTATTGTAGAAGAATACATCAACGAAATGAACAAACTGACCGGTCGTAAATACGGTCTGTTCGATTATTACGGTGCTCCCGACGCCGACCGCGTGGTGATCGCCATGGGTTCAGGCACGGAAGCCCTTCGCGAAGGCATTGATTACCTGAATGCCAAGGGTGAGAAGGTGGGTCTTGTTGCTGTACACTTGTACAGGCCGTTCTCTGCCAAGCACTTTTTGGCTGCCGTTCCAAAGACAGCCAAGCGTATCTGTGTGCTCGACCGTACAAAGGAACCGGGTGCGACGGGAGATCCCCTGTACCTCGATGTGAAAGATTGCTTCTATGGTCAAACCGATGCTCCCCTCATCGTAGGTGGTCGTTATGGCTTGTCGTCCAAGGACTTTACACCGGCTCAGGTATTGGCCGTTTACGAAAACCTGGCCATGAAAATGCCCAGAAACCAATTCACTGTTGGTATCGTAGATGATGTGACCTTTACTTCCTTGAATATGAAGGAAGAAATCGCGCTGGGTGCTGCCGGTACGTTTGAAGCTAAGTTCTACGGATTGGGCGCAGACGGTACGGTAGGTGCTAACAAGAACTCCATCAAAATCATCGGCGACAACACCGATAAGAAGGTGCAGGGCTATTTCGCCTACGACTCCAAGAAGTCCGGCGGTTTCACCTGTTCTCACCTGCGTTTTGGTGACGCTCCCATCCGTTCCACCTATTTGGTAACAACCCCCGACTTCGTGGCTTGCCACGTTCAGGCCTACTTGAATCTGTACGACGTAACCAAGGGTCTCAAAAAGAACGGTACGTTCCTGCTCAATACGGTATGGAACGCTGAAGAGGTTAAAAAGAACCTGCCTGCAAATGTCAAGAAGTATTTTGCACAGAACAATATTACCCTCTACATCATCGATGCGACCAACATTGCACAGGAGATCGGGCTGGGTAACCGTACGAACACCATTCTGCAATCAGCTTTCTTCAAAATCGCCAACGTGATTCCATACGAACTGGCCGTTGAGAAGATGAAGTACGCCATCAACAAATCATACGGAAAGAAGGGCGAGAACATCGTCAATATGAATTATGCCGCAGTCGATCGTGGTGGCGAATACAGCAAGGTTGAAATCCCCGCTGAATGGGCCAACCTGGTGCTGGAAGGCGAACATGCTGATGATAGCGTACCTGCTTTTGTACGTGACGTGGTTCGGTCAATGAACGCCCAAAATGGTGATGACTTGCCTGTTTCTGCTTTCAAGGGTCGCGAAGACGGAACGTGGGATCAAGGAACTTCCCAGTATGAAAAGCGCGGTGTGGCCAGTCATGTCCCTGTTTGGGCAGCTGAAAACTGCATCCAGTGTAACCAGTGTGCCTA
>CAYTIY010000018.1:0-25141 GCA_964438045.1 uncultured Bacteroidales bacterium | reverse complement strand
TTCCTGAAGGTGTGACGACGCTGAAAGCTACCGGAAAGCAATTTGCCGGTATGGTCTTCAAGATCCAGGTGAATGTGCTTGACTGTCTGGGTTGCGGCAACTGTGCCGACGTCTGCCCGGGCAACAAGGGTAACAAGGCACTTGCCATGGCACCCATCGAAACCCAATACCACGAACAGCCTGTTTGGGACTTCATGGCAAAGAATGTTACCTCCAAGCAACACTTGGTTGATATTCAGGCCAATGTGAAGAACTCTCAGTTCGCAACTCCGTTGTTTGAATTCTCCGGCGCTTGCTCCGGTTGCGGTGAAACCCCCTATGTGAAGTTGATTTCCCAGTTGTTTGGTGATCGTCAGATTATTGCCAACGCCACGGGTTGTACCTCCATTTACTCTGGTTCCGCACCTTCCACTCCCTATACGACCAACGAAAAGGGTAGAGGACCCGCTTGGGCCAGCTCGTTGTTTGAGGATAATGCTGAATATGGTTTGGGTATGCATTTCGGTACCGAGGTATTGCGTGAACGCTTGGCTGGTTTGTTCGAACAAGGCCTGGCTTGCGACTGCTGCAGCGAAGAACTGAAAGGTTACTTTACCGAATGGTTGGAAAACCGCGAGAACGCTGCCAAAACCATCGAGTTGGAAGCAAAGATCACTCCGTTGGTGAACGCCTGCGACTGTGATACATGCAAGAGCATCCGTCCGTTGACAAAATACATCATCAAACTGTCCCAATGGATCATTGGTGGTGACGGTTGGGCTTACGATATCGGTTACGGTGGTCTTGATCACGTGCTGGCTTCCGGTAAGAACGTCAACATCCTGGTGGTAGATACCGAGGTATATTCCAACACGGGTGGACAATCATCCAAGTCTACACCTGTGGGTGCTGTGGCCAAGTTTGCGGCTGCCGGCAAGCGGGTTCGTAAGAAAGACCTGGGTTTGATGGCAACTACATACGGCTACGTCTATGTGGCTCAAATTGCCATGGGCGCCAACCAATCGCAAACCTTAAAGGCTATCCGGGAAGCTGAAGCCTATGACGGACCTTCATTGATTATTGCGTATGCTCCTTGTATCAACCACGGTTTGAAATCCGGAATGGGCAAGGCTCAGACAGAAGAAGCCCGTGCTGTCGAATGTGGTTACTGGCACTTGTACCGTTTCAATCCTGATATGGAAGCACAGGGTCAGAACCCCTTCCAGTTGGACAGCAAGGAACCGGACTGGAGCAAGTTTCAGGATTTCCTCATGGGTGAAGTACGCTACAATTCCTTGAAGAAGGTATTCCCCAAGGAGGCTGATGAATTGTTCAAGGCTGCCGAGGAAAATGCCAAGTGGCGTTTCAACAGCTACAAGCGTTTGTCTATGTAATCCTGTTTATACAGTATACTCTCATTTAAAGGTGGGTGTCTCGATTGCGAAAGCAGGGAGACACCCACTTTCTTTGTTATACATTAGGTATCCTTTGCTAAATGGCAGTTTCGTATCAACTACAAATGTTGAGGATTTGAGAATTCTCCGGAACAATCTACTGTTTTCCTCATGGCTCCACAGCAACGCTTATTGGGTTTGTGGTGAAATGAACAAAAATAGTTTTGATGGCTGATGAAGAAAACAAAAAGCATATATAAGACGTGAAAAAAAGAGCAAAAAGACATTATTGCAAAAATGACAATATGAGATTTATAAACCATTTGAAGAAATGCATAGTTGATTAAAAACGAAAAAAGGCGACATAAAGAAAGAAAAAACAAATAAAAAGCATTAAAAAGACAGATTTGTTTTGCAATTACAAAAATACATACTACATTTGTGTCGTACTAACAGTTTGTAGGTTTAATTAGGTTAATGGATATGCGATTCACCAAAATGCACGGAACGGGAAATGATTACATCTATGTGGATGCGTCCAAGGTGGATGTTCAGGATCCTTCTTCGTTGGCCAAACAAGTCAGCGACAGGCATTTCGGAGTTGGCTCGGATGGATTGGTGTTGATTTTACCCTCCACCGTGGCCGACTTCCGCATGAGGATGTTCAATGCGGATGGATCAGAATCGGAAATGTGTGGCAATGCATCGAGGTGCATAGGTAAATTTGTCTATGATAAAGGACTGACTTCAAAGACCAATGTAATGTTGGAGACTGGAGGCGGCATTCGCGAGTTGACCCTTAGTCTTACCGACGGAAAAGTAGAATCGGTATGCGTGGATATGGGCAAGCCTATATTGGATCCGGCGTCGATACCTGTGTCTGTGTTTGGAGAACAGGCGGTTTACGTGCCTGTTACAGTTGGTGGTGTAGTGTATGAGGTGACGTGTGTTTCCATGGGAAATCCCCACGCGGTTCTTTTCACAACCGGTATCGACGGCTTGGATTTAGCCAAACTAGGACCTGAATTTGAACACAATCACTTGTTTCCCAATAGAGTGAATACTGAGTTTGTTGAAATTCTGGATTCGGATCATGTAAAAATGAGGGTGTGGGAACGCGGAGCCGGTGAAACGCTGGCGTGCGGTACGGGCGCTTGTGCTGTCCTGGTGGCCGGTGTGCTCAGGGGTTTGTTAAAGACTAAAGCGACGGTAGAGCTACCCGGTGGCTCACTAACAATAGAATGGCGACAAGATAATCAGCATGTCTACCTGACCGGTGGGGCAGCTTTTGTATACGAGGGAGAATTATACTGACCTTCTTCCTGTTGACAAGTCCTGACGGGTGACCGGATGGCCTTGAAAATAAAAATGTGCGAGTATGAGTGTTGTAGTGAATGAACAGTTCCTGGCTTTGCCTGGAAGTTATTTGTTTTCCGAAATTGCCCGACGTGTCAGGGTTTTTCAGTCTCAGCATCCTGAGGCCGAGTTGATACGGATGGGTATCGGAGATGTGACCAGACCCTTGCCTGAAGCCGTGGTAAAGGCCATGCATGCAGCAGTTGAGGAAATGTCTGAAGCTGGAACGTTCAAAGGATACGGACCCGAACAGGGATATGCTTTCCTGCGGGAACAGGTAGTGCGCTATGATTATGCGTCAAGAGGAGTGGCTGTCAGCCCCGACGATGTGTTCATCAGTGATGGATGCAAGAGTGATATGGGGAATATTGGTGGCATCCTTGGAGTTGACAATGTCGTGGCTGTGACGGATCCGGTTTATCCAGTCTATGTGGATGCAAACGTAATGGACGGCAGGGCAGGACAGTTGGATGAAGCGGGAGCCTGGACTCGCATTGCGTACCTGCCATGTGGTTCGGATAATCAGTTTGTTCCCGCATTGCCCAAGATTCCGGTGGATATCATTTACTTGTGTTTTCCCAACAATCCCACGGGCACGACACTCACAAAGAGTCAATTGAAAGTATGGGTGGATTATGCTTTGCAGACAGGATCGTTGATTCTTTTTGACGCAGCCTATGAGGCATTCATTGTCGAGGAGGATGTCCCCCACAGTATTTACGAGATACCGGGTGCAGAGCGATGTGCCATCGAATTCAAGAGTTTTTCAAAAACAGCAGGCTTTACCGGTTTACGCTGCGGGTATACCGTGGTTCCGAAATCGCTCGTCGTTCGGACAAAAGATGGCCGTGAAGTTTCGTTGAACGCACTTTGGAACAGGCGTCAGTCAACCAAGTTCAATGGGGTGTCTTATGTGACACAAAAGGCCGCCGAGGCGGTTTATTCACCGGAGGGCATGGCCCAATGTCGGGCAAATATTGCCTATTACCTGGAAAATGCGGCCATAATCAGACGAGCATTGAAGGAAATGGGGTGGGAAGTATATGGAGGCGTCAACGCGCCCTACATCTGGTTCAGAACTCCTGACAGTAGCGATGACTGGGTTTTCTTTGACCGGTTGTTATCTGAAGTCAATGTGGTGAGCACCCCGGGATCCGGTTTTGGACCGAACGGACAAGGATTCCTTCGCTTGACAGCCTTTGGCACGAGGGAATCGACATTCGAGGGTGTGAGGCGTTTGAAAACATTAGGTTGATACGCAAAAAGACAACCCGGTAACGTGTGATTGTTCATTTGAAAGCAGCATTTCAGTGTTATAAATTGTATATTTGCAGGTTAAGAACGTCCAAGGTAAAAAAGCAAAAATAGATCAACCAATAAAACAGCAAGCGTATGTCATCACTTAGATTCCATTTGGTCAAAGAGGCTTTCTCTCACAAGCCCGTAAGTGTTCCTGTCCCTGACAAGAAAACATCTGAATTTTACGGAATGCATGTTTTCAACCGGGAAAAGATGAGCAAATTTCTGTCAAAAGAAACGTTTAAGATCGTGACAGACGCCATCGATAATGGAACTCCCCTTGACCGTGAAATTGCCAATCACGTGGCTGCCGGTATGAAAATGTGGGCCATGGAAATGGGTGCGACACACTATACGCACTGGTTTCATCCCTTAACAGACGGAACGGCAGAAAAGCACGACTCGTTTATTGAACATTCCGGACTGGGTTCAGTAGCCGAAGAGTTTGAAGGTAAATTGCTGGCTCAACAAGAACCGGATGCTTCCAGTTTTCCCAGCGGTGGTATCCGCAACACATTTGAGGCAAGAGGTTATACTGCTTGGGATCCTTCGTCACCTGCCTTTATCGTAGACGACACCTTGTGCATTCCTACGATCTTTATCTCTTACACAGGCGAAGCGCTTGACTACAAGACACCGCTGCTCAAATCACTTGCTGCTATCAACAAATCGGCTACCGAAACCTGCAATTTCTTTGATCCTGCCGTTAAACGGGTTCAATCGAACCTCGGTTGGGAACAGGAATACTTTTTGGTCGATGAGTCGTTGTTCAGCGCACGTCCCGACCTGATGTTGACCGGCCGCACCTTGATGGGTCACGAATCAGCCAAGAATCAACAGCTGGAAGATCACTATTTCGGTTCCATTCCTGCTCGTGTGGCTGCTTTCATGAAAGAATTGGAATTCGAAGGGTATAAATTGGGCTTGCCCCTCAAGACAAGACACAACGAAGTGGCACCCAATCAGTTCGAATTGGCTCCCATTTACGAAGAAACCAACTTGGCTGTTGACCATAACCTGTTGGTCATGGATGTGATGCATCGTCTTGCCAACCGCCACAATTTCCGCATATTGCTGCATGAGAAACCTTTTGCCGGCATCAACGGATCGGGTAAGCACAACAACTGGTCGTTGAGTACCGACACGGGTGTCAACCTGTTCAGTCCGGGTAAAACAGCAGAAGGAAACCTGATGTATGTTACCTTCCTGGCCAATACATTAATGGCCGTATATAAGAACAACGCCGTACTGAAGGCTTCCATTGCTTCAGCCACGAACGAACACCGCTTGGGCGCCAACGAAGCTCCTCCTGCCATTATTTCCGCTTTCCTGGGTGCTCAGTTGACCAGTGTATTGGATAAGTTGGAAGCCAGTACTTCTGATGAAGCCATCAAATTCGATGCAAAGGGTGTGTTGCACCTGAACGTGGGTCAGATTCCTGAATTGTTCATTGACAACACCGACCGCAACCGTACCTCACCGTTTGCTTACACCGGTAACCGGTTTGAGTTTCGCGCCGTCGGTTCCTCTGCCAACTGTGCTTCAGCCATGACCGCTCTCAATACGGCCGTAGCTGCCCAGTTGACTGAATTCAACGCCGAAGTCAAGAAACGTATTGCCGCCGGTGAGAACAAAGAAAAAGCCTTGTTTGCCGTGATCCGCGAGTACATCAAAGCTTCCAAGCCCATCCGGTTTGACGGTAACGGTTACAGCGAGGAATGGAAGATGGAAGCTGCCAAGAGAGGTTTGGACTGCGAAGTAAGCGTACCGGTACAATACGACGCTTACATGAAACCCGAAGTTGTTAAGATGTTTACGGACATGGGTGTTCTAACCAAAAAAGAACTGCACGCCCGCAACGAAGTGAAATGGGAAACCTACACAAAGAAGATTCAGATAGAAGCCAGGGTGTTGGGCGATATGGCCATGAACCACATCATTCCGGTGGCTACCCGTTACCAGTCTTCTTTGCTGGACAATGTGTCTAAGCTGAAGAGTCTGTACAGCGCTGAAAAATTTGAGCGTCTGGCTGCTGAAAAGCTGAATCTGATTGAGGAAATCGAATCGTATGTAGATAACGTACAGACCATGGTGGGTTTAATGATTGAAGCCCGCAAGGTGGCCAACCGCATTGAGGTTGAACGTGAGAAAGCTGTGGCTTACCACGATACTGTGGCACCCTATTTTGAGAAGATCCGATACAACATCGACAAGCTCGAGTTGATCGTGGACAACGAAATGTGGCCTTTGCCTAAGTATCGCGAACTCTTGTTCATCCGCTAAAGAGAAAGTCTTCATAGTTTTTTGGGTCAGAATGCCGAGAGGCGAAATTATGAAGCATAAACCGTTCTCCCAAGCGAGGGAGAACGGTTTAACTGTGAATTGTAAGGTTTCAATATATACAAAAGGAAAAGAGATGGTAAATTATTTGTCTCCTGTTGGGCTATATGATCCCGAATTTGAGCACGATGCCTGCGGTGTAGGATTTGTAGCTCGAATTACGGGTGAAAGAACGCACGACATTGTGGAAAGTGGACTTCAGGTACTCGAGAACATGGTTCATCGGGGAGCTGAAGGTGCAGACCAGAAGACAGGGGATGGAGCCGGTATCCTGGTTCAGATTCCCCATGAGTTTATTCTGTTGCAAGGTATTCCCGTTCCGGAACGTGGTCATTATGGCACCGGTCTTGTTTTTTTCCCAAAAGCCAAACAGGAAGCCGACTTATGCATGGAAATGCTGACCTCCATTGTGAAGGCAGAAGGGCTAACATTGATGCATGTGAGGGATGTGCCTGTAAACAGCGACATTCTCGGTGTGATTTCCCGATCGAATGAGCCTGTCATCCGCCAGATAGTGGTGACTGGTCCGGGTAAACCCGATGAACTTGAGCGAAAACTGTACATAGCCCGAAAGAAAGTAGAAAAGGCAGCAGCCCAGTCAGTCCTGACGGAAAAGCGCAATTTTTATATTGTCAGCCTTTCGACTAAAAAAATGGTGTATAAGGGTATGCTCAGCTCCACACAGTTGAGAACCTATTTTCCCGACCTAAGCCATCCGAATTTTACCTCGGCCATAGCCCTGGTACACTCCCGCTTCAGTACCAACACTTTCCCCACCTGGGATCTGGCTCAGCCATTCCGCTTGCTGGGACACAACGGTGAAATCAACACCATCAAGGGCAACCGTTTCTGGATGCAAGCCAGAGAAAGCGTGTTGAAATCAGATGTGTTGGGCAATCTGGACGAACTATACCCCGTTTTACAACCGGGCATGAGCGATTCCGGATCGTTGGACAATATGCTGGAATTCCTGGTCATGGCGGGCAAACCTCTTCCGCAGGCCTTATCCATGCTGGTACCCGATTCCTGGAACGACAAAAACCCCATCCCTGATAAACTGAAGGCCTATTACGAGTACTACAGTACGATGATGGAGCCTTGGGACGGTCCTGCCACCCTCTTGTTTTCTGACGGACGGTATGCAGGCGGCATGCTTGACAGAAACGGATTGCGCCCTGCCAGGTATTTAATCACAACCGACGATGTCATGATTGTGGCTTCAGAGACGGGTGTGCAGTCGATTCCTGCCGATAAGGTACGCGAAAAGGGTAGGCTGAAACCAGGCAAGACCTTGATGGTCGATACGGTTGAACACCGTGTATTCTATGATGCCGAACTGAAAGAATCCATTGCCTCTGAACATCCGTTCCGCGAATGGTTGGAGAAAAACCGCATCAAGCTGGATGATCTGTCTTCAGGCCGCGAGGTGAAAAACAACCTACCTAATCTGAAGGCCAACCTGCAAGCATTCGGCTATTCCAAAGAAGACATCGAACGCATCATGGTTCCAATGGCCCTTGAAGGTAAGGAACCCGTTTCATCCATGGGCAACGACACGCCGGTAGCCGTACTTTCCGACAAACCGCAACGGTTGTTTGCCTATTTCCGCCAGTTGTTTGCGCAGGTCACTAACCCGCCCATCGACCCGATCCGTGAGGAATTGGTCATGTCGTTGACGGGTTTTATCGGTGCACATCAAGCCAATCTGTTGGAACCCAGCGCCGAACACTGCAAGGTGGTCAAGCTGAAAAGCCCGGTGATTACCAACCGCGAATTTGACCTGTTGAAAAATATCCGTTACAAACGTTTTTCTTCCGTTGAATTGCCCATGCTTTTCCCGGCTGCCGGGGGCACCAAAGCCCTGGAAAAAGCAGTCAACAGCCTGTGCATCCAAGCAGAAGAAGCGGTTGAAAACGGGCATAACTTCCTGATTTTGACAGACAGGGGTGTGAACGCCGATTTGGTGGCCATTCCCTCCTTGTTGGCTGTCTCGGCTGTACATCACCACCTCATCGAATGCAGGAAACGCATGCAGATTGATATCGTGGTGGAAAGCGCCGAACCAAGAGAAGTCATGCACTTTGCTTTGTTGTTCGGTTACGGAGCCAGCGTCGTAAACCCCTACATGGCCTTTGCCGTACTCGATGACCTGGTGGCGAGAAAGGAAATCCAACTGGATTACGAAACGGCTGAAAAGCACTTTATCAAATCCATCAACAAAGGCTTGCTCAAGGTGCTTTCAAAAATGGGCATTTCAACCCTGCGTAGTTACCGAGGCGCCCAAATATTCGAAGCCATCGGTATCAGTACCGACGTGTTGCACCGCTACTTTGAAGGCACCACCTCCAAAGTGGAAGGCATTACCTTGGAAGATATTGCCAGAGACGCCATTGAAATGCATAAGGCCGGATTTGGTGTTGACGAAGTGAATGATATTGAAAACAAAGGTGTATATTCCTGGAGAAAAGATGGTGAATTGCATGCCTGGAATCCCGAAACGATAGCCCGCCTGCAAATTGCTACCCGTACAGGTTCCTGGGAAAAATTCACCGAATACGTGGATGCGGTCGATCAAAAGGGTCATCCCATTTTCCTGCGTGACTTTCTGTCATTCAAGACAGATAAAGCCATTGACTTGGAACAAGTTGAACCGGCTTCCGAAATTACCAAACGCTTTGTGACCGGAGCCATGTCGTATGGTTCCATCAGCCGGGAAGCCCACGAGGCCATGGCCATGGCCATGAATAGTGTTGGCGGGAAAAGCAATACCGGTGAGGGTGGTGAAGATCCTGAGCGTTTCAAACCACGCCCCGACGGAACAAGTGCCCGTAGTGCCATCAAGCAAGTCGCCTCCGGGCGTTTCGGTGTCACAGCTGAATACCTGGTCAATGCTGACGAAATACAGATCAAGGTAGCTCAAGGTGCAAAACCGGGTGAAGGCGGACAGCTTCCCGGGTACAAGGTGGATCAAATCATTGCCAAAACACGGCACTCCATTCCAGGTATCTCGTTGATATCACCACCGCCTCATCACGATATTTATTCCATTGAAGATTTGGCGCAGTTGATTTTCGACCTGAAAAACGTCAATCCTCAAGCCAGAATCAGCGTGAAGCTGGTTTCCGAAAGCGGGGTGGGAACCGTGGCCGCCGGTGTGGCCAAGGCAAAAGCCGACATGATCCTCATCAGCGGGTGCGAAGGCGGAACAGGAGCCAGTCCTTCCAGCTCCATCAAACATGCCGGACTTCCGGTTGAAATTGGTTTGGCCGAAACCCAACAGACATTGGTTCTGAATGGTCTCAGGGGTCAAATACGCCTGCAAACCGATGGTCAGTTGAAGACGGGTCGCGACATTGTCATTTCAGCCATGCTGGGTGCCGAAGAATTTGGTTTTGCTACGAGTGCTCTGATTGTACTGGGTTGTGTAATGATGCGCAAATGCCACCTTAACACCTGTCCGGTGGGTGTGGCTACACAAAATGAAGAATTGCGGAAGAAATTTACTGGCAGGTACACCTATTTGGTCAATTTCTTCAATTTCTTGGCCGAGGACGTACGTCGTCATTTGGCCGCAATGGGGTTCACCAAGTTGGATGACATTGTGGGTAGGGCTGATTTGTTGCAGTTTGTTCCCAAACACGACAACCCAAAGATGCAAAAGTTGGATTTCTCGAAGTTGCTGTATACGTTCCCGGCCGATTCAGAGAAAGCTATCCACAATGTCAAACCCCAGTTTCATGCCATCAACGATGTGCAAGACCGCTCCATCATCGAGTTGGCCATGCCCGCGTTGGAAATGCAAAGTCCCATTCAGTTCACACGTGAGATTCGGAACACAGACAGAACGGTAGGAGCCATGCTGAGCGGCGAAGTGGCCAAGCGGTATGGAAATGAGGGCTTGCCCAACGATACCATCATGTGTACGTTCAAGGGTTCAGCCGGTCAAAGTTTCGGCGCCTTCCTGGCAAAGGGCATTACGTTCCGTCTGGAAGGGGATGCCAACGATTACCTGGGCAAAGGTTTGTCTGGCGGACGCATCGTGGTGGTACCCCCCGTGGGAACCACCTTCGAACCACACGAGAACATCATTGCAGGCAACACCTTGATGTACGGAGCCACCAGCGGGGAGGTCTACATCAACGGTCAAGTAGGCGAACGTTTCTGCGTACGCAACTCGGGAGCCATTGCCGTGGTTGAAGGAGCCGGAGACCACTGTTGCGAGTACATGACAGGTGGCCGTACCGTGGTGCTCGGCAAGACGGGTCGCAACTTTGCAGCCGGTATGTCGGGTGGAATCGCCTACGTGTTGGACGAAGACGGTGACTTTGACTTTTTCTGCAACATGCAGATGGTTGAACTCTCGTTGGTGGAAGATATGGCTGACAACCGGGAACTGCGCAATCTGATTGCTGCACATTACCGGTATACTCAAAGCCCGAAAGCCCGCCATATCCTCGACAATTGGAACGAGTACGTGGAAAAATTCATCCGTGTTATCCCCATTGAATACAAGAAGGTGCTGCACGATGAAAAGATTGAAGCTGTCAAGAAAAAAATCGCTCAAGTAGAATACGACTATTGATATGGGAAATCCAAAAGCATTTTTAACCATAGACCGCAAGGAAGCCGGTTATCGACCGGTTCACGAACGGAAATCCGATTTTGGAGAGGTAGAACAGACCTTGAGCAACGAGGATCGCATGTTGCAGGCATCCCGCTGTATGGACTGCGGTGTTCCCTTTTGCCACTGGGCGTGTCCTCTGGGCAACAAGATGCCCGAATACCAGGATTTATTGTACAAAGGAAAATGGAAAGCCGCCTACGAAATATTGAATGAAACGCTCGATTTTCCAGAATTTACGGGTCGGGTTTGTCCGGCACTTTGTGAGAAATCGTGTGTGTTGAATATTGACCACAAAGCGGTCACTATTCGCGAGAATGAGGCGGCTGTGACCGAAAGGGCATGGTCGGAAGGATGGATTGTGCCAAAACCACCTGTCAAGAGATCAGGGCATAAGGTTGCCGTAATCGGCAGCGGACCTGCAGGACTTGTGGCAGCCAACCGACTCAACCGCCTGGGACATGAAGTCACTGTTTTCGAGAAAGACCCAGCCATCGGTGGGTTACTCCGATTCGGTATCCCCAACTTCAAATTGAGCAAGCTTGTCATAGATCGCAGGATAGCTCTTTTAGAAGCAGAGGGCATCCATTTCCAAACTCAGACACTGGTGGGAAAAGACATTTCCGTTGAGGCTCTGAGGAAGGGATTCTCTGCCGTTTGCCTGGCTACGGGTGCCGGTGTAGCAAGGGACTTGTCCGTCGAAGGCCGTGAATTGAAGGGTATTCACCTGGCCATGGAGCTGCTGTCTCAACAAAACCGCCAACTGATGGGATTGCCCCTGGTAGGTGAAGCCATAACAGCCAAAGGAAAGCGTGTGCTGGTTATTGGAGGTGGTGACACCGGTTCAGACTGTGTGGGTACCTCCAATCGACAGGGTGCGATTGAAGTAACACAGATTGAATTGTTACCAAAACCACCTGTGGGAGATAATCCACAAACACCCTGGCCGTACTATCCCAATAGTTTGAAAACGTCATCCTCACACGAGGAAGGTTGCGAACGTCGTTGGAGCTTGTCGACAAAACGTTTTATAGGCGAAGACGGGCAGGTGACCGGAGCCGAGGTAGTTGCTGTTGAATGGGTCAAGGATCCCGAAAACGGTCGAATGATACTCAAGGAGGTTGGAGAGCCTGAACGGATCAAAGCCGACTTGGTTTTGCTGGCGATGGGTTTCACACAACCCGAACATGAGGGGTTGCTCGATGCCTTGGGTGTTGACTACGACAACAGGGGGAATGTGAAAACAACCCGTCAAACCGATACATCCGTCCAGCGTATTTTTGCCGCAGGAGACGTAGCATCAGGCGCCAGTCTGGTGGTCAGGGCCATGGCTTCTGGCCGTCAAATGGCAGAATCGGTTCATGCATTCCTGAAGAAAAAATAAGCGGCCAAGTAGGCCGTAAGCGGAATAACCCGCCCTGAGAGCCCCCGAAAAGGTGCTTTCAGGGCGGGTTTGTCGTTTGCATCCGATATATTTCAATTGTAATATTTTTAGGTGTGAATCAATTTTTGTATCATTGTCCTACATTTTACCCATGAAACACATCATCCTGTCACTGGTCGTTTGTTTATCAGTTCTTGGCATGTCGGCCGAAAACAGGATTCGTTATACCCACTACTCGACGGATGATGGTTTGTCTCAAAACCGGGTCATGGATATCGAGCAGGATCACAGAGGCTTCATGTGGTTTGCCACCTGGGATGGTCTCAATCGATTTGACGGAAAGAGTTTTCGGGTATACAAAGGAATACCGGGTGATCCTGAAGGATTTGACATCAACCGTTTGTTATCTGTCAAGGAGGATCATTTCGGTCAATTATGGATATTGACCCGTGATCTCGGCGTATATCGCTTCAACCCAAAGTCAGAGCGCTTTCATCGATTGTCCTGGAACCCCGATACCAGGAAAGGATTGATACGGCATGCCGTTTACCGTATTGTTCCGCTTCTCAACAAGGACGTTGTCTTATTAGTATACGGCGGTTGTTACATCGTACACTTCCATTCGGATGCATCTGTGGGAAAGGTGTCTTTTTTAAGCAAGGAAAATGGCCGGATTGCCGATAACCGGATCCGGGAAGTATTCAGTGACGATAAAGGAAATACCTGGTTTCTGACCCAGTCCGGATTGACTTGTTTCAATGAAAAAGTGGGTACTTACCAGCATTATTTCCATCAGGATAAAAACAGGACGTCATTTTCCTGTTCACTAAACCTGAATGGACAGCTTTATTTTGGATCGTTCTCAGGAAAGATTTGGCATTGGAATGGCTACAGCAAATCCTTCCAAGAGGTATGCAACCTGTCGACTGTACCGATCACATCCATTTGTTCGGTGATAGACAACCACCTGCTTGTCTCGACACTTGGCGATGGGATGTATCTGACAGATGGAGTTCTAAACGTACATAAGCATTTCCGGACAACCGATCACCCCGAAATGGGCAGCGATGTGATCCATTCGCTCTATCGTGACAAGCGCGGCGACGTGTGGTTGGAGGTCGAAACATCGGGCGTTGTATACTTTGATGTGAGGAATTTGACCTTCCATCATACAGACTACACAGGTGGATTGGGCCAAAAAGGTTCAGCCTCATCCTCTAAGTTCTTTGTTTTGGAAGATAACAAGGGGCATTTGTGGATCCATGGACGGAATGGCGGTTTTTTTTCTTATGATGCGCAAAGCAGGCAGGTCGCTCCCTTCAGTCAAAAAGACAATCTTCCCAACCGCCGTTTCTTCGGCCTGTTTGTAGATGCCTTGGTAGACAAGGATGGTAATTTGTGGATCAGTACCGGTGAGCCGCGACTGGAAAAGTGCACGTTTGAGCCTGCCAGATTTGTTTTTGAATCGACTCAATCCATCTATGAGCGTGTAGACGGGAGTGAGGTTAGAACATTGTTTGAGGATAACTCCAAACGCATCTGGATCTGTGACAAAGAAGGAAAAATCCGGTTGAAGGATTCAAACGGTCGTTTTCTGGGTTATTTGAGGTCTGACGGTACTCTTTCAAGTTCGATGGTGCAAACCGACTTGATGGTATACGACATGATTCAAGATAAGAAGGGCCGAATATGGATGGCCTGCAAAGGTAGAGGCGTGGTCCTGTTGGAGGAACGCAACGGATCTGTTACTGCATTTGATGTGCGCTTTGTAAGCGATGAGGCTGTTCAACATACCACTTCTCTTTCAAAAAAATGCTATTCCTTGTTGGAAGACTCTTTGGGAAGGATTTGGGTGGGCACATACGGTGGAGGACTTAATCTCGTGGACGAAAGCAACGGTGCCATTCATTATTTAACTGCCACAACGGGTTTGCCGAACTATCCGTTGAAACATAATCCTGAAATCAGGGATATGGCGGTTGACAAGAAAGGTATCGTTTGGTTGGCTACTGTAAACGGCTTGGTTGCTTTTGACTCGCACGAAAAAAATCCCACATCCATTCGTTTTTTCAGGTATTATAGAAATGGAAACGATGCAGGAAGTCTGAGAACCAATGATGTGCATTGTGTTTATATTGATGACCAAAACAACCGGTGGTTTGGCACATTCGGCGGTGGATTGAACAGGCTAAAATCCGGTTTCAAAGTGGGTGATCGTGCTCGTTTTGATGCATTTACCCAAAAGAATGGATTGCCAAGCGATATTGTGATGAGCATTGAGGAAGATTATCAGGGCTTCTTCTGGTTGTTTTCTGAAAACAGCATCACACGTTTTGATGTCAATTCTTCTGAGATTGACGTGTACAATAAAGACTACGGCCTTGAAACCGTCATGTTCTCCGAATCCTCATCATTCAGGCTGCAAAATGGTGACATTTGTGCCGGTACATTGAACGGATATTACCGGTTCAATCCTTCGATGGTCAAGAAAGCATCATTCACCCCACCGTTATATTTTACTGGATTTTACCTCTTCAACAAGGAAGTGACGGTCAACACACCCGGTAGTCCTTTGAGTGATGAAATCAATGAAGTGAAACGCATCGTGTTGAAAAATGAGCAGGATATTGTCAGTTTTGAGTTTGCTGCACTCGATTTTAGAAACCCCGGAAATATTCAGTATGCATACAGGTTGGATCCGATAGACCGGGAATGGAACATCCTGAACAAATCAAACAGGGTGAGTTTTACCAGCCTTTCTGCAGGTGAATATACGTTGCGAGTCCGATCCACAAACAGCGAGGGTGTATGGATGGAAAACGAACGCAGCCTAACATTGGTGATCAGACCATCGGCCTGGCAGACAGGTTGGGCCATAGCTCTTTACGTGGCTATCGGATTGGTGATGCTATTCTACATGCACAGACGGTTGTTGGATCGGCTTAAGTTGAGAAGCAAGGTTACGGTTGAAAGAAAAGTTGTTGAAGCCAAAAAGCAGTTTCTGTCCAATGTGACCCGCGAATTACGCATTCCGTTGATGTTGATCGAGGCTCCCATTGAGCAGGTGAGCAGAGACAAAGGTTTATCACCAGACTCAACAAACAATCTGGCCATCGTTAAGCGAAACATTGATCGGATGATGCGACTTGTCAACCGGATTCTGGATTATCAGAAAAATATGGATCGAAAAATGACCTTGATGGTGGAAGAAACCCCTATCAAGAGTTTGGTTGAGAAAATTGCAAAACCGTTTGAAGTAATGGCCCAGGATAGAGGCATTACGTTTGTTCTGAACGATCAGTCCAACGGCGTATTGGTGTACGTTGACAAAGAAAAGTTTGATACCATCCTGCACATTTTGTTGACCAATGCCATCAAGTTTACCAGAGGAGGAAAGACAGTTTCGCTGAAAGTGTATGTAGAAGATAAACAGGTGGTTGTCGAGGTGGATGATGAGGGTATGGGTATTTCAAAGGAAAACATGGAACATTTGTTTGACCAGTTGAGTGTTCTTGATGAAACCGAGGAAGACAACGGAATAGGTATAGGACTGGGTCTGGCCAAGGAATTGGTCGAACTGCATGGAGGAAATATAAATGCCACCAGTCAAGAGGGTGTTGGAACCACCTTTAAAATTGGTTTTCTACTGGGAAAAGACCATTTTACCGAGGGCAATGTGGTGTTGATCCAGCCGGAATTTTATCCGGGTGAGATTTCGGAAGAAAGGGGACTGAATTGTAAGGATTCTGAGGCTCAGCCCGGTTCGAATCAACAGCCACTGCTGGTTGTTGTAGAGGATCAGAAGTATTCCCATCAAACCGTTACAGCGATTCTTTCCAATCATTATCGGGTTGCCACAGTAGGAAACATACCCGGCGCCTGGGATGCGATATGCCATCTGATGCCCGATTTTGTGGTTATTGACAACAACGTGTCGGGTGATGGCGGATTGGGGCTGGCCATCATCATGAAGGAAAGTGAACAAACCTGCCACATTCCCGTGATTTTATTGGCTGAAAAGTCAACAGACTCATTGGTGCCGGATCGTATTTCCGATGGAGTGGACGAAGTGATATCAAAACCATTCAACACCTCATACCTGGAAGCCCGCATCGAAAACTTCATTGTTCAACGCAGCTTGATGCGTGAACGGGTACGAAGGGACTTGCTTGAATCCACTTCACGGTCGTTTGTGTCTTCAGCTCAGTTGGAACCCTGGGATAACGAGTTTTTGTCACGTATCATGGATTTTCTCACCGATAACCTGTCGAACAGCGAATTGAATGTGGATATGTTGGTTTCATTCATCGGATTGGGAAGAAGTGCGTTTATCAACAAATTGAAAAACTTGTTGGGACTGACTCCTCTTGAACTCATTCGTGAAATCCGGCTGAAACGGGCTGCTGAGCTATTGGAATCAGGGCGGTATAATGTATCCGAGGTGGTCATCCAACTAGGAATGAAGGATACACATGCGTTGAGCAAATGTTTCAAGCAACGATTTGGCATGACTCCGACCGAATACAGGAACAAATCGGCTACCAACAAAAGTAAAATCAGGTCATGAAGGAAAAAGAAACAGTAGGTTTGCCTGAAAATGCGTTACGAATATTGAAGCCGGGTGAGGAATATGAGCCTCTGATGAAACAGGATGGCACATTCCCGGAAGCAAATAGGTGGTCTGTAACCTGGGGTGTCTTGATGGCTGTTTTATTTTCTGCAGCCGCTGCCTATCTTGGCCTGAAGGTGGGACAGGTATTTGAAGCGGCCATTCCGATCGCCATTATTGCAGTAGGATTATCCGGAACAACGAAGCGTAAGAACGCCCTGGGCGAAAACGTGATCATTCAGTCCATCGGTGCCAGTTCAGGTGTCATTGTGGCCGGAGCTATTTTCACCTTGCCGGCATTGTTTATCCTTCAAGCCAGGTATCCGGACATGACAGTCAACTTCCTGCAAGTATTCTTCAGCTCCTTACTAGGCGGCATACTGGGTATTTTATTTTTGATTCCCTTCAGAAAGTATTTTGTCAAGGAGATGCACGGAAAGTACCCGTTTCCGGAGGCAACAGCCACCACACAGGTGCTTTTATCGGGTGAAAAGGGTGGCAGCCAGGCAAAACCATTATTGATTGCCGGGTTGGTCGGAGGGTTGTACGATTTTATGGTGGCTACTTTTGGCACATGGGGAGAAGCTTTCACCTCAAGGGTGCTTCCATATGGAGAGGTGTTGGCTCAAAAGGCGCGTCTGGTTTTCAAAATTAACACAGGTGCTGCCGTGCTGGGATTGGGTTACATCGTAGGTTTGAAATACGCTGCCATCATCTGTGCCGGTTCGGCATTGGTTTGGTGGCTTGTCATTCCTGTATGTGGTCAGTTGAACGACACACTGCTGCATGCCATGAATCCGGCAATTCTCGATGCTGTTGGTGGCATGGAACCTGAAGCCATCTTCAGGAACTACGCCAGACACATCGGTATCGGTGGTATAGCCATGGCCGGCATCATCGGGATCATTCGATCCTGGAACATCATCAAGGCGGCTGTCGGACTTGCCTCGACGGAGTTGAAAGGCGGAAAGAAACGAGCAAAGGAGGAGGTGCCAAGAACACAACGCGACATTCCCATGCGGTTGATTGCCATTGGCGTGATTGTTTCGTTACTGGTCGTGTTTGCTTTTTTCTTTTTCGGAGTGATGCACCTCAATCTGCTACATGCTGTTGTGGGCATTCTGTTGGTTGGCCTTATTACTTTTCTGTTCACCACGGTGGCTGCCAATGCCATTGCCATTGTAGGTACAAACCCGGTTTCGGGTATGACTTTAATGACCCTCATTCTGGCATCCGTCATTCTGGTTGCCGTTGGGCTTAACGGTACTGCGGGAATTGTCTCGGCGTTGATCATGGGAGGTGTTGTCTGTACGGCCCTGTCAATGGCCGGAGGTTTCATCACCGACCTGAAAATCGGGTATTGGCTGGGTAGCACGCCGGCTACGCAGGAAAAATGGAAATTTCTGGGCACTCTGGTATCGGCAGCCACAGTGGGTGGTGTCCTGATGGTACTGAACAAAACCTATGGTTTTACGGGTGAGGGTGCATTGGTTGCTCCGCAGGCGAATGCCATGGCGGCTGTGATAGACCCGCTCATGTCAGGTACATCGGCACCCTGGGGGTTATACGCCATCGGTGCGTTGTTATCCATTGCACTGACGTTTTTCAAGGTTCCTGCGCTGGCATTTGCCCTGGGTATGTTCATTCCCATCGATTTGAACCTTCCGTTGTTGATAGGTGGGCTGATCCAGTGGTTTGTCACGACACGGACGAATAAAAAAGAACTCAACGACTCCAGGGGTGAGCTGGGTACCTTGTTGGCTTCAGGGTTTATTGCGGGCGGAGCGTTGATGGGTGTTCTAAGTGCGGCACTCCGTTTCTTCGGTGCTGACCTTATGTTGTCGGAGTGGGTGCAATCGTCGGGTTCTGAATGGTTGTCATTGGGCATGTACGTCATGCTGATCGGATTCTTCATCCGCATGGTGCTGCGTTCCGGTGCCAAACCGTAGAATCGATTCAATGTTTTAAATAGCAGCGATTTGTTAATCAGAAGGATATGCCTTTGCTCGGGTTCCAATCGCAAATGGCCTGGCCACTGTTAACAATTGGGCTTTTCACCTGGCCTTGGGGCTTGGATTCGATGTTATAAAATAACGGCGTTCCAACTCCAACTTTTTCTTTAAAACAAGTTCCTGTTCCGTTCCGCCGGGAGGTTATTGTTGCAGACTCCGGTTCGGGCAGCTGAAAATTTCACCAGTACGACTAAAATCTCAAAGCGTCCGAGCCTAAAGGCTCGTTCCTCGGAAGATGAGATTTTTAACGCCGTACTTCGGTTCATTTTCTTGACGCTGCCCTCCAAGTCGCCTGCAACAATAACCTCCCGGCTCCACTACATCGTCATAATCAACATCACTTCCCTCAGTCCGCTAACCGGGTAATTTAAGTTATAAATAAGTCACAAATCCATAATATATTGTTATTTTAGCAGGAAAATAACCTAGTCAATGGATTATTCAAAAACGGAGACCCTTCTCCGAATGTTGGTACTACTTTCAAATGGCAATCGATACACCGTCAACGAGTTGTCACATCGTTATTCGCGTTCTGAACGTTCAATCTATCGTGATTTAAATACAATTGAGTTGGCCAGTTTTGTCTTGGATAGAGCACAAGGAGCATATTCTCTAAACTGTTGTCCTGATGAAGTAAATAAGCTCAATCGCTTGCTCCATTTTAGTGAAGAAGAAGCCTATATTCTTTACCGCGCACTTGAGATGGTCAACTGTGGGTCTGTCGTTAATGAACAACTGGTACGCAAACTCAATGCCCTTTATGATTTCAGAGCATTGTCTTCTTTATCAAGAAAACCTGAAATGGAAATCATTCATACGTTGGAGGAGGCGATAAGTACTCATAAACAAGTTAACCTTATTGCTTACCGCTCTTCAAACAGCGAGTCTATTTCCGATCGTCTTGTTGAACCGTTTGACTTTTTACCCGAATACTCAGCTGTTTGGTGTTTCGATCCTTCCGACGAAACCTGCAAACAGTTTAAGATAAGTCGAATTGGACAGGTGTCAGTTTTGAGTACCAACTGGCTACATCAAACTTTGCACCAAGTGCCTTATTTCGATGCCTTCAGAATGTCGGCTACAGGAATTTTAACCACCATTGTTGCTGAACTAACGTTGAAAGCTGCAAACCTACTACGAGAGGAATACCCCTTAGCGGAAAAATACCTTGAAGAACAGCCGTGTTCAGAATCATACCATTACAAACTTTCAATACCCGTTGCCGATTTTCACGGCATAGGCCGTTTCGTACTTGGGCTTCCCGGCGAAATAAAGGTTCTATCACCAACCGAGTTTACCAATTATTTATCGGATGCTCAAAAAAAGATTAGTTATTGACAGAATTTGTCAGTTGATTGGGTTTTATTTGTAGAAATAAAAAACGTTTGCCAAAATGAGCAAAGAGTTTATTGCTCACATAAAGACTGATTCTACGAATGGATTTGCTATTCAGAGCCTGAATGACCACTTAGAAGGGGTAGGACTTCTTATGTCAAAATTATCTGATGAATTCCAAAATGCTGAATGGGGTAATCTGATTGGTAGGTTTCATGACGTCGGAAAGTTTTCTGAAACATTTCAGGAGTACATCCGGATTAATTCAGGATATGAAAACGGTACTTCAATTGAGAAATCAGATCATAGTTCAGCTGGTGCTCTTTTCGCCAAAGAAATATTGCCACAAGGATTTTGGCAACCTGTAGCCTATTGTATTGCGGGTCATCATGCAGGATTGCACAACTGGTATCCAGAGGTTGGAATTTCCGGTAGTTTACAGGAAAGGTTGACAAAACAGGATTTGCTTGATTCTATTATGCCATATGTTTCAGAGGATGTTATTGATTATAAAAAGCTCAGCGCACCAACAGGCAAAGCATTACCTGTAGAAAGCTTTCATTTATGGATACGGATGCTATTTTCCTGTTTGGTTGATGCTGATTACTTGGATACAGAGTCGTTTATGAATCCTGATTCGTATAATAAACGAGGAAAATATGAACCACTTTATGTACTAAAAGAACGATTCTTCAATCACATGTCTAGCTTTACCAAGAATTCGATTGATACCGACTTGAATCGGATTCGTAACCGTGTATTCAATCAATGTGTTGAATCGGGGATGCTGGATTCAGGTTTTTTTTCTATAACGGTTCCGACAGGTGGTGGAAAAACACTATCATCTATGGCGTGGGCATTGGAACATGCCGCTAAACACAACAAAAAGCGTATCGTTTTTGCCATTCCATACACAAGTATTATAACTCAAACGGTTAAAGTATATCGAGATATTTTCGGAGAAGATAATGTAGTTGAACACCACAGTAACTTGGATGATGAAACCATCTCGGATGAAAGTAAGTTGTCGGTGGAAAATTGGGATGCTCCAATTATCGTTACGACAAACGTGCAACTTTTTGAATCACTTTTTGCCAACAGGACTTCTAAATGTCGTAAACTGCATAATTTAGCAAACAGCGTAATTATTCTTGATGAAGCCCAGATGCTTCCACCTGAATTTTTAAAACCAATACTTTACGTATTAAAAAGTTTAGTGGATGACTTTGGCGTATCAGTCTTGTTTTCTACGGCAACTCAACCTGTTTTAACCGGTACTATTGGTGGTTTTGGAAAAAACGCTTTCAAAGGAATCGATACAGAACGTGTTCGCGAGATAGTCCCTGATTTTGAATGCTTAACCAATGAGTTGAAAAGGGTTGATGTTCAAATGCCCGATAACATCCAGGAAAGTAAGGAATGGAGTGAACTTGCTGAAGAACTTTTGCAATTTGAACAAGTACTATGCATTGTAAATACACGCAAAGACTGTAGAACCTTACATAGCCTGATGCCTGAGAATACGATTCACCTTTCCCGAATGATGTGTTCTGCCCATATTCTGGACGTGATTACAGAGATAAAAGAAACGCTGAAGAGAGGGCAACCAATCCGAGTAATTAGTACCCAGCTTATAGAAGCAGGTGTAGATATTGATTTTCCTGTTGTGTATAGAGCAATGGCAGGCCTTGATTCTATCGCTCAAAGTGCTGGGCGATGTAATAGAGAAGGAAAGCTAAACAAAGACGGCAAGTTGGGACTGACAAAAGTGTTTTGTCCACCCCAGAATACACCACCCGGTTTAATGAGGAAGGGTTCTGATACATTAAAGGATATGATAGGAATGAATTCACGTAGTGACTACATTAATCCTGATTCATTTAAAACATACTTCGATTTGTTTTACAGCAAAATACAGAACTTTGACAAACCTGATATCAGTTACTTACTGTGCCAAGATGCTCCCCAAATGAAATTCCAGTTTGCAACGGCTGCACGAGATTTTAAGTTAATTGATGATCGGGGGGCTGAAACAATCTTGATTGAATACAAGGACGGTGCGGATTTGATTCAATTATTCAAACGAAAAGGACCAGAATCTTGGCTAATGCGCAAGCTTCAACGATACTCTGTGTCAGTTAATGCACGTGATTTTGAAAAAATCAGAGCCGCTGGATTGATTGAGCAGGTTCATGGATGCTGGATTCAATCTTATGAAACCCTTTATGATTCAAAGGTTGGATTGATGAGTAATGGAGAATGGCTTGAAGAAATACACATAATATAACGACAAAGAAGGAGGTAAGCATGGATTTTACAAATAAAGAATTTTGTCTGGAAGTTTGGGGTGATTATGCCTGTTTTACCCGTCCGGAAATGAAAGTGGAGCGGGTGAGCTACGATGTTATTACTCCTTCAGCTGCACGAGCTGTTTTTGAGGCCATTTTTTGGAAACCTGCTATTAGTTGGAGGGTTACAAAAATAGAGGTGTTGGCTCCTATAAAATGGATTTCAGTACGCAGGAATGAAGTTGGAAAATTGATGAATCCAAAAATAAATCAGATATTTATAGATGAAGCACAGAATCGCCAGCAACGAGCAGGCCTTTTTTTGCGTGATGTTCGTTATCGATTGTATGCAGAACTGGAATACATCCATCCCAGTAAGCGTAAAATACATTCGAGATCCGTGTCAGAAGAGTTAATTGATCCTGAAGAACGCATCCTGTGGGCTAAAGATGAAAACCCGGGAAAATACAATGCCATGTTTGAGCGTCGTGCCCGTAAAGGACAATGTTTCAATCAACCATATCTTGGATGCAGAGAATTCTCCGCTCATTTTAGACTCATTGATAAACCTGAAACAGAACCCATCAAACCAATACCTGATACCCGGGAATTGGGATTTATGCTATACGATATGGACTTCTCAAACGAAAAAGATCCACAGGCTATGTTCTTTCGAGCCAACATGGCTGAAGGGGTAATTGTTGTTCCACCAAAAGATAGCGAGGAGGTTAGAAAATGATATTACAGGCATTGTATGAATATTATCAGCGGAAAGCTGCTGATCCGGAAAGTTCTACTGCACCTCAAGGATTTGAACGGAGAAAAATTCCATTTTTTATCGTCATAAACAAAGATGGTTATTTTGAATATATCGAATTGAATGAGGTGGAACATCTTATTCCACGTATGGTAAGTAGATCTGGAGGAAAATTTCTACCAAATCTTCTATGGGATAATGAAGAGTATGTTCTAGGAACATTTAGCAGTGATAATAGGAGACATGAGATTTTTAAGAAATTCATCATGAATGAGCTTCCAAAAGAGGTTAATGATTGTCTAGAAGTAAATGCGGTTGTCAAATTCTATAAGCTTAATCAAATTGATTCTATTAAAGAATCCAGCGATTGGGATTTGGTTAAAAAAAGCAAGAATCCATATATTACTTTTAAACTCATAGGTTCACCCTGTCCTATTCCATGCTGTACAACAATAAATGATTACATTATTTCAAAAGAAAAGTGTGTCAATAATAATCAAGTTGAGAATGATATTATTTCTTCACGCAAGGGAATTTGTTTAATTACAGGAGAAAGGACAACTATTACAAGAACTCATCAAAAAACTTTTTTAAATAAAGATGCCAATTGTTTAGTCAGCTTTCAAAAGAAATCAGGTTATGATTCATATGGAAAACAACAAGCATATAACGCATCAGTTGGAATCGAAGCTGAATTTGCATATACAACAGCCCTTAAAATGCTTCTAAAATCTCAAAGAAACAAAGTTTTTCTTAAGGGGAAAAAGGAAAATGGTTTAACATTTCTTTTTTGGGCGGAGAAACAATTATTATTTGAGGATGACTTTAGTTTTTTTATCAATAGGAGTGTCTTTTTTGATGATCCTGATAGAGAAGTTCGGTCCATTAAATCCGCATTTGATTCAATCTATTCAGGAAAATATATAGATGATAGCAATATTAGGTTTTATATTCTAGGCTTAAGTCAAGGCGGTGGATCTAGAATTGCAATTAAGTTATGGGAGAGTGGAATTGTAAAGGATATTACAGAAAGTATAAAATCACACTTTGAAGATTTCCTTATGTTGTCTAGTAATAACAAAAGGGATAATTACTACAGTGCGTATAGTATACTAGCAGATATTGCTCCGAAGAAAGATATAGACAATATTCCTCAAAGTTTGATGGGTGAGTTTGTTGAAAGTATGATTAATAAGCAGATCCAATATCCAATCGTGCTTCAACAGCAATGTTTGAGGAGAATAAAAGTTGATTTATCAGAAAAGGAGAGTGTGACCCAAATACGTGCCGCAATACTAAAGGCCTTTTTGAATCGAAAGAACAGAATATATAATACAAATGAAAAACCAATCGCCATGGCATTAGATTTAGAGAACACCAATCAAGGCTACCTATGTGGCCGTTTGTTTGCTTTGCTCGAAAAGATTCAAGAAGAATCAGCAAAACCACGTATTATAAATGCACCAATAAAAGAGCGCTATTATGGTGCTGCATCCAGTACTCCTATTATTGTTTTTGGGCGTTTGCTTAATTTATCTAATTATCATCTTGCAAAATTAAGTCCAGGTAGAAAAACCAACTTTGAAAAGATGCTACAGGATGTTATGGCAGGCATAAATAGTAATGGAATTCCCGCTCATTTATCACTTGATGACCAAAGTCGCTTTGCGATAGGGTATTATCATCAGCGTCAAGAATTATTTACAAAGAAGGAAGCTAATAATTAATCATAAAAGAAAGGAGTACAATTATGTCTGAACTTATTAA
>CAYTIY010000017.1:11101-30449 GCA_964438045.1 uncultured Bacteroidales bacterium | reverse complement strand
ACAGGGAAAAACTCGAAGTAGAACTGAAAGCCCTGCGTGAAAGCGAAATGTGGCGCACAGGTGCCGTTGTTCGTAAACTTCGCCCCGAAAACAACTAAACGGCTGTAAATAATCCGTACATCAACAGGAGTGTCTCAACGGTTTTTTAACCGGGAGACACTCTTTTTTATTTTACTCTATTTAACAAACAAATCATACACATCTGTTGTTATTAACTCACACAAGAAAGCAGAACGTATGAAAACATGGATACTGATGGGAATGCTTCTTTTAGGTCTTACAAGTTGTGCGAATATTCCAAAAGGAGTTGTCGCGGTCAATCCTTTCGATGCGGCACGATACGCTGGGAAATGGTACGAGATTGCCCGGTTGGATTTTCGTTTTGAACGGAACCTTATCAATACGACAGCCGAATATACGTTGAACGAAAATGGAACCATCCGCGTCGAGAACCGTGGATACGATACAACGAAAAATACATGGAAAAAAGCGGTGGGTAAAGCAAAATTGGTTGGTAAAACGGGGGATGCCACCTTGAAAGTTTCTTTTTTCGGACCGTTTTATTCAGGATACAATGTCATTGCTCTCGCCCCCGATTATAAAAGCGCCTTGGTAGCGGGAAAAGATCTCAATTATTTATGGATACTTTCCCGTGAGAAAACCCTTCCTGAGAATGTCAGGAATGAATACCTGGAGATCGCCCAACGTTATGGGTTTAAAACAAAAGAACTGGTTTGGGTGAAGCAAGATCAGTAATACCAACGCTCATGAAAATCAGCACCCTTTCATCCGACTCTACGATATCGGCCATTCGAGTTGGTGGCAGGTTGGACACAGTAAGCAGTTCGGAGCTGGATGAGGCTCTACGCCCCTTTGAAGAGTGGACATACAACCTTATTGTAGACCTGACCTCGTGTACGTATCTTTCAAGTACAGGCATCCGTGTCTTATTGAGGACCGACAAACGCTTAAGAAACAAAGGTGGTGGCCTGTATCTGGCCGGTTTGTCCAAGGCTGTTTTTCAGGTTCTGGAGATTGCTGGATTGCATCAGTCGTTTCACTTGTTTGATACGTTTAAACAGGCTGAATCAACTCTACGATACAATCTTTCCATGAAATGTCCGTGCCAATTTTGGCAGGTTGGTGATCAATCTTGGAAATTGCAACCTTTCCTGCCAACAAACACACCGTTTATGTGTTGGAAAAATTCTGGTATGGTGGGATACAATGAGTTGGGTTTTTCCATCGGATTTGGTCAGGCGGCTGAGTCTCCTGAAGAAAAACCGGGTTTGTTTTTAACGATTGAACACGGTGCAGCATTCTTATTGTCTGAACCCCCTAATACCTATGATTTGAGAATAGTGGCCCAACCCGAGCAGGCAGCGGTCATGGTGAAAAGTGCTCTTTCTTTCGGAACAAGACCCTCCGGTTGGTTGATTCAGGAAAAAGCAGTTACCGTAACGATAGAAGAAGTGGTCAAGACCATTCACGAGAAGTGTCAGGAAGGGCTTCATTCATTTATTGCCATCAGTTTTGATACTTCCGATCCAAGCATAACCTGTGGTTTTATAATGGATCAACTTCAGTTTGATCGGATGCGGGGTGATTGTGCCTGCTATACCGGTACCATTGAACTTCCGAATCTGGGCGTGGCGGTTTGTGGAGCAAGAATAGATGTGAATGTGTTGGAAAAACCCAACGATCCGGTTGCGTTGATGGAATATCTCAAGACGATGGTTACGTATAGTAATATAATGAATATCAGGCAACTTAGCTTGGATCACCGCATAAATGATGTTCAGGTATGGATTTTTAAGGCGCCTGAAATCATCGATGCAGGTACACAACGTACAAGCATTCAGGCACCAGACTCGTTTTTTGATAATACGAACAACGATTACCTGACCCGACGTTTGTATCCGGATGCGCTTCGATTGGACATAATGCCGTTCATCATGGGTGAGGCGTTTAGTCTTTACGAAGTCAACTCATTTGATGCTGAGGGGCGCATGTTGCGTCCTACGATACTGAAGCTGGGAGATCGTGAAGCCATTACCCGGGAGGAAGAACGCTTTACAGAGAGTGTCCTACCGTATATTTCCAACAACAACGTTCAGGTACGTGACTCCGCCCTTTACAATGAAATTGGAGCGTTGTGTTACAGTCTGACAGGGTCGGGGAGTTCCTTGAAGGATATTAAACCTCTGTCAGAAATCATCAAGGAGGGGAATCTGGAAGTCCTTGAACCGTTATTTGACAAGGTTTTCCTTCAAATGCTGGAACCATGGTACGGACAACCAGTGGAAAAGTCCATGCATCCTTTTATAGACAACGACCCCACATTGAAGCCAATTCCACAGTTGATTGACAGGGCTTGTGAGGCCTGTGGTGTTTCACCGGATTCTGCAACCGTTGAGGTGGAAGAATTGGGACAACGCATTGTCAATCCATTTTGGTTTCTAAAGTATGAGTATCCAGCCAGAAAGGAGACAGCCTTGTCGTATCACCATTCGATTTGTCACGGTAACCTGAATTTCGAAAGCATTCTCCTGGATCGGTTTATGAATGTTTATCTGATTAATTTCTCTGAGACTGGGTTGCGACCGGTCATTTCCGACTTTGCCAGGATGGAGGTAGCATTCATGGTTGAACGAGCACCAATTAAGACCAAAGAAGATCTGAAGGGTATGATCCGGTTGGTACGTTCGTTTTATGACAACGATGCGTTCATGGTACAGTCGATGCCCGATCTTGGGAAACTGGATAAGTCTGTAATGAAGTCGAATTTGGCATTGATCAAAAAGATGCGTTCCTATGCCCAAACTTATTCAAAAGGAACGACAACACTGATGCCATACTACATGACATTGTTAGAATGGGCTTTACCCCTTGCCTGTGAGGCGGGTATGTCACCGCTTCATAAGCGCTTATCAATGGTTTTAGCTGGATTGCTGTGCGAAAAGGTGATGGCGCTTTCGGAACGATAACTCCTGTCTAAAATGGTAGAGTGGGAAAAAATAGCCGATTTCCAGGAAACAACCAAAGGTGGTGCTGTGCGCTGCCTTCTCTGTCCTCATGGGTGTGTGTTGCAGGATGGGCATACAGGGTCGTGTCGCGCAAGAACCAATAAGGGGGGTGTCTTATACAGCACCTCATACGGAAGGTTATGCTCCTTGCAGGTTGACCCCATGGAAAAGAAACCCCTGTATCACTTTTATCCAGGTGAACCCATCTTGTCTTTGGCAACGGGTGGGTGTACCATGCGGTGTCTGAATTGCCAGAACTGGGAACTGTCACAATCTACGCCACAAGAAGTGATGGTCTATTCGCTTACTCCTGAAGTGGTGGTTGAAAGAGCTGTTTCTGAACACATTCACAATGTCGCTTTTACGTATACCGAACCAACCGTTTTCTTTGAATATATGTTCGATACCGCTGTTCTAGGTAAAGAAAGGGGATTACGGTCGGTCATGATTTCCAACGGATACATCAATCCCGCTCCGTTGAAAAAAATAAGTTCAGTGCTCAGTGCTGCGAACATCGATGTTAAAGCTTTTGACGAAGAGATCCACAAAAAGTTGACAGGGGCCAGACTGGGACCCGTGTTGGATACCCTGCTTACGTTAAAAAAGGAAGGGGTGTGGTTGGAAATCACGTTTCTGCTGGTTCCGGATTACTCCGATGACCTTGTTCAAGTTGAGAGATTTTGTACATGGCTGATAAACAATGGATTCGCACATACGCCTTTGCATTTCAGCCGTTTTTTCCCCATGTATAAATTAGCAAACAGTAGACCCACGCCAGTCGGTCATGTATTGGATGCAGCCCGTTTAGCGGAAGTGATGGGCATGCGATATGTTTATCCGGGAAACCTCACGGAGAGTCAAGGCCAGGACACTCGTTGTCCAACCTGTGGGCAGGTTGTTGTCGAGCGAAGTGGCTATACAGTTAAAACCATCAAACTGGAAAAAGGTAGGTGTACCCATTGCGGACAATCGGTGGCCGGCGTTTGGTGAGGCCTTACTTTTCCCCGAAAACGGTGCAGGTAAAGATCTTTATGGTGGCTGTTTTCCATCCGTCCCATTCGATTCCGGCTTTGTCTCTTGCACAATGCCCCAGGAATTCTTCAAGATCCCAACCTGTCTCAGTAGCCACCTGTGGTAGAAAGACTCCCCGTCGGTTACCCTTTTCGATAAGGATTCCGTGTTTGCTCAATACTATCTCGGATGGGTCTTCGATGGTTTTCAAGGGTGACAGTACGGACAATTCGATGTCGATCCGGGGTATTTCTTCTATTCCGACCGGAAGAAAACGGTAATCGTGTAAGGCAGCTGAAACGGTCATGTCCTTGATGGTTTCAAACAAAGGCTGGTTGGTTTCCAAGGTGCCAATGCATCCACGCAAATTCCCATTCAGGTGTAAGGTGACAAAAGCGCCACAGGGGATTCTAAGTGTTTCAGATAGGGTATCAAACTCCGGTTTAGATGGTTTTTCTCCTCTTACACAAGCCTGCAGGGTTTTTCTGGCAAGTGAAAGGAGGGTGTTTCTTTCGTTGGCAGTGAGGTTGAACGAGGCGGATGTTGCCGTTTTCGTTCTGGTTTTATCACCGTCCTGTGATACGGCAATGGCCCAGTATCCAACCACCCTATCGTTGTCACCGTGTTCGGTATTGAACCCCGAGTGTCTGTATTCTATCGGGTGATAAGTTACAGGTATATCGGTGGTTAGGTTGATCAGCGTCAGTACTGACGTCCATCCGCAGAGGCTGGTAGACAATCCGGGTATGTGGCTTTCGACGTTGGATTTAAGGCATTCAATGAGCCGATTTGGATTGTTGATGCAGATGGCCTCCATGGTTTTGGCATCGACCCGGGTTGCATCTTCAGCGTTCGGGTAATGTGAAAAATCCGAACTGATAACAAAAAGATGCTCGGGGGTGAACCATGGTTCGAGTGCGGCCGCCAGTTTGTGGCACATGGGCGGATCAACTGAACCAATGATGATGGGTATGATGCTGTAGTCACCCTTGAGCATGTGGTGTAAGAAGGGCAACTGTACCTCCAAACTGTGTTCGAAGGCATGTGGAGCGGTGTTGTCGTTGAAAAGGCCAGGAAAATCATTCACAAGCTTTTTCCCAATCAGTGTGTCAACCTTTTCCCTGCCGTAAGGCATGATGTAGTCGCCCGCACAGTAAACCGAAGCACCCTGAATGCTAAACTGATGCGAAGAACCCAATACGAAGACCCGATTGTAGTGGTTATCGATTTGCTGGAATGCCGATGCGGCCACTTCTCCTGAAAATACATACCCCGCATGGGGACTGATGATGGCTCTTACTCCCGAGATTTTTTTTGGTTTGGCTGAACGAAACAAACGGTCGAGTGTTTGTTCTAATTGTTCACGATCACCCGGGTAAAACTGATTGGCAACCGCCGGTTGCCGGTCGTGTGAGTACGATGCTGTATCCATGGCTGACGTTTGGTTGAACAAAGATATCCGGTTTTCTTGTTGTGATTTGAGTTTGGTTCCAAATCAAATGACATACTGTCTTTTTCGGAATGAAACACTACTGTAACAACGAATCAGTTCTTTTGTTTCCGAAATAATACGATTCGTCATATGAAACTAAAACAATTTTTTTTGATTGCTGCAGGGGTATTGACCCTGGTTTATACCCAAGTGTTAGCTCAGGAGAATGAAACAGGAGTATTGTCCGGCGTTCTGGAGAGCCTGCAATCGGATAACGAAGTATCCAAACGCCTAAAAATCTCTGGTTACGTACAAGCGCAATTTCAGATTGCCGATACAGCCGGTATTTCGAGCGTTGCGGGAGGGAATTTTTCTGCGGGTGTTGACAACCGTTTGACGGTACGCAGGGGAAGGGTTAAAGTGGCGTATACCTATGAAAACGCACTGGCTGTTATGCAGCTGGATGTTACCGAGAAGGGTGTGGGTATCAAGGATGCGTATCTGAGCATGACGGAGCCATGGTTGAACACCTTAACCTTGACGAGTGGTGTGTTTGATCGTCCGTTTGGTTACGAGATTGCGTATTCGTCGAGCAGCCGTGAATCACCGGAGCGATCCAGGATGTTTCAGACTTTGTTTCCGGGTGAACGCGATTTAGGAGCCAAATTGACTATTCAAGCCCCAAAGACATCCAATTGGAATTTCTTGAAACTGGAACTGGGCGTGCTAGCGGGAAATGGCATCAACGTGGAAACGGATAGTTACAAAGATGTTGTGGCACGCTTGTCGGCAAGCAAGGCTTCTCGGGATGAACGCTTGAAATGGGGAGTGGGGGCTTCGTACTACAATGGTGGATTTGCATCCACGACCACTAAGGTATATTCACTCAAAACGGATAATGGCGTTAAAACGTTCTTGCCCGAAACGGTCAATAAGTACGACAGGGTTAAACGGGAATACCTGGGTATTGAGGGACAACTGGGGTATGACTGGGTACTCGGTATGACACAAGTCAGGGCTGAATACCTGACCGGAACACAACCGGCTACCGCTTCCAGCAGTTCCAGCCTGACAGCTGCCAATGTCGCATCTTCTTCTACAGCCGATCTTTCCACCGGAAAAGTGACCACAAGCAGTGTTGGTGTTGATGCTTACAGCCGTTCGTTCAGCGGGTATTATGTCTACCTGATTCAGGATATTCTTCAAACGCCGTTTCAGGCAGTGGTCAAGTACGATGTATACGATCCTAACACCAAAGTGAGCGGAGACCAGATTGGAGCTGTGCCTGCATCGGGCGTTGCGACCGGATCTGCTGACATCAAATATGCCACCCTTGGTTTTGGATTGAACTATCGATTCAACAGCAACGTGAAGATCATGGCTTATTACGACAGAGTCAGGAACGAGACCACTTCAAACATCCGGAAAGCCAGTACCCTGACAGACCTTTCATCGGATCGCAAGGATAATGTATTTACCCTTAGGATTCAGTACAAGTTTTAATTTGTGTATGAACTGTAAGCAGTTTGTAACAAGCGTGAAATATAGGTATCGTTATTTTGATAGTATAAAAAAGAGATGAATATGAAAAAAACAGTATTAACCGTATGTCTGGCAGTCAGTTTGTTGATGCCTGCCTTGTTGAATGCTCAGGCCGTAGTTTGTAAGGTAAAGGGTAGTGACACTTGCCTGCCTCTGTCTCAACGATTTGCAGAGGTATACAATAAGAAACATGCCGGTTCGGGCATATCGGTTGTGGGAGGTGGCTCCGGTGTGGGTATTTCCGCCTTGCTCAGCAATACTACCGATATCGCACAAGCTTCCCGAAAGATGAAAATGGATGAAAAAATGAAGTTGAAGGAAGCCGGCAAGTCGGTCAAGGAAGTTATCATTGCTTATGATGCACTCGCGGTTATTGTGAATCCGAGTAATTCGGTAAGTCAACTTACCCGTGAGCAGTTGGAAGGTATTTTTACCGGCAAGCTGACCAATTGGAAACAGGTAGGCGGTGCGGACATGAAGATCATTGTGTACTCTCGCGAAACCAGTTCCGGTACCTATGAATTCTTCAAGGAACACGTATTGAACAAGAAGAATTTTGCGTCATCTGCCTTGATGATGGCTGCCACGGGTGCCGTGGTGCAATCAGTGAGCCAGACGAAAGGTGCCATTGGGTACGTAGGGTTGGCTTACATTGAAAAGGATGTCAAGGCTCTCAAGGTTTCTTACGACAAGGGGAAGACCTATGTCGCACCCAATGTGGATAATGCCAAATCGAAAAAGTATCCGGTAACCAGACCTTTATATTACTACTATACAAACACCGTTGAGGCCAAGGTGAAACCGCTTATATCGTTCATTCTTTCCAAAGACGGTCAGAATATTGTATTGGCAGAAGGATTTGTTCCCATTTCATAATTGAAATCCATGAAGTTCAGAAAGGCCATAGAAAAATTTTCTGAAAGCATCTTGTTTGCCAGCAGTACGGTGACTACCATTGCCGTACTGTTCATTGTATTCTTTCTGTTCAAATCGGGGGTGGGTCTGTTTACCTCATCGCCCCTTGAAGAGGGCTATGTTCTTGGAGTGCATCGTTTGAATCCGGTAGGAAAACTTAGCTCAAAGCAAATAAAGGATATATTCAACGGTGATATTGTTAATTGGAAAGAAGTGGGAGGCAAGGATGCAGACATCCAGCTTTTTACCATGGATGAGCTTTCTACATACTACACGGAAGAACAACTGGGTGCTGAATTCGAGAATATTCCTGCCTGCATCAACGACTACGTGTCCAACAACGAAGGTGTCTTTGCTTTTTTTGAAAAGCGGTATATTGATAAGGCTTTTACCGGTCGTCTGGTTAAGGTGCCGAAAATTACTGTTTCTGAATTCCTGAACGGTAGGGAGTGGTATCCCACATCGGTTCCAGTGGCTCAGTACGGGGTATTGCCCTTAATTCTAGGAACACTCTGGGTTACCTTCCTGGCTGTTTTGATTGCCATACCTGTAGGACTGATCACTGCCATTTACCTGGCTGAAATAGCGGGAGACAGGATGCGCCGCTTTCTGAAACCGGTTATTGAATTGTTGGCCGGTATTCCTTCCATTGTCTATGGATTTTTCGGTTTGGTGGTAATTGTGCCTTTCCTTCAACGCTTGTTCAACCTGCCAGTGGGTGAAACCGCTTTGGCCGGGAGTCTGGTGTTGGCCATCATGGCCCTGCCCACTATCATCACCATAGCGGAAGACGCGATTCGTTCAGCTCCTGTATCGTTGAAAGAAGCCAGTCTGGCCTTGGGGGCTTCGCACTGGCAATCGCTGAGTAGGGTGGTGATTCCTTATGCCAAATCGGGTATCTTGGCTGCCTTTATACTTGGCATTGGTCGTGCCATTGGAGAAACGATGGCTGTTTTGTTGGTAACAGGTAATGCAGCCATCATGCCATCGAGCATTCTGGAACCTGTTCGTACTATTCCGGCAACCATAGCGGCTGAGTTGGGTGAATCGCCCTTTGGGGGTACGCACTTCAAGGCGTTGTTTGCTTTGGGTATCATTTTGTTTATCATCACGTTTGTGTTCAATACCCTGGTTGAATTGATCAAATCTAAAAAATCATCGTAATCATGCAGGGATTCCGCTTGTCAAAAAAAACAAACCAGTTTCTGGCATTCAACTTGTTCCGGCTGGTCAGTTTCCTAGTGGTGGCCGCGTTGTTTCTGATACTCGGTTTTATCGTCATTAATGGAATTTCTGTCATTAACTGGGACTTTTTAACCAAAGCGCCTTCGAACAATGGAACGGAGGGTGGCATCATGCCTGCCATTGTGGGAACGCTGTTGTTGGTGCTGGGCAGCATTGTCTTTGCTTTTCCCATTGGGGTGCTTTCCGGCATATACATCAATGAATACCTGAAAGAAAACTGGTTCAAGAAGCTGGTGCGCTCCATGACCAACAACCTGTCGGGGGTTCCTTCCATTGTATTTGGCCTGTTTGGTATGGCGTTGTTTGTCCATACGTTGAATTTCGGTGATTCCCTTATTGCCGGTTCCCTTACGTTGGGATTGATGGTGTTGCCCATCATTATCCGAACCACGGAAGAAGCGCTCAAATCGGTGGACGATTCGTTGCGGCAAGGTAGTTATGCTTTGGGAGCCACCAAGCTACAAACCATTCGCAAGGTGGTGTTGCCTGTGTGTTACCCCAATATTGTGACTGGACTCATTTTGTCGGTGAGCCGAGTTTCAGGAGAAACAGCACCCATCTTGTTTACCTGTGCGGCCAGTTTTCTACCTCGGTTGCCCCACAGTATATTTGACCAGGTCATGGCCTTGCCGTACCACTTGTATGTGTTGATTGTGAGTGGAACCGATCTGGAAACGGCCCGTCCTATGGCATACGGGACCGCTTTTGTATTGATTGCCATTGTTTTATTGGTTAACTTGTTGGCCAACTCAGTCCGTTCTTATTTTATCAAGAAATCCAAGTAATCCTATGTCAATTCCTAAAGTTGAGGCCAGGCAATTCAATTTGTTTTACGGTGAATACCAAGCGTTGAAAAACATTGATTTCAATGCTGAGGAACACACCATCACTGCCTTTATTGGCCCGTCGGGTTGTGGTAAGTCCACCTTGTTGCGTTCGTTCAATCGCATGAACGACTTGATTGACGGTGTCAGGACAACGGGGCAGACCCTGATTGATGGTATCAATGTGTACGATAAGGCAATCAATGTTGATGAGCTGCGCAAGAAAGTGGGCATGGTGTTTCAGAAACCCAATCCGTTTCCCAAGAGTATTTTCGAGAATGTGGCCTACGGTTTGCGCATTGATGGTATCTCAGATAAACACTTTATTGAAGAACGCGTGATTACGTCCATTCAAAAAGCGGCATTGTGGGATGAGGTGAAGGATAAGCTGAAAAAATCGGCCAATGCGTTATCGGGTGGTCAGCAACAACGCCTGTGCATTGCCAGGGCTTTGGCCATTGAACCCTCTGTCATTTTAATGGATGAACCGGCTTCGGCACTCGACCCCATTTCGACGTCAAAGATTGAAGAACTCATCTACGAACTGAAGGAACAATACACCATCATCATTGTGACTCACAACATGCAGCAAGCTGCCCGCGTGAGCGACTACACCGCTTTCTTCTACCTGGGTGAGTTGATTGAATACAACGAAACAAAAACCATCTTTACCAACCCAAAGAGCTTGCAAACACAAAACTACATTACCGGACGATTCGGATAAGACGAAATCTTGTTGTGCGATGTGTAAAAAAATACGTAAAATGTAATAAAGTTGTCAATAGTTACACTTTTTGACAGCCTTGTTCATAAGCAACCCTACATTTGGTTGCTTTTTTTATGTAAAAAAATGTAACCACATTCTTGTTATGAGGAAAAAAATTGGAACCATCAGTGAAAGTAAGCAATGTATGCTCTTTTTATGTTTACTGTCCTTTTCACTGACAGCACAGAACGTTGCCACCCAACCGGCCAAAATCATACAGAACCCTTATTACAGGCCTGTAAATAATGGTTGGGTATTGGACAGTATTTTGGGATACAACGCAAAGGGAACACAAGGAACGGCCACCTATTATCAACATGACAAACAGGGCCGTTGTATTGATGAACAGCATTTTATCAATTACATGGGATGGACAGGGTATTCTAGGTCGCACGACGAGTTTGACGACAAGGGCAATACCGTACTGACTATATCTTACAATTGGGATAATGTAACCAAAGAATGGATACCCCAAAGTAAATATGGTTATAAATATGATCCGGACAATTCATTCCTGCAATTAGAAAACGAGGCGTTTGTATGGGTTGAGGGAAGTTGGTTCGGACAAAGCAAGACCGAACGAATGTATGAAGGCGAAAATACGATCGGCTATATTCAATACCAATGGGGTACCACCGGATGGACGCCTGCGTTTAAAAGTGTATACGACGCAGCTGGATCAGTCAATAGCCAATGGAATCAAACGACTCAAACATGGGACGTACAGTCAAGGAGCCGAAAGATTGATCTGAAAGACGGACCTGCAGGTTTTGTCTGTTGGCAGGATGAAGAATGGCAACTTCTCAATCCGGTTTGGAAACCAACCTACAGAAATTACTACCAATACGACACGCACAACAATGTGACACGCATGATCATTGAAAAGTATGATACTTCAACAGGAGAAGGCCGTTGGATAACCACTCAAAGCCGGGTGGCCACGTTTAACGGTTCCGGTAAACCGACCTATCAACTTGATTCCGTCTTTAACCAGTTTACCGGTAAGCTGGAGCCAATGAGCAAGCAAATCATGGAGTATGATGCCAGAAACAATGTCACACTTCAAGAGCAGTATTCATACAGCACAACCGCAGGTGAATCGGGTGCTTGGTTTGGTTCTTTCAAGTTGGTGAAGGCATACGACGCCCAAGACAGGGTGATAAACTATGAATACTACAGTTGGGACTACAACGGAGGCTGGCTGGGTAGTTCAAAATACCAGGAATCATTCAATGCCGAGGGCCTTGTGGCTAGTCGGACCAATTACCAATGGTCCTACATGGAACCAATCGGTTGGCAGCCAGGATCGAGAGAAAGTCTTTTTTACAATAACGCCAAGTTGGACACGTTGACAACGACTGAACAGTGGGATGCGGTGAATCAAACATGGTTGAGATACCGTAACGAATTCAGTTTGTACAATGCTTCGTTTGATCGCTTGTCGGGACACACGTTCCAGTGGAATCAAGCGCAATCTATGTGGAAAGAAATGCAGAGGGATACAGCCCGATATGATGAACATCACAATATGGTGTTTGATGAGCGGTTTGAATGGGACTCAAAGACGCAGAAGCTTGTATCCAAGGGATACAGAAATTATTACTACTCCGAGTTGAATGCAGGTTCGGAAACACGCTTGGAAAACACACCTGCATCCGGATTATCTTGTTGGACTGAAAAGGGTCGACTGCATCTTTTCAACAATCAGGATTCCGGTCTTGTCCGGGTGTTCGCACTCGACGGTCGAATGGTGTTCAATACTTGGCTGAGCAAGGGGGATGTCTCGCTTGAGTTGCCTGAAGGCATCTACCTGGTCACATGGGGAACGAAGCGTATCAAGATCATGGTGCCCTAAACACCATGATCCTGGTCAGTTGGATAACGAGAACACCACCTCGAGGCCGCCGCCTTGCCTGTTCTTGGCTGAAATGGAACCGCCGTGCAATTGTACGGCGTTCTTTACAATAGCCAACCCCAGTCCGGTGCCGCCCAATTTGCGGGTACGTCCTTTGTCGATGCGGTAAAAGCGTTCAAAAATGCGATTCAGGTGCTCTTCGGCAATTCCTTCGCCAGTGTCATAAAACAAGAAGTAACTGCGATCCAGGTCGTTGCGGAAACAGCGTATGCCAACTTCAATGTTCTCACCTCCGTAAGCCAATGCATTGTCCATCAGGTTGCGAAAAATGGAGTATAAAAGGGATGGATTCCCTTGAATGTGCAGCCCTGCAGGTATATCCATGGTCAGGCGAATGTGTTTCTCATTTGCTTCGTTTTCCACTTCGGCAAACAGTTGTGTGATCAGGTTGGTCACATTCACCGGTTCCTTTTCAATCAGTCGGGGTGCCTCGTCCATGCGTGTCAGCGTGGAAATATCCCTGAGCAAGTCACCCAAGCGTTTGCTTTGAAGGTAAGAACGTTCGATGAATTTGTTCCGTTTCTCGGCCGGTAGGTCCTTATTCTCAAGTATGGTTTCCAAATACCCTTGAATGCTGCTGATGGGTGTTTTCAGTTCATGGGCGATGTTTTGAGTAAGTTGCCGCTTGAGACGTGATTCTTCTTCAGCCAAGGTGATGTCGGTTATGCTGATTTCAAAACTGTTGTCCTGGAAAATAATGCACTGCACTAAAAACATCTTGCCGTTTTTGTAGACCTCGATGGAATGCCGTTGCAGGTGACCCAGCAAATTCTTTACCGTTAGGTTCTGTTCCAGGTAGTGGTTGATTTCTTTCATCTCCGGCAATTCGAAAATAGAATCGGATGCATTGACAGGGATGGTTGAAATCAAGTTCATGTATTGGATGAACAGGTTGTTGGAGATGATTTCTTTCTTTTTGGGGCTGAAGACGGCCAATCCTTCACGCGCTGTCTGCAAGTGGGTGTAGAGCTTTTCCCGTTCGCGCACCAAGTCATCTTTGGCCGTGCTGATGCGCTTGAAAAGACCGACGATGTGCTGGGATATTTCCCCCAGTTCGTTGTTGGGGAAGTCCTGGTCCATGTCGAGAGAGTTGCCTTTTTCGGCATGTTGGGCAAAATCCCGGAGTTGCTCAATGGTGTTACCCATACGCCGGGTTGTCCTGAAAATGAAAAACAGGAGCACAAAGAGCAGGATCGTGGTGAAGATGATGAAGCTGTTGTCAGTCTTCAGTTGTTGGTGCAATTGGAAATCGTAGGGCCGTGAACACCGAACAATGAGGTTGTCGTACCGTGTGGCTACGTAAAAGAAGGGTTTTCCCAATGTCTGTGAGTTGCGCCTGATGGAAACGCCTGTACCTGTGGACAAGGCATCTTTGATTTCCGGTCTGTTGGAATGATTGGGCAGGTGTTCAGCCTGACTGTCAAACAGGACACTGCCCGAGAAATCAACCACCGTGATGCGCAGATCCTTGGCGTTGAAAAAGCTCATCAGGTTGACCAGGCAGCTGTCGCAAATGCCGTGTTCCTTGATGTCTTCGTACACCAGGTTGTTGTAACTCAGAATCTGGTCTGTCAGCAATTCGATGCGGAACGATTTCTCGCGCTGGTATTGGAACAGACTCAGCATGACGACAAAGACCACGATGGTGGTCGTGATGCTCATCAGGAGTTTTTGATGAAAGGTAAGGCGGGGTTTGTGGAGGAGGTCGTTCATTGGCTCGAATCGACTTAGTGGTGTTCAAAACAATACCCGTAACCGAGACGGGTCACGATGTGTTGGCCGAAGGATCCCAGTTTTTTGCGCAACCGGGTGATGTTCACGTCGATGGTTCTGTCCAGAACAAAGACTTCGTCTGTCCATACTTGTTTGAGCATGTCTTCTCTGGTGTAGACCCGTCCTGGGTGAGAAACCAACAGGTGGAGCAATTCAAATTCTTTTTTGGTCAGGGAAATCGGTTCTTCTTTTAAAAAAACTTTTTTTTGGGCTAGATCCAATGTCAGTTCATCGACTGTAAGGATATCCGATTGGCTTTGCTTACCGTTGCTGCGTCTCAGCACAGCCTTGACGCGGACTATCACTTCGCGGATGGAAAACGGTTTTGAGATGTAATCGTCAGCTCCCAAGTTGAATCCGGTTAGTAAATCGTTTTCCGTGTCCTTGGCTGTAATGAAAATGACGGGAATCTGGGCCGTCTTTTCGTCTTTCTTGAGTTTGTCGGCCAGTTTAAAACCCGACATGCCTCCCATCATAACATCCAGTATGAGTAGTTTGTATTGGCTCAAGTCTTTTTTCAAGACTTCTTCAGCCGAGTTGGCCGTGTCTACTTCAAAGCCTTCACTTTCCAGGTTGAACTGGAGGATCTCACACAGGTCTTCTTCGTCATCGACTACCAGCAATCGTGTTTGATTCATGCATTATCAGGGTTAGATGTTCCTTTGTGTTTGAGTACTTTGGCATCCAGGTAGAAAATGATTTCTTCGGCAATGTTCGTGCAATGATCGCCCACCCGTTCCAACTTCCTGAATATGCCGGACAACCTCAGCGCATCCATCGCATGAGCCTCGGGGTTTTCCTGGATGTAACTGACCAATATAAGTGGTGCCATGTGGTTGATTTCGTCTACGAGTGCATCCATCTCGAAAGTGCGACCGGCTGTTTCAGAATGTTCCTTCTCAAAAGCTTGGTGCAGGGTGAGTAGCATGGAGAGTACGTTGTTGATCATTTCTGACACATGGAGCTTGCCCAGCAGGTCTGCATCCAAGGTGGGTTCCTTGAAATCGAGCACAAAGCGGGCTATGCCTTCTGCAAAATCTCCTATCCGTTCCAGGTTGGAGTTGATCTTGAGCACCGCCAGCGTAAACCTCAGCTGTACGGCTACGGGATTGTATAAGGCGATGATGTCTTCTACGTCGCTGTCTATTTTCAACTCGAACGCGTTGACACGACGCTCCCTGAGTATGACCTGCCTGGCCAAATCTTTGTCTGAGGTGAGGACGGCATCACCGGCGCGTTGCAACTGGTTGTAGACCAGCGTCCACATTTCCAGTGTTTCTTTCTTGAGTTTGTCAAGTTCGGCTTCTACTTTGGTTACCATGCACTGTTTACGATTAATGTTTTTTTTTCAATTAATAAACCGTATTTGAAAGTGTACATTTCTCGATTGTTGTCCGCATTTTAATGCTTAGCGATTGTTCCACCGATAGGGTTTCTTTCTTTGGCGAAGGTCGCCATCGTTTGTTACAACCGGGTTACATTGTTGTGAAAAGGCCGTGTGAATTACCCCCGACTCACTACTCAAAAATACGTATTTTTCCGTATGATTCAACCTATCTAGGTCCTCCTTCGCTTTTTTTCGGCAATCTTCCCTTTTTTTTTGTCCAATTTCTTACCTTTGCGGCACCAACTTCTGCGGAAATAGCTCAGTTGGTAGAGCATTAGCTTCCCAAGCTGAGGGTCGCGGGTTCGAGTCCCGTTTTCCGCTCATTTTAAAGGCCGCCTGTTTGGTGGCCTTTTTTCTTACCACCATCTCAGACGGTATATTGGTATTGGTTGTGGCTCGGGTCAACTGCAAATGTTGAGGATTTTCAACTTTTCCGGAACATGTTCCTGTTTCCGTTCCGCTGGCAGGGTGTTTTTCCTTGCTCCGGTTCGGAAGACTAAAAATTTCGCCAGTACGGCTAAAATCTCAGAGCGTCCGAGCCTAAAGGCTCGTTCCTAGAAGGTTGAAGTTGATCCTTTCAGCTTTTCTACATAAAACATCAGTCAGCACTCCGATAAACGGGCTGATCGTACTCAAATATTTACCGATTAAACCAATATATTAACCAAACGCACCATAGATCTTATGCGAATGTTTTCTATTTGTAGGCATAAACGATACATTTGTAAGATGGGTTGCGAAAATTAATTAATGTTGTACCTAAATTGACAGATCTTGGTCTAAACTAATTAATATAATATATTCTAATCAAGATACATGAATAGATGCGATTTGGATAATTTAACCGACCAACAAATAATTGATTACCTAATAAAAGGTGATGGTCGAGTTATACACTATTTATTTTATGAGAAATGTGGCACTATGTTTGGCTATATCATCAAGGAAGTATTCTCTTATAAGGTTGAAAAAGATGAGCTTGTAAATGAATTATATTTATATTTGAGCGAGGACAATTGGAAGAAAGTACGTGAGTTTGAAGGAAGAAGCAAACTTACAACATGGCTCTCAGTTATTTCTGTACGTTTTTTAAGCAAACGAAAAAAAGAATTGATAGAATTTGATCCAAGGAAGGCTCAAATAGGTGAAGCTGAGAAAATTTCAAATGCAACCACCTATGAAAATTTTGTAAATAACATTGATTTATATGACGCTATAAATCAATTAGATAATCCAAGATACCGCTTTGTGATAATGGCATTAGAAATTGAAGGAAAAACAATTGAAGAGGTAGCAAAATCATTGCAAATTACCGTTGGTAACTTATACAATCTGCGTAAGCGTGCAAAGAAGCATTTGTCAAACATCTTAACTGAATATAAGTATGAGTATTAATCATTGTATTTCAGATGAGTTGTTGGCTGCATTTATCGATGGGAAGACAACTCAGGAACAGAGCGATGTAATATTGGAGGCCTTTAAAAACAATCCAGAGTTATTTGGGGAATTTAGAATTGCATTTTCTGCAGCAAACATTGTTGATAGTGATTTTGACAATTTTAATAGTTCCACAAATGTAGAGCACATTATTCCAAGTGCAATTATAGGTCATGGTATATTTGGTTCATTAAATAACTTTGACAATAGTCAGATTAATACTGATTTACCAATGGTGGCTGCATCAAATAATCATCACAATGATAGAATCCATGATTTGCTTTACTCTATAGCTGAAACAAACACTCATTCTATGGATGAAAATAATGTAAATCAAGTTATCGGTGATAATCCAACAGATATCGTAAACATTGAAGTACAACAGCAATACAGCGACACCTGTGCTATAAAAAGTCAACAGCTAATTCTAAATGATTTTGGGATACCGATAACAGAAGATCAGCTGGTACAACAAGCAGAGACTCTTAATATTTATCATCAGGGACAGGGTGGAACTTCGCCTGATGATGTGGGTAAATTATTGGAAATAAATGGTGTATCATGTACTCAACATGAAAACGCCTCCATATACGACCTGACCTCAGCTTTGGCAAAAGGTGAGAAAGTTATAATAGGAGTTGATTCAGGTGAGTTATGGGATGGTGGAACAATAACAAAACTAAAAGATTCATTTATTGGAGAACAAGCTGATCATGCATTAATTGTTGCAGGTATTGATACAACGGATCCAAATGATGTTCAAGTGATTCTTACTGATCCGGGAACAGGACAAGAAGGGGCTCGGTATCCTATTGCTCAGTTCCTAGATGCATGGCACGATTCTGGTAATTTTATGGTTACAACCGATCAGCCTGCTCCATTGGCGTATAACCCTGAAATGATAAACTTTGATTATGGTATGGGACATTTGTCAACAATCGGACACTTATCATATGATTTTTTTGATCAAGAAATTCTCCCTTTGTCACAAAATATTGGGAATGAGTTGAGCGCAATCAATATGGCTCATGCCAGTTTTCTGGGGATGGTGAATGGCGAAATTGATGATTATTCTATATTTGGAATGGATTTATCTAATACTTCTCTCAATGATGAGAATCAAAATATGATCAACTATCTATCTTTAAATAACTCTCTGAATTACGAAGATTCTTATTCAGATGAAATAAAAGAACAGATAGAATATAATGCCAATAATGATTTAAGTATTAATGATTTGAATGAGTGAGGATTAGTATCAATGCTAGGATGTTAGACATAAACTAAAACTAAAACGCACTTGTTGGCATTATTATTAAAAGATTTTAAAACACATTAAATACTAAATAATTTTTAGGCGTATTTATAGATATGAAATGTCCAAAATGTAATAGCGATATAGCAATTAATGCAAGGTTTTGTCATGAATGTGGTACCCGAATTGAGTATGAAGGAAGGTGTTGTTCGAATCCTGAATGTAATCGAACTGGGTTGCCTTCTGAGGCTCAATATTGTCCTGATTGTGGTATGAGAATAAAAAACAGTGAAAATATTAATAATGACAAGCTAAACACAAGCAATACTCCTGATTGGCTTGTCAATCAATTAAGTAAAAAATTAAAAGAAAAAAATTATGGTAACAAAGATTAAGAAAAGTGATTTTCGTAAATTGATTGACGAATGTGGTTATAATCACAAAATTGATAGTGACGGTGATTTCCTGATGATATTATCTGCTGATAAAGACTTTGGACATGATGTCTTTATTTGGTTTATTGTAAATGAAGATAGTGGAACATTGATTGCAATGGCCGAGGCTGAAGACTTTAATATCTCCGATGATAATCTTGCAATTGCATACATAAAATGTAATGAATGGAATATTAATAACACGATGAAGGGTTATATTAATAATGGACAATTTAGAATAAGCTATACAATATTTAATGACGAACCGGTTTCGGAGTCATTTATCAAAGAAAATTTCATAAAGTTATGTCCATCCGTTTTTTGGAAGTTTTATTGTAGTCTTGTATAAAGTTCGATTAAACTAATGATATAGAAATTGGCAGTAA